>JAEEQH010000023.1 GCA_016285245.1 Prevotella sp.
CCACCTCTTCCCATTCCGAACAGAGAAGTTAAGCCCGCCTGCGCCGATGGTACTGCAATGCAATGTGGGAGAGTAGGAGGCCGCCATTTTTACTGAAGCCCTGGAGAGAAATCTCCGGGGCTTTTTTATTGTCTGCACAATTTAATGAAGCCCTGAGTCAGCAATGATTCAGGGCTTCTTCCGTTTTGTGTAACTAAAGATCTCTTTATTTGTGTTTATGATTTTTATTTACTTAATACCGACAAAACGGACAATATGAATTTTCAAATTGTACGATTTGTCCGTTTTTGATAAGATTTGAAACAAATCCGAAAGTACTAAAGTCGTATATTTGATAATTTTGCAGCTGATTTTTAAAACTCACAAACCTAAATCATTAAAAACCTAAACAATGAAAAAGATCTTTACCCTTCTGGCTATGGCATTATTGCCGTTTGGTGCTATGGCGCAGTTCGGAGTGGTCGCTCCACTCCATGTCAACGGCAATCAATTGAACGATCAGTACGGTAACAAGGTGGTGCTTCACGGTGTGATGGACACGCCTAGCCCTTATTTCAACAAGTACCGCTGGGGCTATTCGTGTACGGACAATAATGTTGAGCCCTGTATCAACTATTATGATAAGGTGTTTGGTGCCCTTCAGAATCCTGCGAAGGGAACGTATTGCAACATCTTCCGTCTGCATTTGGAGCCGGGCTGGACTAACGACCCCTCTAAGCAGTCTACGGGTAGTGAGACTGGCGAGGCAAACATCTCGCGCTTTAGTTCCGCTCGTCTGCAGAAATACCTTGATATGCTCTACTGGCCGCTGGCCCAGAAAGCGCTGAACCACGGTATGTATGTCGTGATGCGCCCGCCGGGGGTCTGCCCGAAGGAGCTTCAGGTTGGTGATTACTACCAGCAGTACCTGAAGACGGTGTGGGACATCGTCTCGAAGAACAGTAATGTCAAGAGCCATGCCGGTGTTGTCTCGATAGAGCTGGCCAACGAGCCCGTCCACATCAAGAACCAGTGGGGCCAGACGTCGGCAACGGCTATGCGTGACTACTTCCAGCCCATCATCGACGTGATCCGTCAGAATGGCTTTACGGGTATCATATGGGTTCCCGGCATGGGCTATCAGAGCCAGTACCAGGACTACGCTCAGTACCCTGTCAACGACTCCAACTACGGCTATGCCGTGCACGTCTATCCCGGTTGGTATGGTGCCAGCGACACGAGCTACGACCATCAGACGTTTATCCGTAACTTCAAGAACCAGGTGCCTGTGGTGACGAGCAAGCCCATTCTGGTGTCTGAGATTGACTGGAGCCCCGAGCAGCCCGGCAGTGGCAAGTACAATGAGTTCGGCCAGTGGGTAGCCAGCAACTATGGTACGTGGGGTACTGCCTCGACCAGTAAGTGGGGCAATGCCTGGAAGGCCGTGATGGACTACTATGGCAATATCTCGATGACGCTGACGAGTATCGACGACTATCTTGACGTCGACGCATTCCTGCAGAGTGGCACCGTCAAGGCTGCTTTCAACGAGAACGTGGAGTGCTGCGCCAAGGCCTGTTTCTATTGGTACTATGAGTATTCGCTGAAGGACTATGCCAAGAACAGCGGCAGCAGCAGCAACAACAATAATAACAACAACAGCAGTAGCAATAATAACAATAACAACAACAATAATAATAACAATAACACCAGCAGCCAGACAGCCAACACGACGCAGGGTAGCAACCTGATTCCCGAGTGGGGCAACGGCAGCGACTTCATCCCTCAGGGATGGACTGTCTGTGACAATGGCGGCGAGGTACAGCCAGGCAATGTCAGCCGTGGTCCGCGCATCATGCGCCTCACCGGTGGTGGCGACATGTCGTCGGCCTTCTATTGCCGTGAGATTAGCGCCGACCGTGCTGGCTTCATCGAGTACGGTGCGAAGAATGGCTATGCCCTGTCGCTGGTCTATGGCGAGTATGTCCTGGCGTGCAACGTTGCCGCCTGGAAGGGCAGCCCCTATCTGAAGATCGAGGTCTTCGACCCCACGGGCAGTGTGCTCACCTCGCGCATCGTCAAGGCTAACGGCAATGCCAACGGCAATACCGCCACGAAGCTACAGGGTACGACGGTCGTCGGCATGAGCTTCTACTCGATGATCAAGGGTAACTACCGCGTGCGCTTCACCCCCGTTGCCGATGCTAATGGCAATGGCGGTGCATGGCAGGAAGTGTTGGTAGGTAATATCAGCCTCTACTACAAGGGCAATCCCCTGGCTTTCCGCAAGCAGAACGAGGTTCCCGCCGGCTGGACGATTGTCGATGCCGACCAGGTGAAGTCTGCTGGCGAGGCTGCCAGCGGTCCCCGTATCTTCCAGTTTGCCGGTGGCGGCGAGGTGGCTACGGGTCTTTATATCCGTCAGAGCGACGCTTCTAAGGCCGGCTATGCCGAGTATGGCAGCGTGAACGGCTATGCCATGACGCTGAAGGCCGGACAGTATAACCTGAGCTACAATGCCGTGGCATGGGCAGGCACACCTTATATTAAGTGTGAGGTCTTCAACCAGAACAACCAGTGCGTGGGCAGCCAGATTATCCGTTGCAACAAGAACGTCAACAAGAACCTCAACGAGTCGACCTATGGTAGCAGCTACGGCGTGGTGAACTTCAACGTTCCGCAGGCAGGCAACTACCGCTTCCGCTGGACGCCCTGCGCCAACGAGTGGGGTGGCAACGGTACCTGGGTAGAGGTGGTCTTCGGACACATCAAGATTCAGCAGGGCTATGCCGGTGCCCGTCAGTCCTCGCTCTACGACGACGATGTCACGGCCATCAGCGAGATTCAGGGCCAGTCATCCGCCGAGACGTGGTATGACCTGCGTGGCCGTAAGATTGAGCGTCCGACGGCCAAGGGGCTCTATATCCTCAATGGTAAGAAGGTGTTAGTTAAGTAAGGATACGAAGCGGGTGTGTCATCACACGCTGAGTTGAACAAAAATCTTCAAAAATCTGACAAAAATGGCTTTCGACAGGCTTATTAATGTCAGATTTTTGAAGATTTTTGTTTTCTCAATTCAATTGTTTTTCAATTACTTCACGACTAGTTTCTTTCCGTCGTGAATGTAAATACCTTTCTGCGTCGGAATGCTCTGCAGGTTCTGGCCCTTCATGTCATACCAGTTAGCGTCATTGGCTATGGACTTGACGACGGAGATGGCGGTAGTTTCAGAGATGGTGCGGGTGTCGCCCACGGTCACGTCGCTCAGATTCGTGGCAATGTTGATAGGGCCGCACGAGCTGCCTTCTACGGCACCTATACAGACGCCGTTCTCGCCCTTTGTGGCAATGACGGTGCCGCCGTTGATGGTAATAAAGTTGCACGCCGAATTGCTCGTTCCTGTGCCGATGCCGGCGGCGCCTTTACCGCCAATGGCCGTCACATGGCCGCCGTTGATGGTAATACCCTTACAGCTTTTACCGGGTCCGCCACCAATGCCGGGGCTGTCGTCACCGCCACGGGCGATAATCGTTCCGCCATCGATGACGATTCGTCCGCACTGGTTGGCGGGACCTCCGCCGATGGCTGCAGCCCTGCCTCCAGCTTCCACTTCCAGTGTGCCGTCACCCTTGATAATCACCTCATTGCTCTTATTAACCAGCAAACCAGGGTATTTGGGCAGACATCCTTTCAGTTTGTTGTTACCCTCGAGGATGATGGTGGCGTTGCCTGCAACGCAGAACCCTGCCCAGTCATGGCCTTCGCCAAATTGTGTGAGGTCCATGTCTCTAAACGTTACGGTGACGCCAGCCCCGCAGAGTATGTGAGCGTCGGGGTGGGCCTTTCCTGTCAATATGTCGCCGTCGGTTGCCCAGTAGGCATAGTCGATGGTTGAGAGGTCTACAAAGTCGGCCTTCTTGATGGATGCTGTCCCCAACAAGTATGACACGGTGGTGTTGTGGGTATTGTCGCCGACGACCCTGTAATAGACTGGGTATTCGCCAACGGCAGTCTGCTTGGGCACCTCGGTACTCCATTCCCTGTTGTTTAACGAGTACTGCATCTCGCCACCAACCACGCTTCCGGGCTGGACGAGTTCCAGTTCTTTGTAGGTGTATACCAGATTCTCCCGTATTGTCGGCGGTGTGAAGGTGGGGTCGTTGCCGTCATCGGAATGCCCGATGAAATAGAATTCTGACAGCTGCAGCACGTTTTTGTCGTGTACGGCTGACACCTCGAAGCGGAAATACTGGTAGACAGCGGTGCTCGTGAGAAAGAACTCGTAGGCTTTGAAATCCTTGTCCTCCATTACCTTGTCGTTCTCCACGCTGGCGATGGTCGTCCAATCGTCCGAAGCGTTCTTCTTGGCCTTGATGACCCACGTCAGGGGATTGCGCCCCTTGTAAGAGGAATTGTCATTGGCCGTACACAACACGTAACTCGTGGGCACAAACGCCTTGTCGCTCTTGAATTCAATGTAGGCCGTCCCAGTCCACGCGTCTTCGGTAGTTTTTACACACCACTTGGTGTCATCGTTGTTGTCAACAAGTGCTGCGTAGCCTTCGTCGGCATTGACACCCTCTGTACCGCCCGTGGCAGTATAACTTGTGATGGGTTCATCGGCTGCCCATCCTGCAGTCGCTAACAAGGTCAGGGCCAGCGTCATAGCAGCCCGTCTTAGGAAAGTTTTTGTTTTCATGTTCTTGGTCAATAATATGGTTGATTAATTCAAGTCTCGTCTGTTTCGCAAACCTTATTTCTACAATTCGCTTGCAAAAGTACTGATTATTTTTGAAATAGAGGCCATTCTGACAATTTTTGATGTTTTATTTTGTCTTTAGCGCGTTTTGTGGTACCTTTGCAGCCAATGAAGCGTACGATAGGCTGTCTACTGACATTTTTGCTGCTGCTCCTGCTCGTCGCCTGCGACGACGGACGGCGGGAGCGTATGGAAGCCCTGCTCGATAGGGCCGACAGCCTGAACCGCGCCTATATCCCGATGACCGGCGGCCTCGACTCGCTGCTTCTTGAGGCCACGAAGTACTACGACCGTCATGGCACCCCCAACGAGCAGCTCCGTGCCCACTACCTGCTAGGCTGTGCTTACCGCGACATGGGCGAGGCCCCTGCCGCCCTTTCTGCCTATCATGATGCAGTAGAATGTGTCGATACTACTGATGCTGATTGTAATTTCGCCTTGTTGGCACGTGTTCATGGTCAGATGGCCGCCCTTTTTGAGGACTATGCGATGCCCCGCAACCAGCTGGATGAAGAACGTGCTGCCTATCGCTATGCCATGATAGCCAAAGACACCGTTGCCGCCCTTGCTTTTCTGAACATGCACGCCTCATGTTATGATTGGTTAGGTATTGATGACAGCGTCATCTACTATAGCGAGGAAGCCTGTCGGCGCTATATGGAGATTGGCGATACACTCTTTGCCAACACAGCTCTCGGACCTGCAATAGCAGCCAATCTGCGTCGTAAGGACTATGCTAAGGCGAAGGAATACCTTGACAGGCTGGCATACCATTCTACATTAACAGGCAATGAACCATTTGGGGATAAGAACCAATATCTTTTATACTACGATAAGGGCGTATATTATTCAGCCATGCACCAATACGACTCTGCATATACCGCTTATCGCAAACTTATCAGCGATGGTGAAACGCCAAATAATCTTCTGCTGGGCTATCATGGACTTTATCAGCTCTTTCGAGAAAGAGGCATGGCAGATTCTGCCTTCAAATATGCCGATATCCATACGCAGTTCAACGATACATTTGTCGGTCGTTTGGAGCAGTCAAAACTCCAGGCAGCACAGTCGCTCTACAATTACACCCGCCACCAACAAATAGCCGAATATGAATCGGCACGTTCTGTCCGTTTACAGTTAGCCATTTGGGTTGGCGGTCTCATGGCCTTTAGCCTTGTGCTGCTGTTGCTTTTTGTCATCTATGTACTTCATGTCCGTGTTAAGGCTCGTCTCCACCGCATGGCAAGCTGCTATGCCATGGATATGCTATCCTATCAGGAAACCTCCTCTAAGTTACAGTTGCTAAGGAGTCAGAAGAATGAGGACACGGAACTGATTAAGCGCTTAGAATCCGAGCTCAATGTCTTGCGTCAAACCCTTGCTAGCCAACAGGCCGATCACAAAGATCCCAAAGAATGGGGACTTTTGGATACATTGTTGAACAGTCCCATTGTCATCCGTTTCCATAAACAAGCTACTATTGGAGCTACTGTAACCGATGTCGAGTGGAATGAACTCCGACAGTTAGTAAACAAACTAATGCCACATTTCATGTATACCATTACTACTGGCAACAAATATAAACTTGGTCCTCGTGAAACCAATGTGTGCATTCTTGAAAAGTTACGTTTTTCCTCCTCCGAACAGGCTGCGCTTTTGGAGGTTACAAAAGGGGCTATCTCCAATATTCATCGTCGCCTGTCAAAAAAACTCTTTGACCAGCAGCCTTCTGCCAAGGAATTCAGCATGATTATTCAATCTCTACCGTATTGATAGTCAAGCGCTTGCAAATTCTGTTTATTCTGTTTAATCGATTTAGTTGCTTTTCCACTTCTCTTTTCATATCTTTGCGGCATATTTTTCTTTTTTATAACGCATAAGAATATGAAGAAAAGGATTTTAATTTTTGGATTGATGAGCCTACTGGCCGTCATGAGCATTTCCGCACAGGCTAATGTGCATGGTACAAACATTCATTTTTATGTATGCAATGGAGGACCTACCGGAGGAGGGGGACACTCCGGCGGTAATGGAGCTGGCCATCCTCGCGGCCCGATTCTTATGCCCGAGGCCAGCATTGACGGTTATACCTTATATATAGAGGGTGACCATCCCGCGTATGAGCTGTATCTTGTCGATACTACCGGTGAGGAGCCCGACGTGGTCTATCAGATTACAGTCCCTGCCAACGTTAACGTCGTATATCTTCCCGCCACGTTCACCGGCACCTTCGAGCTGCAGCTATACGACGGCGGCGAGTACTACTTCTACAGTGAAATAGAATTGTAAATATTATACTTTATTCGACTATCGATAGCGAAATGTTTGTTTCATTCTAGTAATTGTGAAAAAAGATTCATAATTTTACAGTAAAAAATGAAAATATGAGGAATAGTTTATTTGTTTTTTTATGTACTTTGTTATCCGTCGGATTTTTCGGGTGTACTAACGATGAAGAAAAAAAGAGTTTGATTCAGCCAATTGATGTGACTGATAGTCCAATTGCTGTTTTTTTCAATACGGAGTGGCCCGAGGTCCATACTGGTTCGGTAAGAATTGGAGAACCCAACAGTTTCTTCTATGATCCTGATACTTATGCTGGAGTTCATATCTATGAGAATAATGTCTGTGTCATTAATAGTCGCCAGGAGTTGTCAGACATCTATCAGGGAGAAAAGGCTCTTCCTGAGATAGACTTCGATAAATATACACTCATTATCGGCCAACGGGTCATGGGATGTGCAGGCTACTATATTACCAAGAAAGAACTTCTTCAGGGAGAAGACGGTCTTTGCTTAAATCTGTATATCCGAAATGATGCTCGTAGTGACGAACTGATACCTAGTATAGCCCAGATTCTTCCCTTCTGGGGACTATATCCCAAACAGCCACAGAAGGTTCTCTCTGTGAATGTTATTGAAGAAATTCCCAATAGAAACTGAATTCATAATTGAACGAACACATCTTAATAGTCTGATCAGGGGACGGTTCTATGATCATTTCTTCATAACAAAGAAACATACACCCAGAAGCTGAACATAAAATAAATCCGAAAAGAACCGAATAATCAGGGGACTTCATCACTTTTTGAAGAAAAAAGTTGGAAGTTCAAAAAAATAAAACTACTTTTGTATTCCGAAGTCCTCTTTTTAAACTAAAAACAAAGGAAACAATGAAAAAGTTCTATCTTATCTTGATGGCTACGCTCGTCATGACGGGCGTAGGCTGTAGTGACAAGGACGAGAAGTCGGAGCAGACTGCGGAGGCTCGGCTGACGAAGCTGTCGCAGTCGGAGTGTAAGACAAACGGTACGGATACGCGTGCCGGGGAAGAGACGAACTCTCTGACGTCGCTGTATGGCGAGCAGTCGATAGACTATACGTTCAGTGGCGGTGTGTTGCAGCTGACGCATATCAACGCCGTCTATGGGTGCGATGCCGAGGACGTTGGCGTGAGTGCCAAGGTGCAGGGCAACGTGATTGTCGTGACCGAGGAGAACCTTCAGTCGCTGGCAAACTGCGTTTGTCCCATCGACTTGGGCTACAAGGTCGCCCCGCTTAATGTCGGTAAGTATACGGTGGTCGTCATGCGCGGTACGTTGGAGCTGGTTCGGTTCGCCGTTGAACTGAAGGAGGGCGTGAAAGGGAACGTGCTCATTGGGGAGTAATCACCATGATCACGGGGTCGGTTCTCCTGATCATTTTTGAGTAGAATGATCAGGGGACGGTTCTTGCGTCCTTTCAGTCTGATCAGGGGACGGTTCTTGCGTCCTTTCAGTCTGATCAGGGGACGGTTCTATGATCATTTTTCCCGAATAAAATTTTGATGATAAAGAAAATGTTACTATATTTGCACTGTCAATCAAGGAGGTATCTGAATGATCACAGCGCTCGGCTATGCCGCTTGCCACTGAAAGGACGCAAGAGTCCCCTGATCACTCAGACGTTTACACAAAAATTCAGTGTAAAGTAGATGTATTGTTAAAAAAGTAGGGAAAATTTGCTAAATGCAAAATTTTTTCCTACTTTTGCATTTGATCAAAGAACCATTAAAACCAAACAAGATTATGAAGAAAGGATTATTTATATTGATGGCAGCACTCGTGATGGTGGGTGTTAGCTGTAGTGACAAGGATGAAATAGTTGACGATGAAGACGTCTATCGTCTTGACGAGTCGACAGGCTGCTTTAAGGCAATCGTCAAAAATGTAAGTCCGTGGGCTGGAAGTGTGCAAGTCGTCATCGCTGAGGCTCCTGAGAGTAGTAATGAATATATACCGAGTGTAGGGTCTGAGGCTGTTATCCTTTCGAGTAGTGAGCTGACGGATGGCATCCTTCAAGTAGATGATGTCATTGAGTTCAAGATTCTTGAATTTAGATTGCGGGAGTATGATCCTGTAAGCAGCTCTGGCCCCCGGTTTATTATACTGAAAGTCAAACCTTGTTAGCACTGGGTAATTATGGGGCTCTGTGATTGTCTCCTATTTTCGACCTCCAGGGCCGCCGTCTCAATGGTAAACCGGCGAAGGGGGTGTATATTGAGAATGGACGGAAAAGGGTGAAATAAATGATCACGGCGCTCGGCTTTGCCGCTTGCCACTGAAAGGACGCAAGAATGAAGTGAACCCCAAAGTTTGGACAGATTAAACACTATATGATCACGGGGTCGGTTCTTTCAGTCGCTACGCTTAGTGAAAGCGGCAGAGCCGAGCGCTCCTGATCATTTTTGAGTAGTAAAGTTTGGAGGTTATATAATATGTTTGTATCTTTGTCCCAACAAACCGAGAAGATGGGTGAGAGAATGAATGGTGTCATGAATCATCGAAGAGGTGGCGTGCTCCGGAAAATGATCATGAGAACCGACCCCGTGATCAGTCAACTAGTCAGGCTGGGGAAAGAAGCCGTTGAGAGGTCGCGCGCGTGTATATAGTAGCGAAAGGGAAAATTATCCTACCTATCCTACCTATCCTACACCTAAATCAATGCATAATGCATAATGCTTAATGCTTAATGGTATGCACGTGGGTGTGGGAAGTGCGGGAAGTGTGGGATAGTTTCTGCATATAACAACTATATATATACACGTAAAGGTCACCTTTAGCCGTGAAAAGATGACCTTTAGCGACGAGAGGATGACCTTTACGATTCTAAAGGTGACCTTTAGCGGGCTAAAGGTGGTCTTTTCGTGCATAGATATGCGGATAATTATGCAAAATTATAGCTGCTGCATGAGCACGTCCCAGACGGCGATGATGTGGCAGACGCTGCCGGCGAGGACGAAGAAGTGGAAGACGGTGTGCATGTACTTGCGCTTGTTGAGCGAGTAGAAAAGTGATCACGGGATCGGTCTCCCCTTCATTTTTAAGAGAGAAAATTTGGAGGAATAATAATATGTTCGTACCTTTGTCCCCACTAACCGAGAAGATGGGTGAAAGCATGAATAGCATAATGAATAGTCGAAGAGGTGGTGGGCTCCGGAAAATGATCAGGAGAACCGACCCCTTGATCAGACTGATCAACCTGATTATCCTCGTCCTGCTGTGCGCGTTTGCACAGGGGGCATGGGCTGAAAGCTGGGACACGGCGAAGGTGGCGGAGATGAACCGCCGGTTCCGCATACTCTACGAGGCTGGCAACGACAGCGCTTTCTACCGGTACGCCCATGAGTTCGAGGAGTATCTGAAGCGCACGGGCGACTGGAAGACGTACTATGTGACGAAGACCAACGAGGGGTTCTACGACATCAGGCGGAAGAACCTGTTCCGGGCCATCCGGACGGCCGAGTATCTGGACGCCGACGTCAGGCGCAACAACGACGTGGACTACTACTACCTGCCCACCTCGCTGATGGGCAACGTCTACCGCGTCAGCCACGACAGCCGCCGGGCTGAGCAGTATTTCGTCCAGGCGCTCGACGAAGCTGACGACCGCGACCCGAAATTCACGATGTTCGTCCAGCGCTTCCTGGCCCAGATGTTCTGTATCAAGGACCCCGTGAAGGCCATCGACTACGTCAACCAGTCGGAACAGATAGCCGTGAAGACGGAGGATACGGGTGCCCTGACGCTGTCGAAGGCCATCAAGGTTTACGTCCAGTTCCTCAACGGCAACAGGGCAGACTTCGAGGATACCTATTACGAGTATGAGCAACTGCGTCAGCAGGGCGACACGGCCATCAACCAGCAGTACGACCGTCTGGTGGAGATAGCCCGCCTCACCTTCGACGGTCATTACCAGAAGGCCATCGACAAACTGCGGGAGGGCCGCGTCGGTGTCGACAGCCTGCTGGTGGCAGCCGCCATCTACGGCCAGGCCGGCGACGTCGAGAACAGTATCCAGGCCATGAGGAACAAGGTGTTTGAGATGGACTCTGTGTTCAGCGACGTCCAGGATGCCCACTACGACCAGTTGGCTACGGGGCGCACGCTGATGAGGACGCGCGAGGAGGCTGCGGCCAGCAAGAGCAAAGTACAACGGCTCACGAACTGGATTATAGGCATCTGTGTGGCTTTCCTGATTATCTACGTCATGGGGCGCCGCCGGCTGACGCGCATCATCTGGGACAAGAACAAGAAACTGAGGGACGCCCTGGCGCGTGCCGAGGAGTCGAGCCGCATGAAGTCGGCATTCATCAACAACATGAACCACGAGATACGCACGCCGCTGAATGCCATCGGCGGCTTCTCTAACCTGCTCTGCCAGCCGGGCATTAAACTGAGCGAGAAGGACATGAAGGACATGCGGAGTCGCATCGGCTACAATGTGGAGCTCATCACGACCATCGTCGACGAGATGCTGGAGCTCTCGAAAAGCGAGAGCGAGAAGAACCGCCGTCCCGATTCGGACATGGAGGATGTCATGATCAACGTCCTGTGCCAGAACCTGCTGCGTTCCGCGCCCCTTGATTCGAAAAAGGTGGAGACGCGGTTCAAGACCAACGTTGCCGACGACTTCACCGTGCACACCCATCCGTCGACCGTGACACGCATCATGACGCACATCCTCGACAATGCCTGGAAGTTCACGGAGAAGGGCTATGTCGAACTGCGCTGCGAGTACGACCAGCCGGCGCGACAGGTCCGACTGATTGTGGAGGACACCGGCATCGGCATCAAGCCCGAGGACCGTGACCGCATCTTCGACGTCTTCGAGAAAGCTGTCGACAACTACAAGGAGGGTATCGGTCTCGGGCTGCCTATCTCGCAACGCCTCGCCAGTTCGATAGGCGGAGTGATTACCCTCGACCCCGAATACACCGACGGATGCCGGTTCATCCTCACGATACCGGCGGAAGAAACATGATCTCGTGATAAGAAAACAAAAATCTTCAAAAATCTGACAAGAACAGGCCCGTAGAGAGCCATTTTTGTTAGATTTTTGAAGATTTTCGTTTAAGTGTTACTGTCCGAGGAACCAGAGTCTGGACTGCTGGCCATCCTCCACGTAGTCTATCTTTCTGTTTTCTGCATAATATCTTGTTTTGTTGTTTATTCGGACTTGAAGAGGTCCTTGATGCCGCCGATGGAGCCCATGAGGTTCGTGGCCTCGTAAGGCAGGTAGACGGTCTTTGTCTTGTCGCCCTGTGCCAGCTCCTGCATCATCTGGATGTACTTCTGAGCCAGGAGGTAGTTGGCGGGGTTCGTCGACTTGCCGACGGCCTCGGTGATGAGCTCGATGGCCTTGGCCTCGGCCTCGGCCTTGCGGATGCGGGCCTGGGCCTCACCCTCGGCGTGGAGGATGGCCTGCTGCTTCTGGGCGTCGGCGCGGTTGATGATGGCGGTCTTCTCACCCTCGGAAGCGAGGATCTCAGCGGCCTTCTCACCCTCGGAGGTCAGGATCTGTGCGCGCTTGTTACGCTCGGCCTGCATCTGCTTCTCCATGGCGTTGAGGACGGTCGATGGCGGGATGATGTCCTGCAGCTCAACGCGGTTCACCTTCACGCCCCACTTGTCGGTGGCGTCGTCCAGCACGGCACGCAGCTTGGTGTTGATGGTGTCGCGCGAGGTCAGCGTCTCGTCGAGCTCCATCTCACCGATGATGTTACGCAGGGTGGTCTGCGTCAGCTTCTCGATGGCGTTGGGCAGGTTCGAGATCTCGTAGACGGCCTTGAAGGGGTCGACAATCTGGAAGTAGAGCAGGGCGTTGATCTCCATCTGGATGTTATCCTTCGTGATCACGTTCTGCGAGGGGAAGTCGTAGACCTGCTCGCGGAGGTCGATGCTGTTCGAGTAGGCGTAGCGTCCGCGGTTCAGCACGACGATGTCCTTGGCGCGGTCGATGAAGGGGATGATGATGTTGATACCGGGGTTCAGGGTAGCGTAGTAGCGTCCCAGACGCTCGATGATCTTGGTCTCCGACTGCGGGATGATGACGAGTGCCATCTTGGCGAAGAGAATCACCAGGACGACGATGGCGATGAGTACGTAAGTCATAATGTCCATGTTTTTTTAAGTTGTTATTGATTAATGTTGTTTTTAGAGCCTTTCGACCGTGACGACGGTGCTCTGGCGGTCGACGACGCGGACGGTCTCGCCCACGGCGATGTCCGTGGTGCTGACGGCGCGCCACATATCTCCGTCAATCTGCACGTAGCCGTTGCCACCGGCGGTGATGGTCTCGGTCACCTTGCCCGTGCGGCCCAGGAGTGCGTCGGCATTGCTTGGCTTGTTGGGCTCGTTCTTATGCAGGTAGCGCAGGGCCACCGGCCTGACGAAGAGTACGCTGAGCAGCGAGAAGACGGCGAAGATAAACAGTTGCCAGTAGATTCCCAACCCGAGTGCGGCGGCGATGATGGCGAAGACCGCTCCTATAGAGAAGCAGATGATGAAGAAGTCGCCGGAGGACAGCTCGAGGATCAGACAGATGATGGACACGACGGCCCACAGCTGCCACATGTTTGCTAAAAGATACTCAATCATAATCTTATTGTTTTAAGATGTTGTTTCGTTATTCCGTTGTTTCGTTATTCCGTTATATCGTTATATCGAGAGTATGAAGTCGTCCCAGTCCTTGGTGCTTCCCTTTTTCCCGAACACCTTCTGGTACAGTCGGCTGCGGGTGGAGGCGACGCTCTCTTTCGAGTGGGCTGTCAGCGTGGCGATGTCCTTCGGTTGCAGGCGGACCTTGATGAGCAGGCTGACGTGGTAGTCCTGGTTGCTCATGTGGTAGAGGCTGAACAGCTTGTCGGTGAAGCCGTTGTAGACGCCGTTCACCACTTCCGTCAGTTCGGCCCAGTCCTCTTCGTTCATGCTCTGGCCGGTGACGAGGTATTGCTTGATGCGCTGGTAGACTGTCGAGGCGAAGATGCTGTTGACGTCGTTGGCGCGATGCTCTATGACGGCCATCTTCTGCATGGCGTGGATATTGTCCAGACGGCTCTGCAGCAGCTGTATCTTGCGGTGGTTGCTCTGTATCACCACTATAAATAAGGTAATATAGAACACCGTACAGATGACGAACAGGAAGATTTCTCGGTCAGTGAACATCATTTTCTTTAATGCTTAATTCTTAATGCTTAATTGTTTTTTGATGTCGCAAAGGTACGCAATCTTTTCTGATGCTCCAAGAAAAAGCGTTTGCAAAAGTGCGCAAATATTGTTTTGCGCACTTTTGCGCAGGGATGCAAAGCAATGCTCAATTATTAATGCTTAATTCTTAATGCTTAATGCTTAATGCTTAATGCTTAATCGCCGAGGCGATATCTCTTATCTCTTCTTCTTGACCTTCTCCTCGAGTGTCTGGAAGACGACGAAGAGGGCGGGGACGATGAACAGCAGGGCGATGGTGCCGATGAACATACCGCCGATGGTGCCTACGCCCAGCGAGCGGTTGCCGTTGGCACCGATGCCCGTGGCGAGGGCCAGGGGCAGCAGTCCGAAGATCATCGTCAGCGACGTCATCAGGATGGGCCGCAGACGGACGGCGGCGGCATCAAGGGCTGCCTCGACGATGCCCATGCCCTGGCGTCGTCGCACCGTGGCATATTCCGTGAGGAGGATGGCGGTCTTCGACAGCAGTCCGATGAGCATGATGAGTCCCGTCTGCATATAGATGTTGTTCTCCAGTCCCCAGAGGTTCGCGAAGAGGAAGCTGCCCGCCAGTCCGAAGGGCACGCTGAGGATGACGGCCATGGGTATGAACAGGCTCTCGTAGAGGGCGCAGAGGATGAGGTAGATGAACACGATGCAGATGACGAAGACCAGGGCAGTGGTGTTCTGAGCCGACGCCTCCTCGCGTGTCAGTCCGCCGAACTCATAGCCGTAGCCCTCGGGCAGCACCTCGGCGGCCACCTCGCGGATGGCGTCGATGGCCTGTCCGTTGCTGTAGCCCTCGGCGGCGGTGCCTCCTACCTGTATCGACGGGAAGAGGTTAAAGCGCGAGAGCGTCTCGGAGCCGTAGACGCGTGTCAGCGTCAGGTACTGGCCGATGGGCGACATCTCGCCCGACGTGCTACGTACGAAGATGTTGTTCAGCGACTCCGCGTCGAGACGGTACTCCGGCGATGCCTGTACCATGACGCGGTAGAGTTTCGTGAAGCGCACGAAGTTCGAGGCGTACGTGCCGCCGACATAGCCTCCGAGGGCGTGTAGCACGTCGCTGGGCGACACGCCGTGGCGCTTGCAGAGGGCGGCGTCGACGTCGATGCGGTACTGCGGGTACTTCAGCGAGAAGTTGGTGAAGGCGCGGCTGATCTCCGGCCGTTCGTTCAGGGCGGCAATGAGGTGGTTCGTCTGGTCGAGCAGCTCATTGATGGTGCCGCCGTGCTTGTCCTGGACGTGCATCTCGAAGCCGTTCATGCGGCTGAAGCCCGGCAGCATATTCTGCATGTTCACCTGGATCTTCGCGTTGGTGATGTCAGCCGTGCGGCGGTAGATCTCCTCCATGACGCTCTCCACGTCGTCGCCCTTGCCTTTGCGCTCGCCCCACTTCTTCAGCTTCAGCGTGAAGTTGCCGTTCGACGACGACTGCTCGAAGCTGTTGTTATTGCCGGCGATGAGCGAGTAGATGCGCAGCTGGGGCAGGTCGCTGATGCGGCGCTCTATCTCCTTCAGGATGCCGTAGGTCTCGTGCAGACTGGTTCCCGGCGATGCCTGGACGTTGATATAGACGGTTCCCATGTCCTCGTTGGGCACCAGTCCCGTCTTCGTCGAGTGCATCAGCCACTCCAGCAGGGCGATGGCCACCATGACGAGGGCGATGGCCGTCTTGCTCTTCGTCGTGAAGCGTCCGACGGCGTGCTTATAGCGGTCGGATACCTTTGTGAAGACGCGGTTGAAACCGGCTTGGAAGCGGTTCAGCTTCGAGTCGCGCATGATAATGGCCGACAGGGCAGGGGAGAGTGTCAGAGCGTTGAACAGCGAGATGGCGACGGCGATGGCCATCGTCAGTCCGAACTGCGTGTAGAATGTTCCCGTGACGCCGTTGATGAAGCAGACGGGCACGAAGACCGCCATGAACACCAGCGTCGTGGTGATCAGCGCTGAGGTGATGCCGTGCATGGCCTCCTCCACGGCCCCCTTTTCGTCCCCCGAGGGGGACACGTTAGTTTCGGTGCTTGAGACCATAGTAGCCCCCTCGGGGGCAGAAGGGGGGGCTTCCAGTCGCGCTTGCACCGCCTCCACCACCACGATGGCATCGTCGACGACGGTGCCGATGACCAGCACCAGGGCGAAGAGAGTCAGCATATTCAGGGAGAAGCCGATGGCATAGATGACCGCCAGCGTGGCCACCAGCGAGACGACGATGGCGATGGCGGGGATGATGGTGGCTCGCCATGAGCCGAGGAACAGCCAGACGACGAGGATCACCAGCAGCAGTGCCTCCAGCAGCGTCTCCACGACGCTGGTGATGGAGGCGTCGAGGAAGTCCTTCTTCGATTCCAGATCCTCGATGACGATGCCCGGCGGCAGCGACTGGCGTATCTCCTCCACCTCGCGGTCTATCTGCTTGATGATCTCGTTGGCGTTCGAGCCGCTCACCTGGTTGATGCTGATGTTCACACCCGGGCGGCCGTTGGTCTCACCTATAATATTATAGTTCTGCGACCCCAGCTCCACACGGGCGATGTCGCCGATGCGCAGCACGTTGCCGTCGGGCAGCGAGCGGACGACCATCTCCTCGTAGCCCTGCTCCTCCTCGTAGCGGCCGCGGTATTTCAGCACGTACTGGAACTTGTTGTCGCTCTCGGCGCCCAGCGTACCCGTGGCCACCTCGACGTTCTGCTCGTCGAGCACCTTCGTGATGTCCGAGGGCACCAGTCCGTAGCGCGCCATCTTCATGGGGTCGAGCCAGATGCGCATGGAGTAGTCGGCCCCCATCACGTTCACGTCGCCCACACCGGGGATACGGCTCAGTCGCGGCTCGATGTTGATCTTCGTGTAGTTCGCCAGGAACGCGCGGTCGAACGTCGAGTCGGGGCTGTAGACGGCTATCTGCTTGATGTTGCTCGTCTGTCGCTTGCGGACGGTGATGCCGCTCTTCACCACGTCGCTGGGCAGGCGGCCCTGGACGGTGGCGGCGCGGTTCTGGACGTTCACCATCGCCATGTCGGCATCGGTGCCCTGTCGGAAGAAGATGCCGATGGAGGCGCTGCCGTTGTTCGATGCCGTCGACGACATATACATCATGCCCTCGACGCCGTTGATGGCCTCCTCGAGTGGTACGATGACGCTCTTCTGCACCGTCTCGGCATTGGCACCGGTGTAGTTGGCCAGTATGCGCACCACCGGTGGCGCTATCTCCGGAAACTGCTCCAGCGCCAGTCGGGTCAGGCCGATGAGTCCTACCAGCACCATCAGCACGCTGATGACACCTGACAGTATCGGTCGTTCTATGAATGTTCTTACCTTCATTGTATATAAGCCTCTAACTTAGGGGGCAACGACAATTCCTTCTTTCAGCAGGCCGGCACCCTCGGCGATGATGGTGTCACCCTCGTTGAGGCCCTCCTCCACGATGTACTCTTTCCCGTTGTTCTGTGGAAACAGGTTGATGGGCGTGGCCTTCGTCTTGCCGTCGACGATGCGGTAGACGAACATACGGTTCTGCAGCTCGTAGGTGGCCTCCTGCGGTATGACGATGCAGTCCGTGCGCTTCGTCGGCACCACCACCGTGGCGCTGCCGCCGTTGTGCAGCAGGTGGTCGGGGTTCGCAAACGTGGCACGGAGCGTCACGGCACCCGTCGTGTTGTCCACGGTGCCGCTGACGGCGCTGATGTGGCCCGCTACGGGGTAGTCGCGGCCGTTGCTCAAGCGCAGCGTCACCGCCGGCGCCTCGCTGATGAACGCCGCCACGGAGCCGTAACGGCTGACGAGGTCCAGCTCCTGGTCCTCGGTGATGCTGAAGTAGGCGTACACCTCGCTGTCGTCGGCCACGGTGACCAGCGGCTCGCTGATGGTGCTGCTGACCAGCGACCCTACGTGCCAGGGAATCATCGACGTCACGCCGTTGGCGGGACTCTTCACCTCGGTATAGCTCAGGTTGTTGCGGGCGCTCGTCTCCTGGGCTTTCGCCTGAGCCAGCGCCGCCTCGGCCTCCAGCAGGGCGTTGCGCATCGTCGTGACGCTCACGGCACCCACGACGTGGCTCTCCTGCAGGCGTGTCTCGTTCTCGTAGTTCATGCGGGCCGTCGCCAGCCGTGCCTCCGCACTCTTACGGGCGCTGACGGCCGACTCCAGGGCGGCGCGGTAGGGCACCTGGTCGATGACGAACAGCGTCTGGCCCTTCCGCACGTTCTCGCCCTCGCCGATGAGTATGCGGGTGATGCATCCCGACACCTGCGGGCGCACCTCTACTATCTGGCGGCCTGTCAGTGTGGCGCTGTACTGGCGCGCGAGGTTCATGTCCTGACGTCCCACCACGAGGGTTTTGTATTTGGCTGCATCGCGTGCCTTTGGCTTTTCTTTCCCGCACGCTGCGGCAAGCATACACGCCACGGCGATGCCTAAAAAACTTGTATATAACTTAGTCTTCATGTTCCTCGGTTGTAATAATGGGCACAAAAATACGAAAAAAATCCTAAACCACACCTTTTCTCTTCTATATTTTATAATTTATTCATGTTTTACAATAATCTTCCCCTGCCCGACGTTATTTTAGAGTATGCAGTGGACTGACAGAATAAGACAGGTGAAGATACTCCTCGTGGTGGCCGCAGCGGTTATTGCCGTGGCGTCGCTGCTCATCTCGCACTTCCTCGTGCGCGACCTCTCCAAGGAGGAGCGCAACCGCATGGAGGTGTGGGCACAGGCTCTCCACGCCCTGAACAATGCCGACGAGAACACCGACGTGGCCCTCATCCTCGACGTGATGAAGGGCAACAACACCATCCCCGTCATCGTCCTCAACAGCGAGGGCGGCATCGACGACTACCGCAACATCTCCGGCATCGACGAGAATTCTCCATCACCCACTATTAATTCTCAATTGACGAAGTACGCCCGCCGTATGCAGGCCTCCGGCGACACCATCCGCGTCGACTCCCAGATTGTCTGCTACGACGAGTCCATCATGCTCAAGCGCCTGCAGGCATGGCCCTACGTGCAGCTCGGCATCGTCATGATCTTTGTCGTCGTCGCCATCTTCGCCCTGCTGTCGTCGAAGCGGGCCGAGCAGAACAAGGTGTGGGTGGGACTGTCGAAGGAGACCGCCCACCAGCTCGGAACCCCCATCTCCAGTCTCATGGCGTGGGTGGAGATCCTGAAGGAGAACTACCCCGACGACGCGCTCATCCCCGAGATGGACAAGGACGTGAAGCGCCTGGAGCTCATCGCCGAGCGTTTCTCGAAGATCGGCTCCCTGCCCGAGCCCGTGGAGTCGTCGATGAACCAGGTGCTCGACCATGTTGTCGACTACATGGACCGTCGCACGTCGCGCAAGGTGGAGATTGTGCGCCACCTGCCCGACCACGACGTTCGTGTCAGGATGAACGCTCAGCTCTTTGAGTGGGTCATCGAGAACCTCTGCAAGAACGCCGTCGACGCCATGGAGGGTGCCGGCCGCATCGACCTCACGCTCATCGAGGAGGAGGGTGGTGGCGTTGCCGTCGAGGTCGCCGACAACGGCAAGGGCATCCGCAAGAAGGACATCGGCCACGTCTTCACCCCCGGCTTCACCACGAAGAAGCGCGGCTGGGGTCTTGGTCTCTCGCTGGCGCGCCGCATCGTCGAGGAGTACCACCACGGCCGCATCTTCGTCAAGCAGTCCGAGCTGGGCCGCGGCACCACCTTCCGCATTGAGCTGAAGTAATTCTCTAATAGGATCAATAGAACCGACCCCTGATCACAAAACTGGGTACGCAGCGAACGCTGCCGACAATTTCCGCGCCCGCTGCCGATATTAGCAGCGGGCGCTGCTGATTATTTCCCCGCCCGCTGCGAGAACGAAAAGATCGGCCTTTCCCCTGCTCCGATAAGGTTTTTCCCCGTAAACATCCTCCTCGCTCCCGTAAACAGGCTTCTCTCTTCTGACAGAGTGATCCTGTGTCGGTTCTTCTGACTCATTTTTTGTTAATCACCGGACTTTGCAACCTATTTTGTGATTATCAGTGGATTCTTTTCAATTTGTCTCAAAAACGATTGCGTTTGTCTCTTTTCTATGTTTTCTCCATTTCCTTTGTGTATTTTTCTTCAACTTTTTTTGCTTTTCTTATATATAATGTGTAACTTTGTAGCCTAAATTACAACAGAAGTTAATCAAACATAAACCAAGCATATGAAAAGACTATTACTGTTTGCCCTGTCACTAATGGCTGTGACGGGTATGTTGAGAGCACAGAACTCATCACATTGGAGCTCTCCGGGTGGTGGTTACATGGACGAGACCTTTGTCTATGCCGAGTTGGTGCTCAACGGTGAAACCGTTTATGACCAAAGCACCTATAACAGCTACGAGTTTGCCGCCTTCATTGGCGATGAACTTCGCGGTAAGGGTACTGTTATGTCGAACCCCTTTATATTGACAACGGAAGCCTACATATTGCGTTTCCGTGTGGAAGGCAGCCTCGATACTGACGATGGTGAATTCATCACTTTCAAGGCTTACAATCCATCAACGGGTCTGGAGTACGACCTGACAGTAAACACTGAGGAGGTTATGTTTACTGGTGAGACGGAAGCTATTCCTTCGAGCGCTACTCAGCTAGGACTGACAGAGCCCACTAGCATCTCGCTGAATAACATTTATGTCAACGTAGGTGAGACGGTCGACCCGCTGCAATATGTGACTGTGACCCCTTGGGATGCCACGCTGCCCAACAACATTGAATGGGCATACGGCCAAGGCGGTAATAACTATTTTAGTTTCAAGAATAATGACGGCATTTGGGGTATCAAGGGCGTGAATCCCACCACTACCGGCGCGTCGGTATGGATGACTTACGGCTCACTGGATGCAGAGGGCGTGGTTTACGTCTACCAGCCTGCCACCGCCCTCAGCCGCACACAGGCGGAGCTGACGGTATATCTTGGCAATGAGCCGATAGTATTGGACCAACTCCTTCAGGGCACCTACGAACTGGCCCCCGCGAATACCACCGACAAAGTAGTATGGGTATCGAGCAACACCCAAGTAGTGAGTCATGGCGATGCATGGGTTGCCCTCGAAGCCGGCGATGCTGTGATGACAGCTACCGTCTACGACTATGATGACAACATCCGCACGGGCATCAACCCCATCACCGTCACCGTACATGTCCGTCAGGGCGTGTCGAGCATTACCAGCCCCTACAATAGCGACGATTACTTGGCTTGCTCGGTGGATGACGACCTGACGGCGTATCTTGTGGATGGCATGATGTTTAATGTGCTCCCTTCAACAGCCTACGATAAGGACGTCACTTTCGAGGTCAGCCCTAACGACTATGCCCTTTATGTCGATACTGACGGCCATATCAAAGTCAAGCACGATGGTTCTAATGGTGTTGTCACGGTGAGGAGCAAGTCCAATCCCGATGTCTCTTGCGACATTTATGTCAATGCCTACAATGACGTGAGAAACGTGACGTTCAACCAAGATGTGCTCACCATCCCCTTGACATCGGACAATATGGACATCACCGACATCGTGAAGGCAAATTTCAATATTTTGCCTGCAGATGCCGAAGGTTTCTATGACAGTTACGTGGAAATCACGTCGAATAACACAGACGTGGTGGATATAGAAACTGGCGAGTTCGTGTATTCTCCAGAACTTCCGATTACCGTGACTGCGAAGGAGGCCGGTACAGCAACGATTACCCTGGAGTATTGGGCTAATGACTATCTTGGTCAGGAATTTGGCAATCCACGGTGGACTGGTGACACCAAGACGTTCACCATCAACGTGACCTGTGGCGTGACGGGCATCACCAGCCCATTCCAGTCCGATGACTCTAGCAGTCCCTACGAGTATCTCGACTGTATGCTCGGCGACGACCTGACCTCGTATTTCGTTGACGGCAAGGCGTTTAACATTGTGCCTGCTGCTGCAACGAACAAGGCAGTGACGCTTAGCTATTATGATCCAGGAGCAGACCAACACTGTGTTACGATAGATTCTGAAGGTACCATCACAGCTACCCAAGGTGGCTCAGAGTGGATCCTTGTGACATCCGTCGACAACCCCCAAGCCTCCACCTACGTCAAGGTGCGCGTTCACGACGAGTTCAAGACCCTGACCGCTCCCGTTCCAGAGTATACTGTGAACTTCACGGGTTCGGGAATGAACATCACCGAGATTCTGGATAACGCGATTGTCATGGGTCCCGAGGGTTCCTATGTTATCTATGAGGGTACTGACTATGCGAATATCTACAACATCAGCAACCCCAATGTGTTGGAGATCAACGATAATGGTGCCTTTGTAAAGGCTGTCGGTACCACGACGGTCACCATGACCATTAAGTGGAAGGACTGGCTCGCTGCTGAGTTCGACCCCACGGGTGCTCCTCACGAGACAGAGGTCTCAGCCTCTTTCACTGTCATCGTTTCGGAGGGACTCACCGGCCTGACCGTCCAATACTTCGCTCCCCAATCCGATGGTAATGAAGGAAAGATACAGGTAAGCTCTATACCTGAAGGTTGCACCATAAACCCCAACTTGGTGGAGGTTACGGCAACCTACTATGACAACGATGACTGGTCTAACTATATGGACAACATTCTGGAGATCGGCTCGTTCGCCGTTGGTGAGGAAGAAGGCACCGTCTGGGCTCCCGTCACCCTGAAGAATATCCCAGGAAAGGTGATGTTTACTGCCACCTATCCCGTGGGAAATGACAACATCAGCATGACCACCGATCCGCAGGAGCTGGGCTACGACTTCCAGGTCAATGGCGGCTGGGAGTGGCGCACCATTCCCTACGGTATTCTTAAGAGTCTGAATAGTTTGTTCGACGACAATCTCATAGAGATCCGTACGCAGAGTGAGCAGGTGTACAACGACCCGACGTACGGACTCTTCGGTGATCTCGACCTCCTGTCGCAGAACGTGTGCTTCAAGCTGAAGACCGAATCGAGCACCGGCACGAACCCCGGTGGGCCACAGCCTGAGCAGACTGAGGCGAGCAGCAACTACCTCTACGGTGGCACGCTGGGCGTGGACGACCCCATCACCCTGCGTAAAGGCTGGAACTGGATTCCTAACCCCTATGTGTTCCGTCGTTATATCATCAATGGCCTGTCGGGCACCTTCGTCGAGGACGACCGAATCGTCTCGAAGAAAGACGGCTTTGCCATATATAACGAAGGCTCTTGGACCGGCAGCCTCGAGGTGCTGGCTCCCGGCCAGGGCTACCTGTTCTACAACGCTGGCGACGCAGGCCGTACAATCACCTTCGAGAATGAGCTGAATATGGCTGCCGTGGATGACGACTTCGTGCCCACTTCCCGTCAGGCCGGCAGAAGGGCTGACCGTACGCCCCTCTATCAGTACGATGCCTCAGGCTTCCGCGACAACATGACCATCGTCGCCGAGGTTGAGGGCCTGCAGAAGACTGACGGTTGCCGCATCTATGCTTTCGTCAACGACGAGTGCCGTGGCGAGGGTGTCGCCGTTGGCGACCGCTTCTTCATCACGGTTCACGGCAATAGCGGTGAGACCGTCTCGTTCCAGCTCCACGACGAGACCGTCGGCGAGCTGAGCCAGATTGACGAGACCACCCGCATGAAGAATATGCTGGGAACGGTGAAGGAGCCGTTCAAGCTGCATAAGGGCGAGACCATCATGACCGCTACAGCTATCACTACTCACACTTCATCCGTCAACGGCAGCGCCACCCGCACCTATGACCTCAACGGTCGTGAGGTGAGCCGTCCGCAGAAGGGTGTCAATATCCGTCGTACTGCCGACGGCCGCGTGATGAAGACTGTCGTCCGTTAACGATGAGCATGAAACGAACTCGCGCGTACATTATATATGTAATGTCTGCTCTGATGTTACCAGTGTCAGCGACTGCCCAGTCGCTGACACTGGGTCAGAACACCATCTCGAGTATTGCCGAGAGCGACCCGCTTATCATCACCGGTGCCATTGGCACACAGAACACCTTTTATCATTCAACGATAGGCAGTGGCTACCGCTCGCCGTGGGGCAACACCCTCTGGGCGAACATGAACATCTCCGTCTACGGCGTGAGTATGCCCTTTGCCTTCTCCTACAGCAACGACAACTCGTCGTTCTCTTTCCCCCACCTGTCGTTCCACATCGACCCGACGTACAAGAACTGGCGCGGACACTTCGGACGTTCGTCGATGACGATGTCGAGCTATATCATGAATATGTCGTTCAACGGCATCGGTCTGGAGTATGGTGGCGAACGCCTGCGCTTCGGCGCCTTCTATGGTGAGCTGCGCAACGCCATCAACGACGACCCCGCCGATCCCTCGGCACGTGCACCGCAGTATCGCCGTCTGGGCTGGGGCTTCAAGGTGGGCTACGGCTCTTCAAAGTCCTTCCTCGACCTCTTTTTGCTCCGTGCCTACGACCAGAGCAGCAGTGTGTCGCCGGAATGGCAGCAGCGCATACGGCCGCAGGAGAATATCGCCGTGGCGCTGCGGGGCGGCATGGGCGTCACCCGCTGGCTGTCGCTGCGTGGCAACCTGGCCTTTACCGCCTTCTCGAAAGACAAGGAGGCTGAGCGCGTGCACACCACCCGCCTGGACCGCTGGGACCAGATCTTCGCGGCCCGCTACTCGTCGCTGATGCGTATTGCCACCGACGTCAGCGCCAACGTCAACGTGAAGAACTTCAACACCTCCGTGTTCTACCGGATGGTGCAGCCCGACTTCACCACCCTGGGACTCTACTACACGTCGAACAACTACCAGTCGCTGGGCATTAATGCCTCGACGACCCTCTTCAACAAGATTGCCCTGACGGCATCGTTCTCTGGACAGGAGGACAATATCACCCGTAACCAGCTGTATACCACCCGCGGCTTCGTCTACAACGCCTCGGCCAGTACACAGATCTCACAGCACCTCCAGCTGGCGGCAGGCTACAACGGCTACCGGCAGGTGCAGAGCGACGGTACGGCACGTGTCAACGACACCACCCGCGTAAACCGCCGCATGAACTCCCTCTACCTGACGCCCTCGCTCATCTTCGACGGCGAGCACCTGGCACATGTCATCTCACTCACCGGCAACTATACCGAGAACAAGGACCTGAACCGCTTTGCCACCGGCGTCAGCGACGTGAAGACGTTCGCCGTCGGACTGTCGCACTCCTTGGAGCTGAAGGCGTTGGAGATGACCATCAGCACCTCGCTCTCACATCAGCAGAGCGACGGCTACCAGACACGCTATACCAGCGACGTGCTCTCCGTGGGCACCGGTCGCTCTTTCCTGAAAGACAAGAGTCTCAGCACGTCGGCCACGTTGTCGCTGTGCTATAACGATATCAAGAACCAGCGTAAGAACCTCTCGCTGGGAACCTTCGTCACGGCGGGCTACACCCTGGCCAAGGTCCACAGCTTCTCGTTCTCTGCCGGTTTCAACAAATACAGCGATACCAACCTGAGTGCTGACCACAGCAGCACCGGCACCACCGAACTGACGGCGTCGCTGGGCTATACTTATACCTTCTCGCTGCTGCACCTGGCGAAGAAAAGACCCACCCCCGACCCCTCCCTGTGAGTGAGGGGAGTAGATAGATTCTATCCGAAAATGTATTTTGAGTGAAGAGAAAATGACTATAGCGAATCATCATATTGGGAACCGATGCTTGAGGAAGGCACTATTAATACTAGTGCTCCTGAATCTTCAGTTTGTCTATATACTCCCCTCCATGAAGGGAGGGGTAGGGGGTGGGTCCCTATGGGCACAGGACGTGACCATCAGCGTCAGTCCGATGTCGCCCGTGCTGCCCCCGCAGGCTGGCGAATACATGAGCAACCCCGGCAAGTTCTTCAGCATCAAGCTGATGAACAACACCGACGCGGAGCAGCTCCTCCATATCGGTATGCATATAGATATGCTCTTCCCCGACCAGGAGGTGATGATGGCTACCCCCACCAACGGCAATATCCCCCGCGAGCCTATCGTGCTGGCACCCCACCAGGCGAAGGTGCTCAACCCCGTGGAGATGCGCAACCTGTTCCGCCACTTCACACTCAGCGACTTAGGACTCCGCGAGGACCTGATGCAGAAGCTGCAGGACGAGCCTATCGGCCTGCTGCCCGAAGGACAGTACCAGATGTTTATGGATGCCTACCGCTGGGATCCGCAGCAGACGAATGGCGTGTTGCTCACCCATCCCGGCGACGGACGCTGCCAGTTCAACATCTGCTACCGTGCACAGTCGCCCCGCTTCCTCAGCCCCAAGGCGGCCGGCGGACTGGCCGCCGCCGACCCGATGGCGCAGTTCGCCGTGGCGAAGATCGACGTGAACAATCCCGTACAGCTCTTCACCTGGATGCAGCCCACGCTGAACTGCAACGCACAGATGGTGCAGTTCAACTACGACCTGAAGGTGGTGAAGCTCGGAGCACAGACGCCCGATGAAGCCATCCTCTACAACCCTGCCGAGTATCAGGCCTCGAAGTTGCTGAACACCACCTTCACCCTGCCGACGGCCTATCAGAATCTGTGGAAGCAGGACACCACGACGGTCTATGCCATGCAGGTGACGGCACACAGTGTGATCTCTAACAGTGCCAACTCGCTGAACTACTCGCTGATAGAGAACGACGGAAAGAGTGACATCCTGCTGTTCCGCTTCTACGACCCGAACTTCAAGGGCATCGAACCCCAAAGCGAGAAGGGGGACAGCGTAGCCGATGCCGCCAAAGGCTCTGCTACCAACGGTAAGGAGACGACCAGCAAGGAGAAACTCTACACCTTTGAACAGCCGAAGCTCATTAAGCCCAGCTTCTACGAGAAGGTGGGACGAAAGCTGTTCGTCGGCGACAGCATCTACGTGGAGTGGCGTAAGGCCTGGTTTGCCGGTGGGCGCGGACAGAGACAGGACACCATCAAGTTCGCATACACCGTAGCGCTATACAAGGGTAACACGGCCGACTCGCTGAAGAATATCTTCAAGTCGAAACCTATATACACCAAGAAAATCGACGAGAAGGCGAAGAATCTCAACGACACCATCCAGTGGAAGAGTCTGAAAGGCGTGCAGGCTGGCGACTACCTCGTGCTGCGTGTCACGGCGAAGTCGACGAATGCCGCCGACAGCATCATCAAGATGCAGGGCGACTCGCTGAACTACGTCGACTTCGCCATCGTGGAGCACTTCAAGGAGACCTTTGAGTGTGGCGAGAATACTGCCGACGTGGCTAACAAGGTACCCATAGACCACCTGCCGAAGAAGGACGAGAAGCTGAAGATCAGCGACTGGACACTGACGCTGAACGACGATGTGACACAGGACAGCAAGACGAGGACTCTGAAGAACGGCACCGGCTGGATCAACTGGGAGGTGCTCGGCATGAACGTGCGTGTGGCCGTGAAGTTCGACAGCATCAAGGTGAATACCGACGGCGTGGTCTACGACGGTATCCTGAACACGTATGCGAAGGGGAAGCAGACAGAGTTCACCGCCCAGCAGGCCGTCGACTCGCTGTTCTCGTCGTGGGGCCTCGACAACATCTGGGGCGACCTCGGACTGCCGAGAGACGTGGCCGACAAGGTAGGCTCGACGGTCAGCGGCGAGACGGGCAACCTGGCACAGCAGTATAACCTGGGTTCGTACTATACCTATTTCAAGCAGGCAGAGAAACAGTGGGACCAGGTGATGGACGGCACAGGACTGGACATCTACTTCCCCACGGAGCTGCCCGACACCATCGCCAAGCTGCTGCCCGAGGACTTCTCGCTGCAGATAGCCAGCATGATGTTCACACCGAAGGGCGCCGTGATGAACGTCATCGGCGAGTTCGTGCTGCCTAAGTGCGACGTCATCGAGAACGACGTGCTCATCTTCGGTGCACCGCGTCTCTGCGTGCAGAAGGGCCGCATACTGCCCGAGGACGGTGTGCTGGCATTGCTCTCGAACTTCAGGATCAAGGATCCGGACAGCGGCTGGGACATGACGTTCAAGGCACCGCTGGAGCCCCTCGACCCGCAGGACGGCTGTTTCCTGAGGTGGGAGAACGATGAGTTCGGCGGTCTGGGCCTGGAGATTGCCATGCAGATACCGAACCTGAAACGTGTCATCGAAGGCAAGGTGGAGAACACCCCGCCCATCCTTGACTTGCAGGCCACGATAGAGAAGAGCTGGAGCGACTGGATTGGTCGTATATCGATGGATCCGTTCCAGGCCGAGGACCTGCCGGGATGGACCTTTACACCGGGCAAGGACATCATCTTTGACCACAGCTCGAAGAAGAACTACCAGGGCAGCAGCCTCCACTTCCCCGGCATCAACGCCATGCCGAAGACCTACGACCCGACGAAGGTGAGCAGCGAGTGCAGCGACGGCAAATGGGAGGCCTGGCAGGGCATCTACGTCAACGAGATTAGCGTACAGTTCCCGAAGTGGGCCGTCTTTGGCAAGGGCAACGAGGGTCTGAAGATTGCCGGTCAGAAGATGTTCTTCGATGCCAGTGGCATCACCTGTGACATCGCCGCCCTGAACCTGATGGAGGCGCAGACGGGCAAGGCCGGTGGCTGGGAGTTCGACCTCGACATGGCAAAGGTGATGATTGTGCAGAACAACTTTGACTCCTGCCATATTGAGGGCCGCTTCGCCATACCGCTTTTTGGTAAGAAGGACCAGAGTGCGTCCAGCGGTTCTTCCACCGGAAAGAGTGCGTCCAGCGGTTCTGCCACTGGAAACGGGAAAGGCGGCGCCACCGCTTCCGCCGCTGGAACCGGCAAGGGCGGCGGCAAGGGCAACCCCGACCAGGGCAAGATCCGCTTTACCTGCGACATCCGCCACCTGACGGACAGCACGACGACGTACTACACCTACGACAAGAGCGGCAAGAAGGTGGAGCATAAGAAACGGGTGTACGGCGAGAACGACCTGATGGCGTACTACTTCAAGACGCAGCAGATAGACTCGCTCGACTTCTCGTGCTTCGTGGCCGACGTAGACCTCATCAAGGACCAGACATACTTCATGGTGGCGGCCATCGACCGCAACAAGGACAAGACCGACACCTACGTGGAGCTGAACATGGGCGGTCAGATCAACATCGCCGACACCAACTCCACGGTGAACAGCATCCGCGAATATGCGAAGAAGCTGCCGCTGAACATGGACTTCCGTGGCATCCACTTCGCGAAGATGCGCCTAGCTAACTTCTCGTACAAGGACAGCGCTGCCGTCTATAAGAATATCAATACCTACTTCAACGACAGCCTTGGAATCAAACGCCTGCGCTCGGAGGCTGAATGGTCGGAGAAGCATAGCGGCGCCATCAACCTGTTCGAGAGCAAGGAGATAGCGCTGACCAGCAAGTGCTTCTTCGATGCCGGCGAGTGGTCGCTGTCGTCGCCGAAGAAGAATCTCGGTCCGTTCTCCGTGGAACTGTCAAACTGGAGCTTCGACTATAAGAATGAGAAACTGACACTTGGCATCGAAGGTACTATCGGCCTCTGCGAAGACAAGATCAACACCGCCGTCGGCATCGACATCTCGGCGAAGCTCACCATCCCCGGCGACCTCTCCAATATCTCGGGCTACCAGCTCAGCGAGGGCAAGGTGGAGTTCAAGAGCATCAAGCTCGACTGCGACTTCTCCGTGCTCCACTTCAAGGGTGAGCTGAACGTGACTGGTGAGGACAGCGCCGACAAGGGCTATGCCGGCAGCCTCGACATCGACATCAAGGGCCTGTTCGCCGTCAAGTGCAACGGCGGCTACTTCGAACATACCACGCAGGACGGCGAGAAACCGGCTGAAGGCAGCGGGCTGACCGTTCCTGACAAATACGCCTGGGGCTACTTCACCGTGGACATCAGCAGCGGCGCCGGCATCCATTTCGACCCCGTGGTCATCAACCGCATAGCCGGTGGCTTCTACTTCAATGCAAGGCCGGCAGGGAAGAGCGGAAAAGACGAAGGTGGCATCAAGGCTCAGGCACGGTATGGACTGATTGGCGTGTCGTTCGGACTGGGACTACAGTCATCGGCAGGCAAGGAGACGCTCTCTGCCGACGTCGACCTCAACGTGGTCTACGACCGTCAGGGCAACAACGGCAACGGCTGTCTCACCACCTTCCTCTTCAAGGGTAACATGAAGGCTGTCAGCGGACTGGTGGAGGCAAAGGTACAACTGCTCTACCAGAACGACGACAAGGACCGCTTCCTCTCATTGGACATCACCGTCGAGGCTACCAGCAGTAAGCTCTCAGGCAAGGTGGGTAAGTACATGGAGAAGGCCAACGCCGAACTGGTGAAGATGCAGAAGACGCTCGACGACTTCCAGCAGAACCTGGAGAGCGACGTGAAGAACTTCGTGGCCGACATCCCCATGCCCGGCATGGACTCCTTCAAGAGCGACTACGACAGCAAGAGCGACAAGAACCAACATGCCAAAGAGGAGAAATCGATAGACGAGGAGGCGAAGGCGAAGGCTGATGCCAACAAGCCCCGCGCCGCTGAGTTCAATATCCCCTTGCAGTTCAAGATAACATGGAAGGAGAACGGTGTGAAGAAGTCGCCCATGCGCTGGCACCTCTATCTCGGTGAACCCGAAGAGAAGAAGCGCTGCCAGTTCGTGCTCGTCGACTTCAAGTCGAGCATCGTCAACGTCAACATCGGTGCAAACGCCTACCTCTGCATTGGTAACGAACTGCCTGGCGACGGACAGCTACCGCCTATTCCTACCGTCATCACCGACTTCCTCAACGGCGGAAGCAGTCAGGTGAACACCAACGCCAGCCTCGACAAGGCTCAGCGCTCGCGCAGCGCGGCCATCAAGGCGTTGCTGCCCACCGGCGAGAACGTCAAGGGCGGTGTGATGATCGGTGCCTCGGCGTGGGGCTTCATCGACATCGACCTCGGACTGTTCTACGGCTCGCTGAACGCCATCGCCGGCTTCGATATGTCGCTGGTCAACTACGGCAATACCGCCTTCTGTACCAACCTCCACCGCCCGATGGGTAAGAACGGCTGGTATGCCATGGGACAGTTCTATGCCTACCTCGCAGCGAAGTTCGGCCTGCACATCAAGCTGGGCAAGCTCATCGACCGTAAGATTGACATCGTTGATGCCGGTATCGGCGGCGTCTTCGAGTGTGGTATGCCTAGTCCTACATGGGTCGACGGCAAGGCCCGCGTGAAGATGAGCCTCCTGGCCGGTCTGGTGAAGATTGACCGTAGCTTCAACTTCACCTGCGGACAGCGATGCGAGGCGTTCGTGGGTAATGCCCTCGACGGCTTCAACCTCTTCGACTACTGCAACATTGCCAGCGACAGTCTGGGACTGGGCTGGTATGACGAAGGCATCAGCGTGCGCGACTTCAACAAGGCTATGTTCACGACAACGGCTTCCCTCGGCGCCCAGTACCGCCTTGTAGACCCCAGCGACCAGCTGGCCCTGTCGAACAAGACGGGCTACGACGCATCGACGCTCAACCTGAATGCCGCACGTACGTATGTCTTCGACCTGAACACCGACCTCTCCGACAGCGAGTCATCGACCTACGGCTCTATTGCTGCCGAGCTCTACGAGTTTGACTTCTCGAAATCCTCCATCCAGTGGAAGTACACCGTCAAATCTACCATTGAGAATTGTGGCTTCGAGTCGGTCAACCAGACCAACATGGAGATGGACAGCAAGTACTATTCGAATAAGAAAGCCAAGAAAAACAGCGACCTGCTGAATCCCGACGGTGCTACTTGGACCAAGACACAGAACCTCTTCCACAATCAGTACCGCCAGTACCGCATCCCCATCCGTATCAAGGAGGAACCCAACGGCGCCCATGGTAGCCGCTTCCATCTGACGGGTGCCACGCTGAAACCCGGCTGTCACTACATCCTCCGTCTCATCGGTACCGCCTACGAGGTGGAGGACGGCCAGCAGGTATGGCCCACGCTGGTAGCCACGAGCACGAAGGGTAAGCAGAAGGAGTATCGCATCCGCTGGCTACAGAACAAATTCTTCTTCTTCTACACCCGTAGTGAGGAAGAGATCAAAGAAGATCCTGTGAACGGCCTGCAGCAGTATGTGGCCCTGGCCTACCCGTCGGCTGTTGACAATAAGCTGTTCAACGAGCCGGAGGATAAGGACGAAGCCTACATGCACGACCTAGAACGTCCCACGATTGCCCTGAACACCGATATCGAAGGTAAGGCCTATACCAAGGGCAAGCTCACGTGGCAGCTGCGCGGACGTAAGGTGGGCGAAGAGAAATGGAAGAAGACCGAGGTGAAGGAGAACCGCTTCGCACGATATGGCAAAGACTTCGTGAACATGGAGCCGGCGTACGCCTTCAAACCCTACAAGGAGAAGTCGGCCGACAAGAACAGTGACTACGAGTACAACCTGCAGCTGCTCTACACCAAGCAGGTGGCTGGTGCCGGTGTCGACTGCACGACGAACATGACCGACGAAGAGAAACTCAACGCCATGACCGGCTTCCTGCGAGAACACAATATGTACGACAATCTGGTAGAACAGATGGGCTGCACAGTCGAAGAGACTGTGGCAAACCTTGGCGCGACGCTCACAATGATATTGGTAGGCATCTATGCTGTCGGGCAATATGGCGATACTGAGACCTACCAGAATGCAATTAACACCTACTACGACCAGATGGGACTGTCGTGCCAGAAGGACACCACCATCATCCTGGCTAACCTGACCTTCCGAGGCTCGGACCGTACAGACTGGCAGAACTTAGGAGCGCCGTTGGTGATGAGAAAGGTGACGTACGATCGCAAGAAGCACAAATATGTAACCACGAAGGTGGAGCGTACGCACTCGATAGGCGAGCCCCTGCCCTACGAGCGTCCGTTCGTGGGTGTGACCGCCACGGCGCGTCCCTCGTTCACGTTCTCACCATCGGGCGACCTCGTCTATTCTATTTCGAGCGAGATGGCCGAGAAGAGTATTTACACTAAGCCGCGGCTGGACAATCCCTACATCTATTTCTCCTATCTGTCGAACACGGTGTTCATCGGCGGCAAGAAGGTAAATAGCTATTCGTTCGACGACATTGAGGTGCGTCATGCCAGCGAGCCGCTGACATTCAGCTACAACGGCTTCAGCGTCGAGGGCACCAGCCAGATTGAGGGATGGGCAGAGAACTCGATAGCGGTGGCCAAAAAGATGTATGGAGCATGGAACAAGTGGTACTTCAACGACAAGACCCAGCCCCGGTATCCGCTACCGTCGAGCGACACCGACATCACTCTGGCCAATCAGGATGGCAAGTCTCCTTACTGCGTGCCGGGCTATGACAAGAACGTCCCAGGCTTCGCCTACCATCTGAATATGGCTGAGCTGGTGAAGGACTATGCCGCGCCATACTATGTGGCCGAGACGCTGTGCGACAAGATGAAGGACATCGCCGACGATCTGTACAGTATCTATCAGAATAGCTGGTCGGGCAACAGCATTGACAACGACAAGTTCAATAAGGACATGAAGGCATGGAGTAACCGCCATCGTGGACAGTACCTCACCGTTGAGAGCCGTGGCTTCAAGGTGAAGGTACCCTACTACCAGTTCCCGCTTATCTTCGGTGACTGCTTCGGCCGTTATGACGGCAAGGATGCAACCGACGTGAACCACTCGGGTAAGTCGGTGGCACGCAGTAACCGTAGCTTCAGGTACTCATTGGGTAGCCTAACGGGCGACCGTTGGGAGTCGTCGGTGTCGAACCTGTTGTTCTTCCGTCTGCGAGGTGGCCATGCGTTCCACGTAGACAAGACCTGGGAGTATGGCGCGTCGCCAAACAATACGAATCGTTTTGTGACTCAAGACGTGTTTGATGCCAGGACAGCCCTGAACACGGTGAAGGGATTCTCGGCAAAGGCCTACCGCGTGAATGCCTATAACCTCAATACTGGTGAGTTTGAAGTGAAGCGCTTCGGCGCTGATGCCGCCGACCAGAGCTACTTGAACGATGTGGATGCCGACTTCCTGGACTTTGAAGGCAGTCCCGTGAAGAGTATGACGGACTGGATGGACATGATTGGCACACCGTCGGTGACATGCAACGACGAACAGTTAGAGAATAGCTTTGATGAATAGAAAGAATTGAAACATGACGATAAAAACGCTTAAATACCTGTTGTCCGCCTGTCTCGTAAGCTGTGCAGTCTGCACGGCTCACGCCCAGGAAGAAGTCGATACTGTACCGGCGGTCGGCAGCGTGGCCACCGACACCTTGGAGGAGGTCTACCACGGCCCCATCCTTACATCGAAGATCCACCTGATGACACGCACCTACGGTGACCGTATCTACCTGCGGTGGCTACCCGAGGACTACGTGTCGTGGATGTTCTTGGTACAGGGCGGCGTCAACGTGCTACGCGTAGACAAGAGCAGCGGCGAGGAGGTGACGCTGGCCCGTGGATTGAAACCGCTGTCACAAGCAGAGTTTGAGTCGAAGTACGGTACGAAGGACTCGTTGGCGATGGTCTGTGCCGGTGTGCTCTATGGCGAGGGCCGTATTAGCGAGAACCAGACGCAGGAGCCGCCAAGGACGATGGGAGCAAACATGGAGTACAACAGCGAACAGGACATTTCCTTCGGCTATGCCATGCTCATTGCCGAGTGGCGTGCCGACCTGGCACAGGACATGGCCGTAGGCCTCGTCGACCGCTCGGTGAAGCCAGATGCCCGCTATGAGTATTACGTCCAGCCGACAGTTTGGGACAACGGTGGCAAGATTATCTTCGAGCCGGGCGTCAGGGAAAATGTCGTCAATCGTCCCTACGAGCCAGAACCCTATGACCCGTTGGTGGAAGACACGCTACCGTCGATGTGCCGCTTCGTGCTGTCGTGGGAGGACAAGGTACACTCCAGCTACGAGATAGAACGCCGTGAGAAGGGAACTACCGAATGGCAGCGGCTGAACAAGAAACCCTACGTCTCGATGGTTGAAGCTACCGACTATGAGGGACTCATCGTCTACAGCGACTCCGTGCCCTACGTCGGTGTGTGGGAATACCGCATCTTCGCGCACGACGCCTTTGGAGAGCTGGTTGGGCCGTCGCCCGTCCACACCGCCTATGCCCGTGACATCCAGCCGCCGCTGGCCCCGCAGCTGAAGTATATCGTCCTGGAGCGTCCCGATGACAACGACCCCATGAGCCGCATCCTGGCTCACGTGGTGTGGGAGAACCCCGACCCGGAGAAACAGGACGGCGATGTGCAGGGGTATGTCATCCAGTATTACAATGAGGACATCACTGGTCACCAGTGGCGCCCGCTGACACAGTTATCAAAGGTCAATGGCCAATGGTCAATGGTCAATGAGCTGATCAGTCCGAAGGACACCACAGCCGTGGTAGACGTCACCGGCCTGCGTACGGGTATGATGGCCATCTCGGCCTACGACAACTCGGGCAACGAGAACATGGGCTTGGCACAAATGGTACGTATCACCGACTTCAAGGCCCCGGAGCCGCCCGAGGAACTGAAAGCCATCGTGCTGCCCTCGGGTAACGTGCTCCTGTCATGGCAGCACAAGGCGGAGGATACTGACATTGCCTACTACGACCTGGCCTTCTCCAACGACAGCACCCATGAGTTCCTGCTGCGCAATCAGGGTGGCATCCAACAGGAGGGCTTCATCGACACGCTGGCCATGAACATCAACCAGAAATATATTTATTATAAGGTACGCGCGGTGGACTGGTCGAACAACTTCGGCGAGTGGTCGCCCGTCCTGCAGGTGAAGCGTCCGCACAACACGCCGCCGTCGGCTCCTCACCTGGACGAGTCGTGGCACAACGACCAGCAAGGTATGCATATGCGCTGGGTGGTGGGTACCGATGCCGACATGGAGTACCACCTGCTGAAACGACGTCTGGGCGCCGGCGAGTGGGAGGTGATAGCCCGCTGGGATGCCGACTCACTGCGAGAGACTGGCAGCTATGCCCTCATCGTCGACGACAATCCGCCCTACGACCAGGAGCGCCGCTACTTCTACATGGTGGAGAGCTTCAACTCGACGCCCTACACGTCGCAGAGTTTCGCGGTGAGCTGGCTGCATCAGGGTCCCCACATCCTCGACATCCCCATTCAGGTGGTTGGCGACTGGGTGGAGCACGCCGGAGCCGTACGTATCGTCTGGGATGTGAAGATGCCTGCCTCCCTGCAGTCGCAGGACTATTACTACTGCATCTTCCGCAAGGGCAGCGGTGACAAGGATTTCAAGTATCAGTACAATGTGGCGAAGGACGAGGTGGAGTATACCGACCCCAGCCTGAAGAAGGGCGAGACGGCTGAGTACTACGTCAGCATCCGCTTCAAGGACGGTCGTGAGAGCCGCAACTCGAACACCATTAAAGTTACAAGATTATAAAATTAAAATATGGCGAGAAGATTATCATTTTTTAATTTCATAATTCTTACACTGGCCTTGGCTTTGGCCGGCTGCGGCGACATTTTCACCGATGAGAATGTCACCCTGACCGATGGCACGACGATGGACCTCACTCGCCGCGTCGTCACCATCATGGAGGGTGAGCGTTATGTCGTCCCCGTGACGTTCACGCCGGCGACGCAGTCGAATACCGCCGTCTGGTGGGACATCGAAGACAACGCCATTGCCACCTTCCAGAACGATACGCTCTATGCCCTGAGCCCTGGCCTGACACGTGTGATGGCTACCAGCGCGGTCACCATGCTGAGCGACACCTGTTGGGTGGAGGTGCTGGCGAGACCCGAGATGGACTGGGGCGACTTCCCTTACGAGATGATGCTCTATGCCAATGTGACGCTGCACGGAAAGCCGCTGACGGTGACCAATCAGGAGGATGTCATCATCGCAGCCTATGTCGGCAAAGACCTGCGTGGCATCGGACAGATGCGCCAGAGCCACGGCATCGACTACTTCCAGATGCGCATCGGCGCCTACCGTCCTTCGGGTGACAACATCCGTCTGCGCTGCTACTACCGTGGCAAGGCCCTGGCGGAATGGTTCCCGCAGACGCTGACCTTCGATGGTGAGGCACACGGCACACTGTCAGCCCTCCTACCCCTGACCATCGATGACGGCGCTGAGGTCTATGAGCCCGCCGTGGATCCCGTGGAGGACGAGAATCCCTATATCGTCGTACCCGACACGATTGTAAATGTTGTAACCGAGTGAAGCAAGAAGTATGAAGACAACAAGCAATAGGCACCTGATAAACCTGACATTTATCATCTGCACTCTATTATTCAGCATAACGCTATCCTCATGTGACCTGTTCATCAATGAGGAGCCGGAGGTCGACGACTACGGCTTCACCGATGTGCCCGTGCATACCGGCGAAGGCTACGACAAACCCGTCACCGCCAAAGAGGGCGACTGCGAGGTGACCTACCAACTACAGAGCAACGTGCGCCAGCTGACGACGGAGGATACCCAGCAATGGATTACCTACGTGGAGCAGGACGAGACGGGACTGTTCATGGAAATCCATTACTCCGGACACACACCGCAAGACCGCCTGCCCGTGCTGGGTGAGATACTCCTCTCTACCGACGTGACGCGCTTCCCCATGGGCTGTATGCACCGCGTGCAGATGCGCGAACTGCGCGACGGCGAATACTGCTACATCGCCAGTCTGGCAAAGCTTGGCGATACCTATAAAAAACTCGACATCACCGGGTCCATCACCACCGCCCCTGAGGAATACGACGTGAAGGGCGAGTCGTCCGACAGCATCGCCACCGCCCGTAGCAATGCCAGAACAACCCGTGGTCCCGACTTTAGCGGTGATGACTGGTATAGCTTTAGGGGCATGCATGTGCAGTTAGGTGAAAGGATAGGTCTGGGCTACGAGTTTGGAACCGATCCCGTCCTCAGCCTCGAGGACGACAAACACCCTGATAAGCCCATCACGGTCGGATTTGCAGAGGGTAGTTACTATACGGTATCCAGCAAGTACGACTTCACCGACTTCAGTTTCGAACGCGGCGTCTACAAGGTACACATCAACGAAATAGAAGAGGGATGTTTTCGCATCAAGGTGAGTGGTACTTACGACGGCAAGGTAAAGGTGAGGCACTTCCGCCCCGTTGAGGGTAAACCCATCCTCATCGGCCCCGTGCTGGTGATACTCTTCGTCAACCTGAACTTTGACATAGAGCTCAAGGCCAGCGCTGAGGCCACCCTGGAGCGCAGTTTCAAGATTACGCACGACTACACCATCGACTTCTCCGACTTCACTCTTCAGGAAAAGACCGTCAATGAGAGTCCAGGCTGGAAGGCCTCTGCAGTGTTCTCAGGCGACGTGGGCCTGCGCACCACGCTCGAAGTCTGCTTTGGCCTCTACGGTAAGGTCCTCTCGCTGCGCATCTATCCGTCGGTATATTTTGGTGTGCATGCAGATACGGCTCCGGTGGTGTTCATAGGCAACGATGACGAAGAGCCGTCCTACGATGTCTCATCCAGGCCTGGCATTACCCCGAAGGTGAACTGGCAGCTCGACGCCGGCCTCTTCCTTGAGCTGTCTATCTTCGACTGGTTCAAGGAACTATTCGGAAAACTGACCAAGAGCAATGCCAAGGCTGTGCTCAGTGAGGTGGCAAAGGAGGCAAAGGAAAACGGCATGGAACTTTCGGCCGAATACTGGAACAACGTCGGCAAGGAGGCATATGAGCGTCAGGAAAAGGAGGATAAGAGCGGCCTGACAGTGAACCTCGGAGAATGGGACATCGTGAAACCTACGCCCACACCGTGGTACCCTACCATCGAGGACAACTCGTTCAAGATTGACCGTATCTACGATGAGCAGCAGCAGAAAATGATATTTATGGGTTCGTACACCATCAATAGTGTTGGCTTCTTTTGCTATGCTGGCCAAAGCTATATACCCACACTCCTTATCAAGAAAGGTACGAAGGTGGTAGATGAAATCTTTCCAGATGACGATGGTAAAGGTGCCAGGGTGAAGAACGGGAAGTTGTATATGTTCACCCTGCCAAACTATGAGGATGATGTGACATATATGGCCTGCCCATCTTACCATGCAGCACCATTACGGAAACAATACCGCCCAGAAGTCATCGACAAGGGACTGCCCTTCATGGGCACCACGCCATCGGTCACCATCAACCAGATTACCGCCACCAGCGCCGGTGTGGAGGAGGGTATGCACTTCGCCGACTATGGCGAAGATGTGTTCAAGTATAAGTTCACCTACGGTTTCGACATCAACGTCACCGTACGCGGAGCAGAGAACATCCAGAGATGGGGTGTCTTCGAAGGTCCCCACGGCGTGAGCTTCGACTATAAGCGCAAGGATGCCACCAAACTGCGCGACGGCACCTACGTGCTGCACTGCAAGCTGGATATTCTTAGCGACTATCTCTACGACAGCCGTATTGATGACTTGCGCCTATATCCCTTCTTCTTCTCCGACGAGATGACCGGCAACGAGTATCATACCGGGCCCACCAACCACCTCTACATCACCTACGACGGGTTCTGGAACGTAGACGGAGAACCCTTCCACCATCTCTGACCCATTTTTGGGGAGAAAGACGTAAATTTATAAAAAAATCATAAAATCGTTGGGTTGTTACGAAAAAAGTTAGTAACTTTGCAGCCCAAAATGCGATTAAATAAATCGTAAAACCGTGTATATGGGTAGTTTAGAGCACTTTAAGATAGATTTGAAAGGGCTGACAGACGAGCTGACACAGCTGGAGTTCGACCTGGACAAGGACTACTTCGAGGCTCTTGACGAAACCGACGTGGATAACGGAGCGTTGCATGTGTCGCTGTCTATACGCAAGGCATCCGGCTTTTTTGAACTCCTGTTCCACACCGTCGGTACCGTAGACGTGGTGTGCGACCGCTGTCTCGACCTGATGGAGCAGCCCATAGAGACTGATAACCGTCTGGTGGTGAAGCTGGGAAGCACGGTCCCTGAGGACGATGATGTCGTGATGGTGGACGAGGATGAAGGAATACTCGACACGTCATGGCTCATTTATGAGTTTATTGCGCTGGCCATACCCATCAAGCACGTTCATGCACCTGGAAAATGCAATAGTGCGATGATGCAGAAGCTCGACGAGCTGAGCAACGCTGCCCGAAGCAGCGAAGAGGAGGCGGGAACAGTAGACCCAAGATGGGAAAAATTGAAGAGTTTAAAAGTTTAAGAATTAAAGTTTTATAGAATTATGGCACATCCTAAAAGAAGACAGTCAAGCACTCGTCAGGCCAAGCGTCGTACACACGACAAGGCCGTAGCACCCACACTGGCAGTATGCCCCAACTGCGGCGCTTACTATGTGTATCACACCGTATGCCCCACTTGCGGTTACTACCGTGGCAAGGTAGCTATCAAGAAAGAAGACGAAGTAGCTGAATAATGGGTAAGATCAAAGCGGTAATCACCGGCATGGGTGGCTACGTGCCCGACTATATCCTCACGAACGAGGAACTGTCGCGCATGGTGGACACCAGCGACGAGTGGATTATGACGCGTGTGGGCATCAAGGAACGCCACATACTGGCCGAGGAAGGTCTCGGTACATCGTATATGGCGCGTAAGGCTGCCAAGGAACTGCTGAGGAAGACGGGTACCGACCCTGATACCATTGATGCCTTGGTTGTCGCCACGTCGACCGCTGACTATAAATTCCCCTCAACAGCCAGTATCGTGGTGGGCAAGCTTGGACTGAAGAACGCTTATGCTTTCGATTTCTGGGCTGCCTGCTGTGGTTTCCTGTTCTCACTCGACCAGGCTGCGATGATGATTGAGAGCGGCCGCATGAAGAAGGTGATTGTCATCGGTGCCGACAAAATGTCGTCGATAGTAGACTATAAGGACCGTCAGACGTGTCCGCTCTTCGGCGATGGTGCCGCTGCCGCTCTGGTGGAGGCCACCGAGGAGGAGGGTGTGGGCTGCCAGGACAGTTACTTCCGCTGCGATGGCAAGGGACTGCCCTTCCTGCACCTGAAGGCCGGCGGCTCCGTGAGTCCTGCCAGCCACTTCACCGTAGACCACCGGCTGCACTACCTCTATCAGGAGGGACGCACGGTGTTCCGTTACGCCGTGACGAACATGAGCGACGACTGCGCACTCATTGCCGAGCGCAACGGACTGACGAAGGACAACATCCAGTGGGTGGTGCCCCATCAGGCGAATATGCGCATCATTGAGGCCGTGGCCAAGCGTCTGGAGGTTCCCATGGAAAAGGTCATCGTGAATATCGAGCACTTCGGCAATACGTCGGCCGCCACCATCCCCCTGGCTCTCTGGGAGAACGAGCACCGGCTGAAGAAGGGTGACAACATCATCCTCACCGCCTTCGGTGCCGGCTTCGTTCATGGTGCCAGCTATATCAAATGGGGCTATGATATTAAATGAGAAATGAGAAGCTGATGCACAAAGCAGGATTCGTCAATATAGTCGGAAACCCTAACGTAGGTAAAAGTACGCTCATGAACCAGCTGGTTGGTGAGCGTATTTCGATTGCTACCTTCAAGGCACAGACCACGCGCCACCGCATCATGGGCATCGTCAACACGCCCGAGATGCAGATTGTCTTTTCGGACACCCCCGGCGTGCTGAAGCCCAATTACAAGCTCCAGGAGTCGATGCTCGCCTTCTCGGAGTCGGCACTACAGGATGCCGACGTGCTGCTCTACGTCACCGACGTCGTGGAGAACCCGGAGAAGAATATGTCGTTCCTGGAGAAGGTGCAGAAAATGACAATTCCTGTGCTGCTGCTGATCAACAAGATTGATGAGTTAGGCTCGAGGAGCGAGGAAGGAGGAACGAGGAAGGAGAATAGTCAGGCAAAGCTTGCGGAAATCGTCGAGAAATGGCACACGCTGTTGCCCAACGCAGAGATACTGCCCATCTCGGCAAAGAATAAGTTCGGCGTGGATATGCTTTTGAAGCGCATCCAAGAGCTGCTGCCCGAGAGTCCGGCCTTCTTCGACAAGGACCAACTGACGGACAAACCCGCCCGCTTCTTCGTCTCGGAAATAGTGCGCGAGAAAATCCTCCTCTACTACGACAAGGAGATACCCTACTCCGTGGAGGTGCGCGTAGAGCGTTTCAAGGAGGATGACCGTAAGATAGCCATCAATGCTATCATCTATGTCGAGCGTGACTCGCAGAAGGGCATCATCATAGGCCATCAGGGCATCGCCTTGAAGAAGGTGGGCACCGAGGCCCGCAAGTCGCTGGAGAAGTTCTTCGGCAAGACCGTCTTCCTCGAACTTTTCGTCAAGGTCGACAAGGACTGGCGCTCGTCGCAGCATGAACTTGACGCCTTTGGATACAACCCTGAGTAAAGGGGCAAGGGGCATGGTGCAAAGGACTAGTTGTGAATAAAAATAACCAATGATATGGGAAATTTAGTAGCCATCGTGGGGCGCCCGAACGTGGGCAAGTCAACCCTGTTTAACCGACTGACCAATAGCCGTCACGCCATTGTGAGCGATGAGGCTGGTACGACACGTGACCGCCAATACGGCAAGTGTGAATGGTGTGGACGCGAGTTCTCCGTCGTCGACACCGGCGGTTGGGTGGTCAACAGCGAGGACGTTTTCGAGGAGGAGATACGCAAGCAGGTGCTCATCGCCACCGAGGAGGCCGACCTCGTGCTGTTCATCTGTGACATCAAGAACGGTGTGACCGACTGGGACATGGACGTGGCACAGATCTTGCGCCGCGCAAAGTTGCCGACGTTGCTTGTGGCTAACAAGGCTGACGACGGCAAGGACCTCTACGGACAGTACGACTTCTACAAGTTGGGACTCGGCGATCCTTGGTGTGTCAGCGCCGCCACGGGCAGTGGCACCGGCGACCTGCTGGATAAAGTGCTCGAGATGCTGCCCGAGAAGTCGGCCGACGACCTTGACGATGGCATACCCCGTTTCGCCGTGGTGGGTCGTCCGAACGCTGGTAAGTCGAGTCTCATCAACGCCTTCATCGGCGAGGAGCGCCACATCGTTACTGACATCGCCGGTACGACGCGTGACTCCATCTATACGCGCTACGACAAGTTCGGCTTCGACTTCTACCTCGTCGACACCGCCGGCATCCGCCGTAAGAACAAGGTGTCGGAGGACTTGGAGTTCTACAGCGTCATGCGAAGCATCCGTGCCATTGAGAACTCGGACGTCTGCATCCTGATGATTGATGCCACACGAGGCATCGAGGCACAGGACATGAACATCTTCCAGCTCATCCAGAAAAACAACAAGTCGCTTGTCGTCGTGGTGAACAAGTGGGACTTGGTGGAAGAGAAGTCGCAGGCGGTCATCGATACCTTCGAGAACGCCATCCGCGAGCGTATGGCACCGTTCAAGGACTTCCCCATCATCTTTGCCTCGGCGCTGACGAAGCAGCGCATCTTCAAAGTGCTGGAGACGGCAAAGCAGGTTTACTTGAACCGTAAGGTGAAGATTGGCACGTCGAAGCTCAACGAGGTGATGCTGCCCATCGTCGAGGCTACGCCGCCGCCTTCCATCAAGGGTAAGTACATCAAGATCAAATACGTCTCGCAAGTGCCTGACACGCAGATTCCAACGTTTATCTTCTACGCCAATCTGCCACAGTATATCAAGGAACCCTATAAGCGCTTCCTCGAGAATAAAATCCGTGAGAACTGGACGCTCACCGGCTCGCCCATCAACATCTTTATCCGACAGAAATGATGCGGAGAAAGGCGCTGAGGCCTCTGAGGGTTATGGGACTTATAGGTCTTATGGGACTCATGGGGCTTATAGGAATTATGGGGCTTATGGGGTGTGGCAAGGCCACACCAGAGGAGCTGGCGTCGTTAGCTGCCGAGGGCTACTACCGTCATCTGGCTGCTGGCGAGTGTGAGCAGTTCCTGGAGGGTAGGGTGGGGGCCGACTCACTGCCCGAGGGCTACCGTGAACAGCTGGTGGCGGGCTGCCGACAGTTTGTGGCACAGCAGCAGCGTGACCATCGCGGCATCTGTTCGGTTGCCGCCTCCAATGCGCTGATGGACACCGTCTCCCGCCAGATGAACGTATTCCTGATCCTGGAGTATGGCGACAGCACGCAAGAGGAAATCGTCGTGCCGATGGTGGAGCACGATGGCCGGTGGCGGATGAAGTGATTGTGACGTTCAGGTGTTTCCTGAACGTTTTTTATTTCGCAAGGACAGCCGTACGCATCTCCTTCAGCAAGTCGCTGGCGAAGATGAAGTCCGTGAGGCGTTTGTTCGTCGACTGCATAATGTCAGCCGAGACGCCCTGCCACTCCTTGTGCCCTTCATAGATAAAGATAATGTTCTCTCCGATGCCCATGACGGAGTTCATGTCGTGGGTGTTGATGATAGTGGTCATCTTGAACTCGCGAGTGATGCTGTGCAGCAGCTCGTCGATGACCAGCGATGTCTTGGGGTCGAGACCGCTGTTCGGCTCGTCGCAGAAGAGGTACTTCGGGTTTAGACTGATGGCGCGGGCAATAGCGACGCGCTTCTGCATACCACCGCTGATCTCGCCCGGGAACTTCTGTTCGGCGCCGACGAGGTTCACGCGTGCCAGACAGTCCATGGCGCGCTTCTGGCGCTCGCGGAGTGTCATCGACGAGAACATATCGAGCGGGAACATAACGTTCTCCAAAACAGTCAGCGAGTCGAAGAGAGCTGCCGACTGGAAAATCATCCCCATCTCACGACGCATCATCACCTTCTCGTGCTTCGACATCGCCACGAAGTCGCGACCATCGTAGAGCACCTGACCGCTTGTAGGCTCAAGCAGTCCCACGAGGTTTTTCATCAGCACGGTCTTGCCAGAACCTGACTGGCCGATGATGAGGTTCGTCTTGCCGTCCTCGAAGATGGTCGAGATGCCTTTCAGCACCTCCTTGTCGTCGAATCGCTTGTATAGGTCTTTTACTTCAATCATATCAACTCAGTAACTGTGTCAGGAAGACGTCGGAGAAGAGAATGAGGGCGCTGCTGGAGACAACGGCGTCGGTAGAGGCCTTGCCAACGTTCACGGAGCCGCCCTCGACGGTATAGCCGAAAAAGCTGGGGACGCTGGTGATGATGAAGGCGAAGAACTGGCTCTTGATGATGGACATCCACATGAACCAGGGCACGAAGTCGTGCTGAAGGCCCGCCGTAAGGTCGTCGGGCGGCATGATATGGCCGATGTATGCTGTGCCATAGGCGCCGAGGATACCCATTGCCGAGGAGAAGATGACCAGCAAGGGCATAATGGTGAGCATACCCAAAATCTTCGGTAGGATAAGGTAGGAGGCGCTGTTGACACCCATGATCTCCAGGGCGTCAATCTGCTGCGTGACACGCATCGTGCCCAGCTCCGAGGCGATGTTCGACCCCACCTTGCCAGCGAGGATAAGGCACATGATGGACGAAGAGAACTCTAGGAGCATGATCTCGCGGGTGGTATAGCCTGCCACCCAGCGTGGCATCCATGGCGACTCGATGTTCATCTTCATCTGGATGCAGATGACGGCACCGATGAAGAATGAGATGAGCAGGACGATGCCTATGGAGTTGATGCCTAGCTGCGCCATCTCCTTGACGTACTGTTTCCAGAACATACGCATCCGCTCGGGTACGGAGAAGGTGCGCCCCATCAGCATCAGGTAGCGACCGAAGGTGGTCAGCCATTTCTGTATTAACATCTTTTAGACTGTTTTCGGCGGCAAAGTTACGAAATTATATGGAAATTTCGTACCTTTGTGCCAAAATTCTTAGAAGATGGAACAAGAAAGTATTGTACTCCGCTCAGAAGGGCTCGTTAAACGCTATGGCAAGCGAACGGTGGTGAATGACGTCAGCTTCAACGTGAAACAGGGCGAGATTGTCGGACTGCTCGGTCCCAATGGTGCCGGCAAGACCACGTCGTTCTACATGACGACGGGACTGATTGTGCCCAATGGCGGACATATTTACCTAGGCGATGAGGAGGTGACGACGTTCCCCGTCTATAAGCGTGCACGTGCCGGCATCGGCTATCTGGCACAGGAGGCTTCCGTGTTCCGTAAGATGTCCGTTGAGGACAATATCCTCAGTGTGCTGGAGATGACGGGAAAGCCCCGCGACTATCAGGAGCGGAAACTCGAGGAACTCATCAAGGAGTTCCGTCTGGAGAAGGTGCGCCGCAACAAGGGCGACCAGCTCTCCGGCGGTGAACGCCGCCGTACGGAGATTGCCCGCTGTCTGGCCATTGAGCCGAAGTTCATTATGCTCGACGAGCCATTCGCTGGTGTCGACCCCATCGCCGTGGAGGACATCCAGTTCATTGTGTGGAAGCTGAAGGACAAGAATATCGGTATCCTCATCACTGACCATAACGTCGAGGACACCCTCTGTATCACCGACCGTGCCTATTTGCTGTTTGAGGGGCGCATCCTGTTCCACGGCACTCCCGAGGAGCTAGCCGCCAACCAGGTGGTGAGGAAGAACTACCTAACGGAGTCGTTTGTGCTGCGCCAGAAAGACTTCTCCGCACTTGAGGAGCAGCGTCGCCGCGAGGCAGAGGAAGAGGAACGCCAGAACGCCTGAGGAAAGCACCTCCTGAGGAAGGTGCGCAGCCGTGAAACTAAAAAAAACGAAATAAATTTGGTTTTTCGCGCACTTCTTCGTACCTTTGCACCTCATTTC
>JAEEQH010000005.1 GCA_016285245.1 Prevotella sp.
CCCGAATTAAGGGAAATTTGCTTCAAAAATCACGAAGGAGGACCTTTAGCCGCGAAAAGGTCATCTTTAGAAACGATAAGGTGGTCTTTAGCGCGCTAAAGACCACCTTATAAAGCATAAATATGCGTATAAATATGCACGGAAAGTCAGATGCCGAGGCCACCCTCGAAGCTGGACTCGACGGCCTTGGACTGCTGGACGCGGGAGTACGGCGGGATGTCGTTGGTGACCCAGATGTTGCCGCCGATGACGGAGTGGTGGCCGATGGTGATGCGTCCGAGGATGGAGGCGTTGGAGTAGATGGTGACGAAGTCCTCGATGATGGGGTGGCGGGGCACGTTGAGCATGTTGCCCTCGGCATCGTACTTGAAGCTCTTGGCACCGAGGGTGACGCCCTGGTAGAGGGACACGTGGGAGCCGATGATGCAGGTCTCGCCGATGACGACGCCCGTGCCGTGGTCGATGGAGAAGTACTCGCCGATGGTGGCACCGGGGTGGATGTCGATGCCGGTCTTGGAGTGGGCCTGCTCGGTGATGATGCGCGGTATGACGGGCACCTGCAGCTGGTGCAGGGCGTGTGCCAGTCGGTAGTGGGTCATGGTGTCGATGACGGGATAGCAGTAGATGACCTCGCCGTAGTTGGTGGCGGCGGGGTCGTTGTGGAACATGGCCTCGACGTCGGTATAGAGGAGTCGCTTGACCTCGGGCAGCTGCTCGATGAGCTGCAGGGCAATCTTCTCGGCAGCGCCCTTGACGTCGCCCTCGGCGCACTCCTCGCAGAACTGGAGGGCGCAGGCCACCTGTCGGCGGAGCAGGTCGTAGAGCTCCTCCATGTTGACGCCGATGACGTAGGAGCGCATCTTCGCGTCGGCCTCGCGCTTGTGGAAGTAGTCCGAGAAGATGATGCACTTGACGAGTTCGACGATGCGGCGGATGTCGACGACGGAGGGCAGCGGGGCCTCCGTGGCAGGCATCATGCGCAGTTCGTCCTTTGTATGCTTTGCCAGCGCCTTGACGTTACGCTGTAGTACTTCGTTCACCAATTCTTTCTGCATCGCTATATACCTTATTTATTATTGGGTGCAAAGGTATGCAAAAAATTGCGTTCCCGTAACGACTTAACATTTTTTTATATATTTTTTTGCCGTCAGGTGTTGACGGTTTCGAGATAATTTTGTATCTTTGCACCCGAAAAGAGTTTTCCAAAACGGAAAACTTTTTTCCTGCGATAAGGGGAAAAGTTTTCCAAAACGGATAACTCTGAGACAGAGAACGAAGAGACAGTTAACTAACCGACATATGGAAATTAAGAACTTTACCATCACCAAACGAGACGGTTCGAAAGACCAATTCTCGCTCGACAAGATCATGAACGCCATTGCCAAGGCGTTCGAGAGTGTGCAAGAACCTGCCGATCTGGGCGTCATCTCGAAGATCCTGGCCCATCTGGACATTCACAACGACATCACCGTGGAGGACATCCAGAACCAGGTGGAGGAAGCCCTGATGCGCGAGGGTTTCTTCAAGGTTGCGAAGTCGTTCATCCTTTACCGCCAGGAGCACACGGAGGACCGTGAGACGTTGCAGAAGATGCAGTTCCTGTCCGAGTACATGGAGTCGATGAACGCTGCCACGGGTTCGAAGTACGACGCCAACGCTAACGTCGAGCACAAGAACATCGCGACGCTCATCGGCGAGCTGCCGAAGTCGAACTTCATCCGTCTGAACCGCCGTCTGCTGACGGACCGCATCAAGAAGATGTACGGCAAGCAGCTGGCCGACGAGTACATCGACAAGCTGACCCACCACTTTATATATAAGAACGACGAGACGAGCCTGGCCAACTACTGCGCATCGATCACGATGTACCCCTGGCTCATCGGCGGCACGGTGGCCATCGGCGGCAACTCCACGGCTCCGACGAACCTGAAGTCGTTTGCCGGCGGATTCGTGAACATGGTGTTCATGGTGAGCTCGATGCTCAGCGGCGCCTGTGCCACTCCCGAGTTCCTGATGTACATGAACTACTTCATTGGCAAGGAGTGGGGTCAGGACTACTGGAAGCGTACCGACGAGCAGGCCGACATGAGTCTGAAGAAGCGTACCATCGACAAGGTGATCACCGACTACTTCGAGCAGATTGTCTACACGCTGAACCAGCCGACGGGTGCCCGTAACTACCAGGCCGTGTTCTGGAACATCGCCTACTACGACAAGTACTACTTCGAGTCCATCTTCGGCGACTTCTACTTCCCCGACGGCTCGAAGCCCGACTGGGAGGGACTCTCCTGGCTGCAGAAGCGCTTCATGAAGTGGTTCAACCACGAGCGCACGAAGACCCTGCTGACGTTCCCCGTCGAGACGATGGCCCTGCTCACCGACGAGGAGGGCAACTGCAAGGACAAGGAATGGGGCGACTTCACGGCCGAGATGTATGCCGAGGGCCACTCGTTCTTCACCTACATGAGCGCCAATGCCGACTCGCTGAGCTCGTGCTGCCGTCTGCGCAACGAGATCACGGACAACGGCTTTAGCTACACGCTGGGCGCCGGCGGTGTGTCGACAGGCTCGAAGAGCGTGCTCACCATCAACCTGAACCGCTGCATACAGTACGCCGTGAACCACAAGATGCCGTACCTGCAGTACCTGGCCGAGGTCATCGACCTCTGTCACAAGGTGCAGCTGGCCTACAACGAGAACCTCAAGGAGCTGCAGCAGCACGGTATGCTGCCGCTGTTCGACGCAGGCTACATCAACATCGGCCGCCAGTACCTGACCATCGGCATCAACGGACTCGTCGAGGCCGCCGAGTTCATGGGACTGAAGATCACGCCGAACGACGACTACCTGCACTTCGTACAGGGTATCCTGGGACTCATCGAGAAGTACAACAAGCAGTACCGCACGAAGGACGTGATGTTCAACTGCGAGATGATTCCTGCCGAGAACGTCGGCGTGAAGCACGCCAAGTGGGACCGCGAGGACGGCTACTTCGTGCCACGCGACTGCTACAACAGCTACTTCTACGTTGTGGAGGACGACTCGCTGACCATCCTCGACAAGTTCAAGCTGCACGGCGCACCCTACATCGAGCACCTCACCGGCGGCTCGGCCCTACACATGAACCTGGAGGAGCACCTGTCGAAGGAGCAGTACCTGAAGCTGCTGCAGGTGGCCGCCAAGGAGGGCTGCAACTACTTCACGTTCAACATCCCCAACACCGTGTGCAACGAGTGCGGACACATCGACAAGCGCTACCTGAAGGAGTGCCCGGAGTGTAAGTCGAAGAACATCGACTACATGACCCGCATCATCGGCTACCTGAAGCGTGTCTCGAACTTCTCGCAGGCACGACAGGAAGAGGCAGCAAGGAGATTCTACGCTACGGCGTAGGATCTTCGAGGAATGAGGAAGGATCTTCGAGGAACGAGGAAGGAGGAACGAGGAACGAGGAACGAGGAAGGAGGAGCGAAGTAGTAAAAAGACATGCTGAAATACGTTAACACTGGTATTGTTTTTCAGGAGATCCCGGACGAAGTGACACTGGCAATCAACATCTCGAATTGCCCGTGTCGCTGTCCGGGTTGTCACAGCCACTACCTCTGGGACGACATCGGGCTGCCACTCGACACCAACGCCATCGACGACTTCATAGCGAAGTACGGCGACGACATCACCTGCATCGCCTTCATGGGCGGCGACGGCGACCCCAAGGGTGTGAACCAGCTGGCACAGTACATCCACGAGGAGCACCCGGAGTTCAAGGTGGCATGGTACAGCGGCAAGACCGTCATCTCCAAGTCCGTCAACAAGTCGGACTTCAACTACATCAAGATTGGGCCGTACATCAAGCACCTGGGTCCACTGAAGGAGCGGACGACGAACCAGCGAATGTACAGACAGGAGGCGGACGGCGAGTTCGTCGACATCACCGCCCGCTTCTGGCGTTAGCACGATTACTTAATCATCCATCAAGACGGCATCCTCAACAGGGATGTCGTCGTTGTTTTCGCCCAACGGCAGCGTGATGTAGAAGACGGTACCCGTGGGGTTGTTGTCAGCCACGCGGACACGGCCGCCATGAGCCTCAACGATGTCCTTCACCTTGTACAGTCCGATGCTGTCGTCGTTGGCCACGGGCGGCACGAAGATATAGGGCTTCGCCTCCTCGGGGATACCCAGGCCGTTGTCCGTCACACGCAGCTCGGCCTCGCCGTTCACACGGTCAATGAGCACCTTGATGCGGCCGTCGTTGGGCGAGAAGTTCACGGAGTTGTCAAGGAGGATGCGCAGGGCATAGGCCATCTGCCGCTTGTCGAACGGCACCTCCAGCTCGTCGACTAGCGAGAGGAACGTAAGGCGCGTCTGCCTGCCGGCAGGCATCTGGTAGCCGTCACACAGGCTGCGCACGAAGCTCACGAGGTCGGCAGTCTCCAGCACGAGGTTGTCGGCAAAGGCCGAAGAGTCTGCGGCACGAGCCGTAGCATCGCCAGCAGGGGCAGCGTCTTGAGAAGCGGTTTCGGCAGCAGCTTGAGCGGCAGCAGCTTGAGTAGCAGCACCTTGAGCAGCAGCATCGTTGGCGGCCGCCTGTCCCTGGTGCTCACGCTCCCAGCGCGACTGCATCTCGTGCAACCATTGCGTCTTCTCCGTCTCACGCCGCAGCTGCTCCAGTCGCATATGCTCTTGCTGGCGCTGCATGAAGCGGCGACGCCACCACCAGGCAAAGGTCGTCAGCAGGAGGATGTACAGCAGGATGGCCCAATGGGTGCGCCACAACGGACGGGCGATGTGTATGCTCAGGACACTCTCCTGGTCGCCCATCGTACCGTCGTCGTTCATCATGCGGACACGCAGCGTGTAGTCGCCGTCGCCCAGCGACATGAACGAGATGTTGGGATTGTACTCCGATGTCTTGTTCCAGCTGTCGCGGAAGCCTTCGAGCATATAGACGAAGCGCTTGTCGTTGCCGGCAAGGCCTGCGTTGGACCCCAGCTGGATGGTGAAGTTGTTCTCAGAGCTCTTCAGGTTCAGATGGTCGCTCTTGCTGAGGGCCGTACGCAGGACAACGCGGCCGTCGACCTTGTGGCCCACATTCACCTCCTGGTCGTAGATGAGCAGGCCGCTGAAGACGGGGCGCTCGTTGCTGGTACCCGAGCCAATACGCTTGGGTGTGAGGATGTCAAGACCACCCTGGCCGCCTATCAGCAGACGGCCGTCACGCGTCACGTGGGCAGAGCGCTGGTTATAGGTGCCCTGCTGCAGGCCGTCGCGATGGTTGAAGCTGCGGATGATGAACTGCCACGAGCCGTCGGCTGCCTGCTGGGGAATGATACGCGAGACGCCATGGTCCGTGACCACCCACATGACATGCGCCAGGTCCTCGGTAATGGAGCACACGCTGGAGCCGTAGAGGCCGTTGGTCATATCGAGGGTCTGCAAGTGCTGCGTCTTCGGGTCGTAGATGCACACGCCGGAGACGGAGCCCTGCCAGACGAGTCCGCGGCTGTCCTCCATGACACAGACGGTGCTGCCGGTGTTGGTAGGCAGATTCTCGCTGCCAGGGAACACCTGGTTGATGAGGCGGCCCGTCACCGGGTTCACCAGAGAGTAGTAGTAGCTCGTACCCACCATCAGCCAGCCTTTCTTCGTCCAGCTGGCGGTAGTCATGTAGTTGCTCGGCAGGGGGGTGTTCGACTGGTCCCACGTGCGGAACTTGCCCGTCTTCAGGTCGAGCATCTGGATGCCACCACCCAGCAGGCCCATCCACATACGGTGCCACTTGTCCTCGACGACACTCCACACGCTGTTGTTGGCCAGGCCACCAGGCTGTCCCGTCGCCACGTAGTTGACGATGGTCGCCTCGCCAGCGGCCTTGTTGCCAGTAGGCACGCAGCGCACCAGTCCGCCGTTGTAGGAGCCGAACCAGATGGAGCCGTCGCTGGCGTAGGTGCTGCCCACCATGATGTTGCCGCTGAGTCCGCTGTTCTCGGCCGTGTAGTGCTGCAGCTGCTCGTTGGTCTCAGCATCGTAGACGATGATGCCGCGGTCGTTGGTGCCCACCCAGAAGTGGCCGTAGCAGTCCTCGACAACGGTGGTCACATCGCCCAGCTCGACGCTGCGGGCATAGGTGCTGCCCGCACGGTACTGGTTGGCACCGTTCTTGTACGTGCCTATCCATATCTGGCCGTCCTTGTCCTCGTAGAGGTTCTTGGGCGTGTTGTCGCTCAGGCTCAACGGGTCGAACTTGTCGTACAGGAACTGTCGCAGCTGGCGCGACTTCAGGTCGACGACGAAGAGGCCGTCATGGTCCGTAGCCACCCAGAGCTGTCCGCGACGGTCTGTCAGCACGTCCCACACCATCAGCTGCTGAGGAACGTTCTCCACACCAAAGGCCCTCAGCATGTCGGGCAGCGTCTTGTACCACCGCTTCTGCTTTTGGATATAAACAAAGGAGTTGTAGATATTCCTGATGTAGAGGTTGCCCTTCTTGTCAATCCGCATGCTGTACTCCTGGTTGGGTACGCCGCCGTGGCGCGTCATCCACTTGTTCTGCCACGAGATCCACCCCTTCTCGCCATTGAAGCACACCATCTCGCCATTGAACGTCGAGATGATGACCGACGAGCCAAGGTCGGCAAAGTTAGAGATGCCATAGTCAGGACGCAGCTCCTGCGGCCCGTAGCCCAGCTCGAACTTGTGGAGCCGCTTCGAGAAGGGATTGTAGTAGTAGAGTCCGTCGTCGTAGAGCTTCACCCAGTAGTTCTTGCGCGAGTCGATGTAGAGACGCTCCACACCACCGTTGATGCCGAACTTGGCCAACTCGCCGTTGACGTTACGCTCGAAGCTCTCCGTCTGGGGGTCATAGATACAGTAGTTCATGCCGAGATGGAGCCACAGACGGCCGTCGCTGGCCTCAAAGATCTCCGTCACCTGGTTGTCGCGGATGGTCGTCGTGTCACGCTGGTTGGTGTAGAACGACTTGAAGCGGTAACCGTCATAGCGGTTCAGGCCGTAGGCCGTGCCAATCCACACAAAGCCACGGGAGTCACGGTACACGCAGTTGACTTGCGAGTTCGACAGGCCGTCGCTGGTATCCAGACGGCGGAACTTGGCATCGGGCAGCAAGGCGCCGGAAGCCGTGACGGCCATGGTGGCTATGACGAGGGAGATCAGTAGTTTTCTCATAGGACGATGGTTGTTTTTCGTTAACAATGCTGTTCAGCCCATGATCACCCCGAAGGCATAGCCCTCGCCCTTCAGCCACTCAATGCTGGCGGGCAAGGCCGTACGGAGCTTGTCGATGGACTTCAGAGAGTCGTGGAACGTGATGATACTGCCAGGACGGGCATAGCGCTGGACATTGCGCACGACGTCGCTGGCCGTCATCCACTTGGAGTAGTCGCGCGTCACCAGGTCCCACATCACCACCTTATACTTGCGCGAGAGGATGGCGTACTGGTCGTGGCGCATCCAGCCGTGGGGCGGACGGAACAGATGACTGCGGATATAGGCGTTGGCCTTCTCGACATTATAACAATAGTCGTGGATGTTATGACGGAAGCCGCTGATGTGGTTGTGGGTGTGGTTACCCACCTGGTGTCCCTCAGCCAGTATGCGTTCATACAGCTCGGGATACTTGCGCACATTGTCGCCCACCATGAAGAAGGAGGCCTTCACGCCATAGTGGCTGAGCGTATCGAGGATGAAAGGCGTGGACTCAGGTATGGGGCCATCATCGAAGGTCAGGTAGACGACCTTCTCATGATGGTCCATACGCCAGAGTGCCCTCGGGTAGAGCCAGCGCAGGTAGATGGCTGGTTGCTCGATAATCATTTAGAATCCCAGGTTTCCGCCCTTAGTCTGATAGAGTGCGAGCAGCTGCTGCAGGTGGGCATCCATCTTCTCGGCCAGTTTCGTGTCGACGAGCTGTGTCAGCTGCAACTCCTGCTGGAGGATATACAGATGATACATACATTCGCGTGAGGAGGCGTTGAAGCGGCTGGCATCGAGCGAGCAGTACCAGCTTATGTACTGTGCCGACTTCGTCCACAGCTTCTGGAGCAGATCCTTAGCCTTCTCCTTCTGTCCGATGGCAGCATACGAGCGTGCTATCTCGAGTGAGCCGCTCTGGTAGTCGGCAGGCACATTCTCCTCAGGCAGCTCCTTGTCAGCCAAAGCCAGCACACGGGCGGCCTTGTCGTTCTTGCCTTCGTTCACAAGGTTGATGGCCAGCTGCGACAGCAGGCGACGATGGGTGTAGCACATACGCATCACCGTCTCGTCGAGGTAGATGCCCTTGGTGCTGACGCCACCGAACTTGAAGCGGTTCATCACATTGTCGTAGACCCTGTCAGTATCGAAGTTCTTCATGCCAGGCAGCGTCTTGCCGTCGATGTTCGTCGTAAACGGCGTGATGCGGTTCACCAGACCCTCCTGCACGAAGTTGTCGCCAAGGTTCATGTAGTTCTCGGAACCAACGGTCAGAGCCACGTAGATGGGACGTACCCAGTTGGCGTTGGCAATCATCTCGAGCATCATGAGATCGCCCTTGTAGAGGGCGCTCTTGCCCTTGAGCGAGATGACCATGCGGTCGGGTATCGAGTCGCCCTGCAGCAGCATACCGCTCTTACGGACAGCCTCCTTGTCAATGGTGACATAGACGGTGTCGGTAGGAATGATGTGGAGATCAGGATTCGTCGAGCGCACCCAGTACTTCAGTATGTTCTTCAGCTCGAAAGGCTCGTCGCCAAACTGTGCGCGGGCCCCCTCGGGGTCTTCCTCGTAGTACTTCAGGACCTCGGCCTTGGCACTGGGGTCAAGCTGTACGTACTCGTTCGTACCAGCGCAGTACTCCAGACGCTTCCACGTGATGGGCAGCGACGGCGAGTCGTAAGCCGGACGAATCATCTGGTCGATGTACCAGTCGGTCTGCAGATAAGAGAGGTTACAGACGCGGGCATCAGTACGCACACCCTCCGTATCCTGGTTGTACCACAGGGGGAAGGTGTCGTTGTCGCCGTTGGTAAAGATAATCGGGTTACCCTCCTGCTGGAGCGACATGAGGTAGTTCTGACCAAAGTCGCGGCAGGTATAACGACCGGAGCGGTCGTGGTCGTCCCATGTCTGCGAAGCCATCTGGATGGGAACAAGCAGACAGACGAGGCCAACGACAGCTGCCAGGGGAACGAGACCCTTCTTCATCTTCTTCTCCAACAGGTCGTAGATGGCTGCCACACCCATGCCACACCAGATGGCGAAGGCATAGAACGAGCCGGCATAGGCGTAGTCGCGCTCACGGGGCTGTACTGGCGTCTGGTTCAGATAGACCACGATGGCCAGTCCCGTCATGAAGAACAGGAAGAAGACAACCCAGAACTGCTGGATGCCCTTCTGTCCCTTCTTCAGCGACTGCCAGAAGAGACCAATGAGTCCCAAGAGCAGCGGCAGGCAGTAGAACACGTTATGACCCTTGTTGTTCTTCAGGTCGTCGGGCAGCTTCGACTGATCGCCAAGACGGGCATTGTCGATGAACGGGATGCCCGTGATCCAGTTGCCGTGCTCCAGTTCGCCGTGGCCCTGGATGTCATTCTGACGGCCTGCGAAGTTCCACATAAAGTAGCGCCAGTACATCCAGTTGCACTGGTACGAGAGGAAGAAGCGCAGGTTCTCGAACTGCGACGGGATCTTCACCGTCATCGGCTCGCCACAACGGTCGTAGGGCACCTCCGTGCCGTCGATGCTACCCATCCACGACTCGTAGTCACGGGCATGGCCAGAGTCGTACATGCGTGGGAACAGCATATTCTGGGCATACTTGTACTCATCCTTGGTACGAACGACGAAGTAGGAGTCCTTCTCGTCGGCAGAAGCCTTCTCCTTACGCTGATAGACGGGCTTGCCTGTCTTCATGACAGGACGGCAGATGCGGCCGTCGCTCTCGAGAGCCACCTGCGAAGTGTAAGCCTGACCGTAGAACAGCGGGCGCTGACCGTACTGGTCACGGCCCAGGTAGTCGCCAAGGGTGAAGATATCCTCGGGCGAGTTCTGGTCCATCGGGGGGTTGGCATCCGAACGGATGACGATGACGGCATACGTGGAGTAGCCAATCATCAGCATCAGCATACAGAGCAGGGCGGTGTTCTTCAGACGCGGCGTGACCATGGCCACCCGCTTCGACTCTCCCTTAGGCAGGTACGTGCGGTTCAAGACCAGCCACAGCACGGCCAGCACGACAATGCCGATGACGACGGCCGACCAGCCGTAGCCGTAGAAGGGAATACCCAAAAGGGCCACGCTGAGCAGGAAGGCCAGGTTCTGGCGCTTCGTGTTCTTGTCTGTGGCGTTCTGTGTCTCCCAGATGGCCCAGATGACGATGCCCGCCAACAGAAGGATATAGATGTAGAGACCCGTGTTGAACGACATACCAAGGCTGTTGACAAACAGCAGCTCGAACCATCCGCCGACGGTGATGATACCCGGCACAACGCCGTAGAGCACAACAGCCACGAGGGCGAACGACACCAGCAGGGCAATGAGCGAGCCCTTGGCGTTGGCATTGGGGAAACGCTTGTAATAGTAAACCAGCACGATGGCAGGCAGACAGAGCAGGTTCAGCAGGTGGACACCGATGGAGAGGCCTGTCATGTACATAATCAGCACCAGCCAGCGGTCGCTGTGAGGCTCGTCGGCATGGTCCTCCCACTTCAGAATAAGCCAGAAGACGACAGCCGTAAAGGCCGAGGAATAGGCGTACACCTCACCCTCGACAGCCGAGAACCAGAAGGTATCGCTGAAGGTGTAGATCAGCGCGCCAACCATACCAGCAGCCTCGATGGCGATGAGCTTCGCCGTCGTCAGCTCGTCCCACTTGTCGATGAGCAGACGGCGCGTCAGATGCGTGATACTCCAGAAAAGGAACAGGATACACGTTGCAGAGAGCAGGGCGCTCATCGTGTTCACCATGCGTGCCACTTGTGAAGGGTCGCTGGTAAACTGTGAGAACAAGTTGGCTGTCAACATGAAGAAGGGTGCCCCAGGGGGGTGTCCGACTTCCAAACGGTATCCCGTCGTAATAAACTCAGGACAGTCCCAGAAAGAGGCTGTCGGTTCGATGGTAGAGCAATAAACGATGGCGGCAACAAGAAAAGCCAGCCAGCCGCAGACGTTGTCAACGAGCCTGTAGCCAGCCTTGCCGCCTTGCCCAGCAAAGAATTGTTTCATTAGTAAAGATATCTTTTAACGTTAAAATTCATGCAATTTGCCTGCAAAGGTAGCAAAAAAAGTGTAGAGTGAAAAGTGAAGCGTGAAGAATTTACGCCCGCTCTACATAAATTAACGTTCAGAGCAGCAATCCAGCACCATAGATAAGGATTAAATAGCGGAACAGCTTGCCAAGCGTGATGGCGATGAAGGTGATGACGACATTGGCACGCATCAGTCCCAGCAGGATGGTGATGGCCGAGCCCAGCAGGGGCAGGAAGGCGAAGAAGCCCATCCACGCGCCTTGGCCCCGCATAAAGCGCTTGGCCCTGTCCAGATCACGCGGTTTGACATGGAGGTAGCGTTCGAACCACTCTGTCTTACCCAGGCGTCCCACGCCATAGTTGAAGGCCGAGCCCAGCACATTGCCGATCGTTCCGTACACCATCAGCTGCCAGGGGTCCAGTCCCGTAGCCATCAGCGCCACCATGACGGCCTCGCTCGAGAAGGGGAAGAAGCTGCCTGCCAGAAAGGCGGCAAGCAGCATACCCATATAGCCGTAACCGCTTAGAAAATCGATGATGACATCCATAGACAGTAGGCCGTAATGAACAGACAAAGGCCGACAATGACGCAGAAGGCGATGTTCGTCAGCTTTGTATAGGTCAGGGCGACAAAGTGTGCCGCGAACGGAGCCGTATTGATGATAAGCAGACGCATGAGCACGTCATAGTGCTGGGGCTGCAGCACGAGCAGCACAATGGTCAGCAGCGCCATCGTCATGAAAAAGGCGTACAATTGGCGCGTACGAATCTTGTCATTGTAGCTTCTGCGCCAGAAGTGTACGATGCCCGTCACCAGCAGGAGGACTGTCATGGCGAACACCAGCACCTGTGGCCATGTCACGTGGCTATAGTCGCACAACGGTTCCCACTGGGCAAGGGCAGCAAAATGGTCAACAAGGGCTGCTGTCCGCTGCTGATAGACAAACCATCCCGCACTAAGCCAGTAAGGTGTCAACAATCCCAACAATGAGGCGGCCAATGTCTTGTGGTTCAGCGCGCTCAACTCTGTTGCCGTCAGCACCCAGATGAATGGCACGAAATAGAGCATCTGTACCCAAAGCATGGAAGCCAGTCCCAAGCATATTGACGCATAGAACATCCAGCCGGTGGCCTTTTCATCGCGGTAACAGCGGAAGAGCAAGACGTTGCTGACGATATAGCACAGCTGCGCGGCACCGCCCTTGAAGTTGTCGAACAGGAAGCAGGCCATGCACGACAGGACCAGGAACGCACACGACACCATCCGGCTATAGATGCGTATCAGGGCGTTGAAATTGTTCAGCAAGACGATGAAATATGCTGACAGAGCGAAGCACGCGAACTGTAGCCACCACTGATGGACGAGCAGTCCGCCAAGCAGCCATATCACCACAGCATAGACTGCCGTCACGGGCAATGCGTAGCGGCTCTCGGCAATATGGTTCTGCAGGCGTTTAATCATTTAGAGGTCGGCGCCGATATCACGACGGAAATACTTGTCGGTAAACTGTATCTTCTGGGCTTCGTTGAACGAGTGCTGAAGGGCCTCGGCCTTATCGCGGCCATAGCTGCTGACAGCAATGACACGACCGCCGTTGGTGACAACCTGACCATCCTTCAAAGCCGTGCCGGCATGGAAGACGATACTGCCTTCCACCTGATCGATGCCGCTGATGGGGTAGCCTTTCTTGTAGGCCTCGGGATAGCCACCGGAGACGAGCATCACACAGACGGCAGCACGCTCGTCAAACACGATTTGGCGCTCATCAAGGTTGCCTGCTGCCACACCCTCGAACAGGTCAACGATGTCGCTCTTCAAGCGCAGCATGACGCTCTCGGTCTCGGGGTCGCCCATACGGCAGTTATACTCGATGACGTAGGGCTCAGGCTCTCCGGTCGGCGTGTTGGTGCGGTTGATGAGTCCGAAGAAGATAAATCCCTTGTAGTCAATACCTTCTGCAGCCAAGCCCTCGACGGTGGGACGGATGATGCGATTCTCCACCTTCTGCAGCCACTCCTTCGTGGCGAAGGGAACGGGCGAGACACTACCCATGCCACCCGTATTCAGGCCAGTATCATGCTCGCCGATACGCTTGTAGTCCTTAGCTTCAGGAAGTATCTGGTAGTGACGACCGTCGGTAAGCACGAATACGGAGCACTCGATGCCACTCATGAACTCCTCAATGACGACACGCGACGAGGCGTTGCCAAACATACCGCCAAGCATCTCCTTCAGCTCGCGCTTGGCATCGTCGAGCGTAGGCAGTATCAGCACGCCTTTGCCAGCGCACAGGCCGTCGGCCTTCAGCACATAGGGAGCTTGGAGCGTCTCCAGGAACTTCAAGCCCTCCTCAACGTGCTCGCCGTCGAAAGTCTGATAGCGGGCGGTGGGGATGTTGTGACGCTGCATGAACGCCTTGGCAAAGTCCTTGGAGCCTTCGAGAACGGCACCTGCCTTCGAAGGGCCGATGACAGGCACGTCCTTCGTTCTGCTGTCGGCCTTCAAGTCGTCATAGACGCCCTTCACCAACGGGTCCTCGGGACCAACGACCACCATGTCGATGCCCTTTTCGACGACAAACTGCTTGATAGCCTCGAAGTCGTCAGCCTTCATGTCGACGTTGGTGCCCACATTGCCTGTGCCGCCATTACCTGGTGCAATGTACAGTTTCTCACACTTGCTGCTCTGCGCAATTTTCCATGCTAAGGCGTGCTCACGGCCGCCGCTGCCTAATAACAGAATCTTCATTGTCGTATCTTCTTTAGTTATATTTCCTGTTTTTTGTTGTCTATAGCTCCCCGACATCCACCAGGCCGTTCATGATGACATAGACGATGATGTCCGCCAGCGACCGGGCACGGAGTTTCTCCATGATGTTCTTCCGATGGGTGATGACGGTGGTGAGGCCAATGTTCAGACGGTCGGCTATCTCCTTGTTGATGAGTCCCTTAGCCAGCAGGATGGCCACCTCTATCTCGCGGGGCGACAGAAGCGATGCGCTGTCTGTATCAGTATGCTGGTGACCCTGCGGATGTCCTCTGTGGTACAGGCCCAGGATGGTTTTCACCAGGGCCGTCTCACTCTGACACACGTTAAACGTTGGCATACCTGCTATCTGCATATCGCCATTGACGAGGACGATAGCACGTCTTCCGAGACGGCGGAAGAAGCCCACATGTTCGAAATAGATGCGCGACGCCACGAAGTAATGTGCGAACTGCCCTTCGTCAGCAGCCTCCAGCTGGCCGAAGTCACTGAAAAGCCTCACCTCTGTCATCGGGATAAGGTCTTTCAACAACTGCTGCATACCCAGTGCGGCAAGAACGTTGTTGTCAACGACGGCTAACTCAAAACTTGGCATCTTACCTTTTTATTTTAGGGGTTTCAGGTAGTCCTCGAAATAGCGTGTGATACGCTCATGCAGATGTACTGAGGCATGGCCACGCATATTGTGCTCCTCGCCAGGATAGGCAAAGAAGTCGGGCTGCGTGCCAGCCTTGATGCAGGCGTCAAGGAACGAGAGACAGTGCTGAGGCACAACGGTATTGTCGTTATAGCCTGTGATGATCTGCAGACGGCCTTTCAGCTGATCAGCCTTATGAATGAGACTGGTCTTCTCATAGCCCTCCGGATTCGACTGCGGCGTACCCATGTAACGCTCACCATACATCACCTCGTACCATTTCCAGTCAATGACAGGACCACCGGCAACGCCTACCTTGAAGACGTCGGGATAGTTCGTCATCAGCGAGATGGTCATAAATCCGCCAAACGACCAGCCATGGACGCCCAAGCGGTTCATATCTACGTAGGGCAGCGTCCGCAGATAGTCCACACCCTTCATCTGGTCCTGCATCTCCACCTGTCCCAGCTGGTGGAAAGTGGCCTGTTCAAAGGCAAGGCCGCGGTTCTCAGAGCCACGGTTGTCGAGAATAAAGACGATATAGCCTTTCTGCGCCATATAGGTCTCCCACGAGCGACTGCCATAATGCCATGAGACATCTACGTTATGGGCGTGCGGGCCACCATAGACGTAGACGACGGTGGGATACTTCTTTTCAGGATTGAAGTCGCAGGGCTTCACCATACGGTAATAAAGGTCGGTCACCCCATCGGCGGCTTTGATACTGCCACACTCGAAGATGGGCTGTTCGTAGTCTTTCCACGGATCTCCAGCCTCTAAGAGGGTCGTAGGGGAGGATTTCTTCTGCGCGATGTTGACAACATCGATGACACGTGGTCTCGTCGGTGTAGAATAGCTGTCTATCAGCAAGTTGCCCGACGGCGACAGCTCCGCCCGATGCATACCGTCGACAGTATCCAATGGCCGGATGATACCGTTAGTGACGCTGACGCTGTAGAGGCGCCGGTGCAGGGGATGCTCTTTGTTGGCGGCAATGACGATGCTTTTCTGCTTGGCATTAAAGCCCAACACGTCCATCACCACCCACGGTCCGCTGGTGAGCTGTTTCAACTGTTTGCCATTCACGTCAAACAAGTAGAGGTGGTTGTAGCCGTCCTTCTGGCTCTGCATCACGAACTTCGTATCGTCCCACGGCAGGAACTGTATGGGATGCAGCGGTTCCACGTACTTGTCGCTTGTCTCGCGGTATAGTTCAGCGATGCGCTGGCCCGTCACAGCGTTGTAGCTGACGAGTCGGCAGTCATTCTGATCGCGGTTCAGCTCAAACATATAGACGGTCTTGCCGTCAGGGCTCCAGCTGATATTCGTGAAATAGCGGTCAGTGGGGTCACCAGCCTGCAGATAGACCGTCTTGTCTGTCCTCAGGTCGTAGACACCAACCGTCACCTGGTGGCTGGTCATACCCGCCATAGGGTACTTGTCCGGCTCGTAGGTAGCCTCACGGGGGAAAATGTCCACCTGCGGGTAGTCAGCGACCATACTCTGATCCATCCGATAGAACGCCAGCCGCTGACCGTCGGGACTCCAGAAGGTGCCTTTCTCGATGCCCCACTCATTGCGGTGGACACTCTGTCCGTAGACAATCTCGCGACTGCCGTCGGTGGTCAGCTGGTGCATCTTCCCTTGGCTGTCAGCTACATACAGCTGGTTGTCTTCCACCCAAGCCGTCGCTTTCGAGACCGTATTCCAGTCGTTAGCCGTCTCACCCGAGATACTATCCTGCCATACTACTTTGTGGGCTTTGAAATCGACGAGGATGTTGGCCTTCTTATTGCCGACGGCCACAAGTGGTTTGTCTGGGTATGGGAACGTGGCGTTCATCAGATGGCGCACGTAGCGGTTCTCCTCTTCGTTGCTCTCTGCCCATTCATTGATTTGCTCAAGCGTGAAGAGTAGCGTCTTCTTGCCCGTTTTGGTGTCAATAAGGTAGCACTCTTCCACATCCGTCTGCACCAGCCGGTCGCCCCACCACGTCAGCCACATATTCTCGGGCTGCATATTGTGGTAGTTCATTCCGCCGAAGTTCAGGTCTTCAAGAGAGAAAAGCTTCTGCATCTTATCAAACAGCATATCAATTATCTCCTCAGCCTTCTGCTCTGCCTGTTTGCTCTCCTGAGCGTTGATGGCGAGAGGCAATAGGAGGAAGGCCAGGATGAATGGGTATTTAATCTTCCTCATCATCGAACCGCTTACGTTTACCACCGAAGTTCTTACCGGGTTTCCTCGTTTTCTTATCTGCGAAGACGTCGTGCTTGTGGAAAGTGAACGACCGGATGTCGCCATCCTCGTTCTGCTCCTGTTCCTCGAGACGCTGCTTGAACTCACGGTTCTTCTTGAAACGGTGTTTCTCGGCCATCTGACGTTTCTCCTCATCGGTCTTGACGGTACCGCCTTCTGAGCGGAACACCTTCATCTTGCCATCAAACAGCTGGTACTTGCGGAACTCACACTCCAGCGAGCCGTTGAAGAGGGGGATCTTGATGCTGGGCTTCAGACCAATCTGATCGAAGCACTCCTCACGATAGGAAAGAATCCAGGCATCGTTGCCCGTAAACTCATGCTTCAGACGCTCACCGATCATACGGTACGTCCCCAGCAAATCGGGCGTAGAAATGCGCTCACCATAAGGGGGATTCGTCACCATGATACTCTTTTCCGACGGCCGTTTGAAGTCCTTGAAGTCCTGCTGCTCAATGGTGATACTACTGGTCAGTCCAGTGGCCTTGACATTGAGACGGGCAGTGTTGACGGCCTTCATGTCGATATCGTAGCCGTAGATATGGTGTTTGAACTCCCGCTCCTGCGAGTCGTCGTTATAGATACGGTCGAAGAGGTCGGCATCAAAGTCGGGCCACTTCTCAAAAGCGTAGGCCTTACGGAACAAGCCGGGAGCCATATTGTGGGCAATGAGGGCTGCCTCGATGAGCAGCGTACCGCTACCACACATAGGGTCAATGAAGTCCGTGTCGCCCTTCCACCCCGTCATGAGTATCATACCCGCAGCCAGCACCTCGTTCAGCGGAGCCTCAACGCTCTCCTGACGATAGCCGCGACGATGCAGCGACTCACCCGAAGAGTCGAGCGAAAGGGTACAGCGGTCCTCTGCAATATGGATGTTCAAACGGATATCGGGATTGGCCACGGAGATGTTCGGACGTTTGCCCGTCTTCTCGCGGAACTGGTCAACGATGGCATCCTTGACCTTGTAGGAGACGAACTTCGAGTGGCGGAACTCCTCTGAGAAGACCACAGCGTCAACGGTGAATGTCTTCCCTTCGTCCAGATACTGACTCCAGTCGACCTTGAGAATCTCATTGTAGACATCATCAGCCGAACAGGCCTTGAAATGCCTGATGGGCTTGAGGATTCGAATAGCCGTGTGCAACTGGAAGTTAGCACGATACATCATTTCCTTGTCGCCGCGGAACGACACCATACGTCGTCCTTCCTGTACATCTTCTGCGCCAAGTTCCCTTAATTCTTTCGCCAGCACAGGTTCCAGTCCCATGAACGTCTTGGCGATAATTTCAAAATTCTTCTCCATGAAAAAAAGTCAAAAATCATATAATTCGGCTGCAAAGATACATTTTTTTTCTGTAACAACGAAAAAAACTTTGCCAAAGACGACGGTTTTTCAGAGAAAAAGACTAACTTTGCCCCGAGAAACGTCGTGGCTCACCCTGCGACACTCTCGCACGTACCTATTTATAATGTAACCTTGACACATCATGACTGACCTCCTACTCTACGTCAACGACACGCAACAGACCTACGAGATTATCGTCTGGGCTGTGGGCATCCTGCTCATCATAGCCCTGCTGATTCTCATGTTCTGGCAGCGGCGTGTGGGGCGCGAACTGCAGGAGGAGGTGCGCCAGCTGGCTGGCGAACGGTCGCGTGACGTGGAATACGACTTTGTCCTGAAGGCTATAGGACTGTCCGTGTGGCATATCGACACCGCCACAGGCCAGGTGACCTTCGACAAGGACTTTCGCGCCAAGCGCGAGTTGATGGGTACTGACGGCGGATCGGTGAGTGAAAACGCTTCTTTGCTCGTCCCCGAAGACGCCCAGCGCGTACAGAAGAATCTCCAAAATATCTGTGCTGGCATCACCGAGGCCTACCACGAGCAATACCGCATCGTTTCGTCTGACCCTTCGAAGTTCTACTGGGAAGAGAGCTATGCCATCGTTGCCGAGCGCGACATCAGCGGCCGTCCCACACGTGTCATAGGCACCACACAGCCCATCGACGACCGAAAGTCGCTGGAGACAGCCCTGAAGACCGCCCTGACGAAGGCCGAGGAGAGCGACCGCCTGAAGTCTGCCTTCATAGCCAACATGAGTCACGAGATCCGCACTCCCCTGAACGCCATCATCGGCTTCACCAGCGTGCTGCCCGACATCGACGGCAAGGAGGAGCGACAGGAACTCATTAACCTCATCCAGGAAAACAACCAGAAGCTGCTGCGCATCATCGACGACGTGATGAACATCTCGAAGATTGAGGCAGGCAAGGAGCAACTCCAGATGACCGCCTTCGACATCAACATGATTCTCGACGAGCTAGTCGCCAAATACCAGCCGAAGGTCAAGGAAGATGTCATTCTCACCACCCAGTATGCCTCTGCCGAGGGTCAGCAGGTCACTACGGACCTCAGCCGACTCATGGAGTCGCTGGGTCACCTGCTCTCCAACGCGGCGAAGTTCACCGACCACGGTTCCATCACCGTCGGCTACGACCCTGTGACGAACCACCGTCTGCGTCTGTGGGTGCGCGACACCGGCAAGGGCATCGCCCCCGAGAACACGGAACGTGTCTTCGAGCGCTTCTTCAAGGTCGACGAGTTCGTCCCCGGCGCCGGTCTTGGCCTTTCCATCTGCCGTGTCATGGCCTTCTCCATGGGTGGCAACGTTGGTGTCGAGTCCACACTCGGCGAAGGCAGCACATTCTGGATGGAGATTCCCGTCTAACGGCTGAACGGCAACACCCCTTTAATGACTGGACAGCATCTGTTGTATCCTGAACAAATCCTCAGGATACGTCAGTTTGTCGAAATAAGGTACGTCGAAATCAAGATAAACCTTTGAGGTGGGAGGCAACTGCTGGATAGACTCCGTATAGGGCGACTCAGCCTTGAAGTACCTGTCTATCAGACTGAACGAGAAACCCTCAGGTGCCGACAACGTGTAGTACTCTTCACGGTTAACAATCCACTCCCCATAGCGTCCGAGGCTGTCGGTAATCTTCCGGGCACACGCTACGGCATCATAGTCGTCAAGACATTTGAAGAACTTGTCCAGCACTTCCGGGGTCACCGCCGGCCTTACGGCATCGACGACAACCAGCTTCTCGCACTGGCTATGCGCTTTGATGTAGTCAATGCCGTTACGCTTCGTGACATTCAGCTCCGGACCGCTGCCAGCGACGTCCACACCGTATCTTGTGACAAGGTCCTGATGGTAGGAGGGATGGGCGACGACAAGAATGGCATCGGCCTCCTTGCTTTTCTTACAGGCTTCTATGACGTAGGAGATGACCTGGCGGCCGCCAATTTCCACGTACTGTTTGGGGATATTGCTTCCAAAACGCTCGCCCACACCACCTGAAGTAATCATAATAATGTTCTTGTCTGTCGCTCTCATTGTTCGTATTGTTTGATTTTTCGGCCGCAAAGTTACACTTTTTTTTAAAAACTACAAAAATAAATGAGAAAAGACGCCTATGTCACAATAATTTCTTACCTTTGCACCGCGAATTGTGATATTTATATGAATAAGTCCTTTAAGCAGCTACTTCAGGCATCGTTCAAATCCAACGATACCGAGGAGTGGCTGGATGTCTACTTTACACGTCCCATCGGTCTGGCTTTTGCACTGATGTGGATTAAGATTGGCGTCACCCCCAACTTCGTCACCATCCTATCGATGTTCCTCGGAGCGGCTGCCGGATACTGTTTCATTCATACCGAACTGTGGTGGAACGTTGCCGGCGTCCTCTTCATGCTGTTCGCCAATTTCTGCGACTCCACCGACGGACAGATGGCACGCCTCACCAACCACAAGACCGCCATCGGCCGTATGCTCGACGGACTGGCCAGCGACGTGTGGTACTTCTTCTGCTACTTGGCCATCGTCATCCGCCTGTGGAACGACCCCATACCGTTTACCACAGTCAACTGGGGCATATGGATCTTCCTGCTGTGCTCCTTCGCCGGCTTCTACTGGCACGCCCGCCAGTGCCAGCTGGCCGACTACTACCGGCAGATACACCTCTATTTCATCAAGGGCGAGGAGGGCAGCGAGCTTAACAGCTCGGCTCAGGAGCAGCACCTGCTCGACACACTGCCCAAGCGCAAGATAGGACCTTTCACCGTGGGCGAAGGCGAGCATTTCTGGGATTACATCTTCCACCACTTCTACATCGGCTGGTGCCGCAAGCAGGAGAAGAACACCCCGGAGTTCCAGCGTTTCTTCCGCGAGGTGAAGGAGAAGTGGCCCAGTGCCGCCGATATGCCTCAGGAGTTCCGTCAGGCCTTCCGTATGAAGAGTCTGCCGCTGATGAAGTACACCAACATCCTAACGCACAACACCCGCGCCACGGTGCTCTTTATCGCCTGCCTCATCAATCTTCCCTACCTCTATCCTATCTTCGAAATCACGGTCCTTGCGGCCATCTACTACTACATGAAGTACCGCCACGAGACCATGTGCAAGGGATTCAAGAATATCTAACCAGAAACAATGTAAACTTCAAACTCAATAAAACAAACAAACTATGGCAAATGCAAATGTTAAGCCAGCTGACGGAAAGCTGGGCATTATGGTAGTAGGCAACGGCGCTGTTGCCACCACCTTTATGACAGGTGTGCTGATGACCCGTAAAGGCCTCGCTAAACCCGTTGGTTCCATGACGCAGTACGACAAGATTCGTATCGGTCGCGGTGCCGATAAGAAGTATCTCCATTACAAGGACATTGTTCCCATTGCCGACCTCAACGACATCGTCTTCGGCTGCTGGGACGTCTACCCCCAGAATGCCTACCAGGCTGCCATCTACGCCGAGGTGCTCAAGGAGAAGGACATCGAGCCCGTGCGCGACGAGCTGGAGAAGATTGTGCCCATGAAGGCTGCTTTCGACAAGAACTATGCCAAGCGTCTCGACGGTGACAATGTCAAGGACTGCAAGACGCGCTGGGAGATGGTTGAGCAGCTGCGTGAGGATATCCGTAACTTCAAGCAGCAGAACGGCTGCGCCCGCATCGTCGTCCTCTGGGCTGCTTCCACCGAGATCTACGTTCCCGTTGAGGAGTCTGTCCACTACAAGCTCAGCGACCTCGAGGCCGCTATGAAGGCTGACGACCGCGAGCACATCGCTCCGTCTATGTGCTACGCCTATGCTGCCCTGACCGAGGGTGCTCCCTTCATTATGGGTGCTCCTAACACCACCGTCGACATCCCCGCCATGTGGGAGCTCGCCGAGAAGACGAAGATGCCCATCGCCGGCAAGGACTTCAAGACCGGCCAGACGCTCGTCAAGAGCGGTTTCTCGCCCATCCTCGGTGTCCGCTGCCTTGGTCTGAGCGGCTGGTTCTCCACCAACATCCTCGGCAACCGCGACGGTCTGGTGCTCGACGAGCCCGCCAACTTCCGCACCAAGGAGGTGTCGAAGCTCTCGACGCTGGAGACTATCCTGAAGCCCGACTGGCAGCCCGACCTCTATGGTCATGGCAACGACGAGGATACGCAGTACTTCCACAAGGTACGTATCAACTACTACCCGCCGCGTAACGACAACAAGGAGGGTTGGGACAACATCGACATCTTCGGATGGATGGGCTATCCCATGCAGATCAAGATCAACTTCCTCTGCCGCGACTCTATCCTCGCTGCCCCGCTGTGCCTCGACCTCTGTCTGCTCAGCGACCTCGCTGCCCGCGCCGGCCGCTACGGCACACAGCGTTTCCTCTCGTTCTTCCTGAAGTCGCCCATGCACGACTATACTCAGGGCGAGGAGGCTGTCAACAACCTCTATCAGCAGTACACCATGCTGAAGAACGCCATCCGCGAGATGGGCGGTTACGAGGCTGATGAAGAAATCGATTAAAGCGCTTACGCGTCGCGCTTTGCGCTAAATGATAGATGATAGATGAAAGATATGATTACATGGAGGGCAGAGATATCTGTTAAGAGGTTCACTAATGCCTTTGGCAACACAATGGCATTCGAGGGCTCTCACCGCCTATTACTAATCATATTTTTCATCTTTCATCTCTCATCTCTCCAGTTGTTTGCCCAGCAAATAACTGGTACCATTACCGACGCTGAGACGGGCGAGGCGGTGCCCTTCGCCAGCGTCATCTATAAAGGCCATCAGGTGGCTGTCGCCTCCGACATCAACGGCCATTATTCCATTGCCCGTCACGCAGGCTGGACGCTGACATTCAGCGCCGTAGGCTACCAGACGCGCACCGTCACCATCACCGCCAGCACCAACGCCAAGCTCGACATCCAGCTCAAGGACGACACGAAGAGCCTCCGCGAGGTCACTGTGAAGTCGAAGCGCAACCGCTACAGCCGTAAGAACAACCCGGCCGTCGAGCTCATGCGCAAGGTCGTCGCCGCCAAGAAGCGCACCGACCTCTCCCAACGCGACTACTACCAATACAACAAATACCAGAAGATGACCCTCGCCGCCAACGAAATCACGCCGGCGATGCTCGAGAACCCCAAGTTCGCCAAGAAGAAGTGGCTGATAAACCAGATTGAGGCTTGTCCCTGGAACAATAAGCTCATCCTGCCCCTCTCCGTCGACGAGACCGTCACGCAGCACATCTACCGTAAGAAGCCCCACGACGAGAAGACCATCATCAAGGGACAGAACTCCACGGGTGTCAACGACTTGATGCAGACCGGCGACATCCTGACCTCGATGATGAAGGACATCTTCACCGACATTAACATCTACGACGACCAGATACGCCTGCTGGAGTACCCTTTCACCTCGCCCATCGGCAAGGATGCCGTCTCTTTCTACCGATTCTACATTGAGGACACTATCTACGTTGACCGCGACAAGTGTTTCCACCTGAACTTCCTGCCCAACAACCAGCAGGACTTCGGTTTCCGAGGCGACATCTACATCCTCGCCGACAGTAGCTATCAGGTGAAACGCTGCGAGATGACCATCCCCAAGAAGAGCGACGTCAACTTCGTTGAGAACATGAAGATTGTCCAGGAGTTTACGCAGCTGCCCGACTCCACTTGGGTGCTCTCCATCGACGATATGTTCACCGAGCTCGTCGTTGCCAGCTTCCTCCAGAAGTTTGCCGTTATCCGTAACACCCGCCTCACCGACTACGCCTTCGACCCCCTGCCGCCACAACTCTTCAAGGGAAAGAAGAAAGAGGTACGCGATGTCAACGCTATGATGCGCGGCGACGAGTTCTGGGACCAGTACCGTCAGGTGGAACTCACGAAGAGCGAGTCCTCAATGGACCAGTTCATCCACGGTCTGGAGAACATCAAAGGCTTCAAGTACATTATCTGGGTTGCCAAGGCCTTTATCGAGAACTTTGTCGAGACGAGCCTCGACAAGGAGCACCCCTCGAAACTTGACTTCGGCCCCATCAACACCACATTCACCCGCAACTTCGTCGACGGCATCCGCACGCGTATCTCGGCACAGACCACAGCGAACCTCGACTCGAACCTCTTCCTCAGCGGCTATGCTGCCCGTGGCTGGGAGTCGAAGAAGAACTACTACTCCGGCAGCGTCATCTGGTCGTTCAACAAGAAGGACTACCTGCCGCGCGAGTTCCCCAAACGCACGCTGTCGTTCACATCCACCTACGACGTCATGTCGCCCTCCGACAAGTTCATGCATACTGACAAGGATAACGTCTTCACGGCATTCAAGTGGGCCAAGGTCGACAAGATGATGTTCTACAACCGCCAGATCCTGGCCTTCGAGCGCGAGGAGGACTGGGGTTTCCGCACCACCGTCCAGTTGAAGACCGAGGAGAACGACGGTGCCGGCCAGCTGTTCTTCATCCCCTTGAGCGAGAATGGCGACCGTCAGACGTGGACAAACTTCTCCAACCCCACTCCCGCAGGTGCATTTGCGTTAGGTGAGGTGCCCACCGACGTCCCCTACCCCACGACCCCGTCGCATAAGTTCCGCACCACGGAATTGAGAGGCGAGTTTCGCTTCGCCCCCGGCGAGACGTTCATCAACACCAAGCAGCGCCGTCTGCCGGTAAACCTCGACGCCCCCGTCTTCACCATCAGCCATACCGCCGGTTTCAAGAACTTCCTTGGCGGCGACTACAACTACAACTTCACCGAGGCAACCATCTACAAGCGCTTCTGGATGAAGTCCTGGGGAAAGATTGACTGCTACTTCAAGGGTGGCAAGCAGTGGAACAAGGTGCCCTTCCCCCTGCTCATCATGCCCGAGACCAACCTCTCGTACATCATGCAGGACTACACCTTCACGCTGATCAACAACATGGAATTCCTCAACGACCGCTACGCCTCGGCGATGGTCCTCTGGGACATGAACGGCAAGATTCTCAACCGCATACCGCTGCTCCGCAAGCTCAAGTGGCGTGAGTGGTTTACTGCAAAGTGCCTGTGGGGCGGACTTTCCGACCGCAACAACCCCCTGCTCGAGAGCAATGCCGGCGACCCCGTCCTGATGTACTTCCCCGAGGGCTCCTATGTCATGGACTCCAAACGTCCCTACTGGGAGGTGTCTGCCGGCGTGCATAACATCTTCAAGATTGTCCACGTCGAGTACGTCCGACGACTATCCTATAACCATCTGCCCACTGCTCACAAGTGGGGCATACGTTTCATGATTCGCATGACCTTCTAACCTATGACCACACTCAAAGACCTCGCCGCACAGCTCGGCGTCAGCATTGCCACCGTCAGCCGCGCCCTGCGCAGCTCGCCCGAGATTGGCCCGGAGATGCAGAAGCGCGTCAAGGAGCTGGCGCGCAAGCTGAACTACCGGCCTAACCCCTACGCCCGTAGCCTGCGCCGCGACTCCCCAAAGATTATCGGTGTCGTCGTGCCCAACATCGTCACCCATTTCTACAGTGCCGTCCTCGATGGCATCGAGCGCGAGGCTGCCGCCCACGGCTACAGCGTCATCAGCGCCAACAGCCACGAGGACACCACCGACGAGATCCATGCCGTCGAGAATTTTCTCAGCCTGCACGTCGATGGTATCATCGCCTGTCTGGCACAGAACACCACCGACTACACCCATTTCCAGCAGCTGGCCGACATGGAGCTGCCCCTGGTGTTCTTCGGGCGCACATGTCTGCCCGACCTCTTCCCCTCCGTCACCGCCAACGGCGACGAAGCAGCCTATCAGGCCACACAGCATCTGCTACAGACAGGCAGCCGCCGCATAGCCTTCCTTGGTGGTCCCGCCCATCTCGACATGGTCGTCCGCCGCAAGCACGGCTATCTGCAGGCCCTGCGCGACGCCCGTATACCCATTGAGCGCAGCCTTGTCGTCTGCGGCACCATCGACTTCCGTGTCGCCAGCCACGCCGTGCGCCAGCTGCTGGAGCGCAACGACCGCCCCGACGCCATCCTCGCGTTCAACGACATCATCGCCTTTGCCGCCTACACCACCATCCTACAGATGGGACTCCGCATCCCCGAGGACGTGGCTATCATCGGCTTCACCGACGATGTCCATGCCGAGTACGTCACCCCGCGTCTCTCGGCCATCGTCGACCAGTCGACCCTCATGGGACGCACAGCCTGCCGTCTTCTGCTGCGCAACATCTCCGGCGACCTAAAGGTCACCCACGAGATTGTGCCGCAGAAACTCATGATTCGCGACACCTCGGACAAGAACAAACCACAATAAACAGTATCTATGAAAACAAGACTGACAACTCTTTTCCTCCTCTGCCTGACGGCTGTCGTCACAGCCAGCGCCAAGGAGGTACCACAACTCGTGAACGTCATGTCGCACGAGTCCATGCTGCTTAACGGCAAGTGGCACTACATCGTCGACGTCCAGGAGGAGGGCTACTACGACTACCGCATGAACCCCACACGCTGGGGATTCTTCCGCAACGCCAAGCCCCAGCGTCCTGAAGACCTCATCGAGTACGACTTCGACAAGGCGCCCGTGATGAACATCCCCGGCGACTGGAACACACAGGACGAGCGGCTGTTCTTCTACGAGGGCACCGTCTGGTTCAAGACCGCGTTCCAGGCACAGGTACCCATTGAGGATGGCTACCGCACGCTGCTATACTTCGGCGCCGTAAACTACGACTGCCGCGTGTGGGTGAACGGCCGCGAGGCCGGACACCATGTCGGCGGCTTCACCCCGTTCAACTTCGACGTCACCGAAATGCTGCGCAACGGCGAGAACACCGTCATCGTCAAGGTCGACAACAAGCGGCGCGCCGAGAACGTGCCCACACAGATCTTCGACTGGTGGAACTACGGCGGCATCACCCGCGACGTCATGCTGGTCAAAGTGCCACCCACCTATATCGAGAGCTATAAGCTGGCCTTGAACCGCACGACGGCGAAGAAGGGTAGCAGCAGCATCGACTTCACCGTGAGCCTCAACGCCAAGGAGGCCGGCCGACAGGTGCAGGTGAGCATCCCTGAGCTGAAAGTCAAGAAGACGTTCACCACCGATGACGAGGGACGCATCAGCGCCGCCATCGACGTGAAGACAAAGGCCCTGCAGCTCTGGTCGCCCGAGACGCCGAAGCGCTACCAGGTAGAGCTGTGGCTGCGCGGCAAGGCAGCCGACGGCATCGGCGGCAGCGACGTCGTGGCCGACAGCATCGGCTTCCGCACCATCGAAACCCGCGGCAAGCAGCTGCTGCTCAACGGCAAGCCCATCTTCCTCCGCGGCATCAGCATCCACGAGGAGAAGCCCAACGGCGGCGGCCGTGCCAACAGCACCGCCGATGCCCACACCCTGCTGTCGTGGGCCAAGGAGCTGGGCTGTAACTTCGTCCGCCTGGCCCACTACCCCCATAATGAATATATGGTACGCGAGGCCGAGCGCATGGGCATCCTCGTCTGGAGCGAGATTCCCTGCTACTGGACCATCGCCTGGACCAATGCCGACACCTACCGCAACGCCGAGCGCCAGCTGACCGACATGATTCGCCGCGACCAGAACCGCGCCAACATCATCATCTGGTCGATAGCCAACGAGACACCCCACTCTGCCCAGCGCGACCAGTTCCTGAGCCGTCTGGCCAAGCAGGCACGCCAGCTCGACGACACCCGTCTCATCTCGATGGCCATGGAGGTGACGTCGGCCTCGAACTACAAGAACCGCTTGCAGGACAACATGAACGAGTACGTCGATGTCATCTCGTTCAACCAGTATATCGGCTGGTACCGCGACGTCAACGATGCGCCGAAGATGGAATGGGAGATTCCCTACGACAAGCCCGTCATCGTCAGCGAGTTCGGAGGCGGAGCCAAGTACGGCCTCCACGGCCCGAAGAACCAGCGCTGGACCGAGGAGTTCCAGGAGAACCTCTACCGCGAGAACGTCGCAATGCTCGACAAGATCGACGGTCTGGCAGGCACCACGCCGTGGATCCTGAAGGACTTCCGCTCACCGCGCCGCGTCCTCGACGGCATTCAGGACTATTACAACCGCAAGGGTCTCTACTCCGACCGCGGTGAGAAGAAGCTCGCCTTCTACGTCCTGAAGGAGTGGTACGCCGGAAAATAAGTGGCGGGTATTCTCCACATCTTTGTTGGATGATGTTAGAGACGAAAAAGAAAAATCATTGGCGCTGATTTAATAAACATCGGCGCAGTTTTATCAAACGACGTCGATGTTTTATCAAACATTGACGTCGTTTTAACTTTAGGACGTACCTTGCTGGTCTTTAGGCTGGACTTCCAGACTTTTAGGATGGTATTAGAAAGTTTTTCGCAAGGCTTTTACTGATTACGGGCGGTTCTTGTGATCATTTCATTGTCTTTAGGGAATCTCCCCTGAAGTTTAGGGAAAAGGGACCGGGATTGTAGGGGTGCGGACTTGGTAAGAGGCGTCCGTTGTGCTATCTTTGCATCGTCAAACCAATAAAACTGTACGACGATGAAAAGAATGATGATGATTTCCATGCTGGCCGTGCTGACGGCCGTGCCCTCGGTGGCACAATACACAAGGCGCCCTGTGCCTCGTCCCTCTGCTCCCACTTACAGTCGCCCTGCAGCTCCGCGCGCCAATGGGTACTATGCTCCGACAACGCATCGCTACGCTGCTACCGACAGCTACTTCGGACTGCGCCTTGGACTGGGTGTGGCTACCGTCAATGCCGACAATCCGTATCTGGACGGGGGCTCGCCGAAGGCGGGATTTAACGTTGGTGTGGTGGCTGGCCTGCAGGTGGCGCCCGCCACGCCGCTCTATGTGGAGACGGGGCTCTCGTATACAGAGAAAGGTGGTAAGGGAGGTTCACGCGATTCCTATACCTACACGATGAACTACCTGGAGGTGCCGCTGCTCGTCAAGTACCAGTACAACCTCGACCACGAGACCAGCATCCAGCCGTTTGTCGGCGTCTATGGCGCTCTGGGCGTCAGCGGAAAGATCAAGGCTCAGGATCAACGACAGCTCTACAACTCGTTTGCTGACGACGCGTTCAAGCGCCTCGATGGTGGTCTGCGCATCGGCTGTGGCCTCGAGTTCGACCTTCTCTATGCGGAGGTGGGCTATGACTTTGGGCTGTCGAACGTCAGCCAAGACGACTTCGATGCGGCCCATACCGGTTGCTTCTTCGCCAATATAGGCATTAACTTCTAAAAACTACAAACAGGTGGCACTTATCGCGCGATAAGTGCCACCTGTGTTTTTCTGTTGCAGCCAGGAACTACTCTGCGGGGGCAGCGGGAGCCTCAGCAGCGGGTGCAGCACCATCCTTCTGCTGGCTGGCACCGAAGCCGGGGAGGTTGTTGGGGTTGGTGACGGGGTTCTCGATGCCCTCCATGACGGAGCCGCTGGTCGAGGCCTGAGGAGCAACGTAAGCGCAAGCTACGCTGATAACGACCATAGCGATGGCCAGACCCCATGTGGTCTTCTCGATGAAGTCGGTGGTCTTGCGGACACCGCCAATCTGGTTGTAGTTAGAGAAGTTGGAAGCGAGACCGCCACCCTTCGACTCCTGGATGAGCACGATGCCAATCATGAGCACGGCTGCAATAACGATAAAGATAATCAATAAAGTGTACATCTTTTTTACTTATTTTTTTTGTTACTATTTATTATCAATTTCTCTAAGAAACGAATTTGGTCTGCAAAGTAAGCATTTTTTTTCGGATATTGCAAACTTAATCGCTGAATAATTTCTAAAGCTTTCGAATATCGCCCTTGTTTTATGAAAATTCTGGCTAAAGTCTCGGTAAAATAGCCTTCATCGAGGGTCTCAGCACCATTTTCGGCCACTTCATCGGTATGTAGGCCGTCACCCTCACCCTCACCGAGTACTATCTTACCTTTGTCAACATTTATGAATGTATCGATGAGGTCCTGACCGATGAGCTGTGGCACATCACCGGCATGGTCGTCCTCGCTCTCGCTCTCCAGCAGGTAGGCGACGTAGTCGACGGAGGCGTCGGCGGGTGTGGGCTTGCGGCGGGGCTTGCCCTCGCTGCTGTCGGCAGCGGGCTCGTCCTTGGGTATGGATTCGAGGAATCCGTCTATGAGTGCTATGGTGCGGTTCTCGCGGTCTTCTGGTGCCGTCTTCTCTGTGACGGTCTCCGTGTCCGATGGCGTATCGGCTGTCTTAGCGGGCTGCGGTGTTATGCGGTAGTGTGCGGCCTCAATCATCTGGAACATCACGCGGCGATCGGTGATGTAGATGGCTGCCCGGCGCAGTTCCTCGTCGAACGATGGGTCGTGGAGCAGGAACAAGTTCTGTAGCATAAGCAGGCGGGCGGTCTGGAAGTAGGGGTACAGTGCCACCAGCGAACGCAACTCGTAGAGTGTGTCGCGGTCCAGTCGTTCGGGATGTGCTATCAGCTCGGTTAGTTCCATATTCATTCTTTTTCCATTGTTCAGGCTCCTACCCTCTTGACGCCGAGGGGGCTACGGCTACCAGTTGGCCACGGTGGCGTTGAAGATCTGCTCGGTTATCTCCTTACACATCTGTGTCACAAGTTCCTCCTGTACGGAGTTGAGCGACTGTGTGGACTCGTAGCTGGCCGTTGCAGTGAACGTGCGCTCGAAGTCCTCGGAGCGGCTGACGGTGTTCGTGAAGCGTACGTTGACGGTCATCGAGAGCTCCGTCTGTGCCGAGTAGCCCTCAGAGGAGACGGACTTGTTGCGCTGGTCGTAGCGTGTAATCTCGCCCTCCAGTCGCAGGTCACCGTTGCGTTTCACCTGTATCAGCTTGGTGTGGTTGGCGTACTGGTCCTTCAGCTGTGTGTTGAAGATGTTGGCCATGGGTCCCCAGACGTAGCTGGAGCGGATGGGGAAGTCTGCAATCTGTATCGTCTTGGTCTTGCTATAGTCGATGCTGGCTCCGTTGAACTTATAGCTGATGGAGCAAGATAAAAGTAAAAAGGTAAGAAGGTAAAAAGGTAATGCATGGCAAAGCTTTCTGCCATCACCAAATTGCCTTTTTATTGAGAAAAACTTATCTTTCATTGTTACTTTTTTACCTTTAACTATCCATTCCATAAGCTTTCAGTTTCCTATAGAGTGTGCGGTCGCTGATGCCCAACTCCTGTGCTGCTTTCTTGCGGTTGCCGTTGTTGCGGTCGAGTGCCTTCTGCAGCAACTGCTTGCCGTGGTCGCTGAGGTTCAGGTTCTCGGGTTCTTTCTCAGGCTCGATATACTCCTCAGCCTCTGCGTCTTCCATAGTTGACAGTTGAGGGTTGACAGTTGACAGTTCGCGAGGTGCCAGCTGTGTCGTCGGCAGCTGCTGGGACGTCGGCGCGACGCCGCTCTGCACGTCCTCAATCTGCTTCTTCAGCTCGCTCATCTCGCGCCGCATATCGTTGACGTTGCCGCGCAGTTCGAAGAGGATCTTGTAAAGGATCTCGCGCTCGCTCTCGAACGAGTGGTCGCCGCCTTCGGGACGGATGGTGGCCAGCTGTGTGCTCTCCTTGTCGTCGGGGATGAACTGGCGCAGCACCTCGGGGGTGATGAGCCGTTCCTTGCTGAGCACGGAGATCTGCTCGGTGATGTTCTTCAGCTGACGGACGTTGCCCGGCCACTTGTAGCGCATGAGCAGCTGCTTGGCCTCGTCGCTGAGGGTGACACGGTCCATCTTGTACTTCTCGGCTATCTGCATGGCAAACAGGCGGAACAGCAGTACGATGTCCTCGCCGCGCTCGCGCAACGGCGGAATCTGTACGGGCACCTGGTTCAGACGGTAGTAGAGGTCCTCGCGGAAGCGCCCCTCACTGATGGCCTGCCGAATGTTCACGTTCGTGGCGGCGACGATGCGCACGTCGGTCTTGCGGACCTCGGTGGCACCCACGGGGATGTACTCGCCGTTCTCCAGCACACGCAGCAGGCGTGCCTGAGTGGCCAGCGGCAGCTCGCCCACCTCGTCGAGGAAGAGGGTGCCCTTGTCGGCCGCTCCAAAGTAGCCCAGCGAGTCGTTGATAGCTCCTGTGTACGAGCCCTTAACATGTCCGAAAAGCTCGCTGTCGATGGTTCCTTCGGGAATGGAGCCGCAGTTGATGGCAAAGTACTTCTCGCGACGGCGCGGTGAGTTGTCGTGGATGACGCGCGGGATAATCTCCTTACCCACGCCGCTCTCACCGATAATCAGCACACTCAAGTCGGTCGGCGCCACCTGTAGGGCGACGTCGAGGACACGGTTCAGGGCTTCGCAGTTGCCCACGATGTTGTACCGCTGCTTGAGGGTTTGAAGATCGCTGTTTCTCATTGAGCTGACAAAATTACACAATTATTTCGACAAAACTGCAATTTTGGCAGAATTTTATTGTTTTTTATCCAACTTAATCAGCGCCAGCCCGATGGCCGTCCATATCAACTCGCGCAGACGGACCAGCAGCGCCACGAAGATGCCGACACGTGCCGACATGCCCAGACCGTCCGTCGACATGAGGAAACCGCCCTCGCGACCGCCCAGTTGCAGGGGCATGAAGAAGAGCATATTGGCAAAGAGCGACGTGAAGGCAAGGATGAGTATGCACTGTACGTAGTTGACACTGGGCATGATGACCAGCAGGATAAAGAAAATCTCGAGGGCCGACACCACGCGGCACGACAGCTCGAGCAGCACGGCCGTGATGAACGTCCGAGGGTTCTGGTTGTGGAGCGCCGCTATCTGCTGGTCAATCTCGGCCAGCCGGTCGCGGTTGCGTTCAAAGAACGGCTGCGCCCAGCGTTTCACCATGGGGAAGTGGCTCAGGATGGACATACCCGTGACGGCGATGCCCCGTTTGTAGCCACGCAGGAAGAACCAGATGGCCAGCAGGCAGAAGGCCGTGACGGCCAGGAGGATGGGTGTGACGAGGGGTGTGAGGCGCTGTGTCAGCAGGTAGAGGGGTACGCTGAGCAGCCAGAACCAGAAGTGGCTGTAGATGTGGGTCATTACGTAGAGGATGACCGACGACGAGGCGCGCTCGGTGCCTATCTTCGGTGCAAGCGACATGATGCGGTAGGGCTCGCCACCCATCAGTCCGCCGGGGGTGGCATAGTTCAGCGCGAAGCCCGACACCGTGATCTTGTAGAGCCACCAGAAGGAGAAGTTGGGTTTCTCGTCCTCCTTCTGGCTGCGGATGATGATCCACCAGGCAGCGGTGTTGAAGATATAGAGGAATCCCCAGAGCACGATGACGGCCAGGAACCAGTAGCCGGCGTGGGTGACGCCCTCCCACACCTGTCGGTAGTCGAGCTGTGTCACCATGACGGCCAGTACCACCAGGCCGAAGATGAAGAACGCGTTCTGGTATTTCTTCTTCATTCCCCTTGCTGCTTACTCCTCCTTCTCGGCTTTCTGCTTGTCGCTGCCCTTGGCTTTGGGAATGGCGAAGCGCACCTTCTCGCTGTCGTCGCGACGCTCGTGGTAGAGCTTCGGCAGAGGGTTCTTCAGAGGTTCGTCGAAGTTGCGACGGCTGCGGACGGCGTCGATAGCCAGGTAGATGGCGTTGCGCATGGCCGTAGCGTCGGCCTTCCCCTGTCCGGCAATGTCGAAGCAGGAACCGTGGTCGGGGGCGGTGACAATGATGGGCAGACCGGCAAGATAGCGCACGCCGCAGTCAGGCGCCAGCGCCTTGAAGGGCGACATACCCTGGTCGTAGTACATGGCCAGGACAGCATCGAACTGGACGAAGCTATCGTCGCTGAAGAACATGTCGGCAGCATAGGGGCCAAAGGCCTGGATGCCAGCCTGTTCCAGCTCGTCGATGGCAGGCTTGATAATCTCCTGCTCCTCGTCGCCCAGCAGACCGCCGGCACCAGCATGGGGGTTCAGGGCCAGCACGGCAATGCGCGGCGAGGAGATGCTCATGTCGCGGTGCAGACAGTTGTGCAGTGCCGTGGCTTTCTCGACAATCTTCTGCTTCGTGATGGCCTCGGCCACGTCCTTGATGGCCACGTTCTTCGTGACCAATGCCACGCGGAGGTCATCGTTGACGAGCATCGAGAGTGCCTGCGGGTCACGGCCGAGGTTGTTGTTGGCAGCGGCAGGAGCGGTGACGAGGACATCGGCCAGGCCAGCCTCCACGTCGGCCTTGGCACGCTCCACGGCCTTGCGGGCAGCCTCCTCCGACTCGGGCGTCTGCTGTCCCACATCCATCTTCACCTCGTCGTCGGTAACAGCCAGCAGGTTCAGCCGCCCGTCCTTGGCCTCGCCGGCCTCGGTAATGTTATGAAACTGCAGCTGCATCTCGAAAGCCTTACGGTAGTAGGCAGCCACATTGGGCGCACCATATATAATAGGTGTACACAGTTCCAGCATCGCCGGATCTTCGAACGCCTTGAGGATGATTTCATATCCGACACCGTTGGTGTCGCCGTGCGTAATGGCTACGCGAATCTTTTTGTCTTGTTCCATAGTTGTTTTTTTCGTTATTACGTTATAACGTTATGTCGTTTTGGGTTCTTGTTGTCTTGCTGTCGATAGCAGGCCGCAGGCGGCAAAGATGTCCTCGCCGCGGCTGGCACGGATGGTCGTGAAGACACCGCGGGCTGTGAGGAAGTCGCGCATACGCTCCATGCGCTGCTCGTCGGCGCTGGGGAGGTCGACGTCCGGGATGGCGTGGAAGCGGATCAGGTTGACACGGCACTCCAGCCCCTCCACCAGCCGAACGATGTCGCGGGCATGGGCCAGTGTGTCGTTCAGTCCGCTGAAGCAGATGTACTCGAACGAGCAGCGGCGCTGGTGGGTGAAGTCGTACTCGCGGAGCAGCGCCACCACCTCCTCGATGGTCATCTGTCCCTCGGCGGGCATCAGCCGTAAGCGCTGCTCGTGCTGCGGTGTGTGCATGGAGATGGCCACATGGCACTGGCTCTCGTCGAGGAAGCGCTTCAGCTTGCCGCGGATGCCGACGGAGCTGACGGTGATGCGCTTGGGACTCCACTGATAGCCGTCGTCGGCCGTCAGGCGCTCGGTGGCCTGCAGCACGGCGTCGAGGTTGTCCATCGGCTCACCCTGTCCCATGAAGACGACGTTCGTCAGGAGGTCGCGCTCGGGCAACGAGTAGATCTGGTTCAGGATGTCGCCCACGGTGAGGTTGCCATGCCAGCCCTGCTTACCCGTCTGACAGAACAGGCAATTCATCTTGCACCCCACCTGACAGGACACACAGAGCGTGCCGCGGTCGCCGTCGGGGATGAAGACCGTCTCGACGAACTTGCCTTCATCGTTTGTTGCGACTGAGTCGCAACGCACCGGGAACAGGTACTTCACCGTGCCGTCCTTCGAGCGCTGGCAGTCAACGGGAGCCATCGCCCCGACGGTGTAGCTGGCCTTCAGACGCTCACGGTTCTGCTTCGAGATGTTCGTCATCTCGTCGATGTTGGTGACGTGCTGCTGGTATAGCCAACGCGCTATCTGGCCGCCCGTAAAGGCCGGCATTCCCAACGACTGCGCCACCTCTTTCAGGGCGGCCGTCGTCATTCCCATAAGCACGCGTTTCCCCTCGTCCATCGCTTGAACTTGTATAATTTTGGTGCAAAGGTACTATTTTTTTTCGTTATTCCAAAAAAAAGGTGTACCTTTGCAGGAAACTTTTGCAGTTATGAGAGAAAAGATTGACTGTTTCCTTCCCGACATCGACCGGCAGCTGATGGCACCCACCGTGGCACAGCTGGAGGCCAGCAAGGTCGTGAGGGACATCTTCTGGACGGCCGGCATGACCAGCAGCCAGGCCGTCATGCAGATAGCTGAGCAGGCCCGTGCCGAGTACACGCTACTCTTCACCAAGCCGGCACCCGTGACCATCGGAAAGGGTGCCCTGGAGCGGATGCTACGTGTGGCTTGCGACTCCGGTGCCGCCATGGTCTATGCCGACCGTAGCGGCCACCCCGCCATCGACTACCAGCTGGGCAGCGTGCGCGACGACTTCGACTTCGGCTCGCTACTACTCATCCGTACCAGTCTGTTGCACACCTTCGCACTCCAGGACGGTGAGCCCGACTACCAGTATGCCGGCCTCTACGCTCTCCGGCTGTTCCTCAGCCGTCAGGGGCAACTGCTGCACCTAAACGAGGTGCTCTACAGCGAGGTGGAGCTCGACAACCGCGCCTCGGGCGTCAAGCAGTTCGACTACGTCAACCCGCGCAACCGCGACGTACAGATAGAAATGGAACACGCCGCCACGGCACACCTTGAGGCCATCGGCGCACGCATAGACCCGTCGAACGCCCACACGGTAGACTTCAACGAACAGGAGTTTCCCGTCGAGGCGACGGTCGTCATCCCCGTCTTCAACCGCGCAAAGACCATTGCCGACGCGGTGAACAGTGCCCTGGAGCAGCAGACGACATTCCCGTTCAACGTCATTGTCGTCGACAACCACTCTACCGACGGCACCAGCGATATTCTGTCCGCCTTGGCCTCGTCACGTATGCTGTCACCGAGTGACAGCCAGCTCCACGTCATTGTCCCCGAGCGCACCGACCTCGGCATCGGCGGCTGTTGGAACGAGGCCATCAACGACGTGCGCTGCGGACGCTTCGCCGTCCAGCTGGACAGCGACGACCTCTACTCGTCGCCAAACACCCTGCAGCAGGTGGTCGACACCTTCCGCAAGCAGAAGGCGGCGATGGTCATCGGCAGCTACCGGATGTGCGACTTCGAGCTGAGCACCCTGCCGCCGGGACTCATCGACCACCGTGAGTGGACCGACGAGAACGGACCGAACAACGCCCTGCGCATCAACGGACTGGGAGCGCCGAGAGCGTTCTTCACGCCCGTCCTGCGACAGATACAGTTCCCCAACACCAGCTATGGCGAGGACTATGCCCTCGGACTGGCCTTCTCGCGTCACTACCGCATAGGCCGCATCTACGACGAGCTGTACCTCTGTCGGCGCTGGGGAGGCAACAGCGACGCCGCACTCAGCGTGGAGAAGGTCAACGCAAACAACCTCTACAAAGACCGGCTACGCACCCTGGAGATACGGGCGCGACAGCAGATGAACAGCAGCCACAGCGACCAGCTCGACGAGTCGCCGCTGCAGCGCTTCTTCGACCTGCAGCTGGACCGCTGGGACGACGCACGCCGCCGCTATCGTGAGCTGCGCCGTGTAGAGACGCGCGAGCTGCCCATCGGTGCCTCGACCATCGTGGCCCAGTGGAATCCCGCACGCATCGTCTCGACGGGAGCGAAGATGGACAGCAAGACGCTGGGCGAGCGGCCCTGCTTCCTCTGCGGTGAGAACCGTCCGAAGGAGCAGATGAAGCGCATCGTCGACGGAAAGTGGGAGTTGCTCGTCAACCCCTACCCCATCCTGCCCATGCACTTCACCATCCCCTCACTGAAACACCGCCCGCAGGCCATCAAGGACATGATCGGCGAGATGTACCGTCTGCTGACCGACTTCCCCGACCTGCTGGTATTCTATAACGGCCCGAAATGTGGGGCGTCGGCACCCGACCACTCCCACCTGCAGGCCGGCACCAGCGGCATCGTACCACTACAGAAGTCGTGGCAGCGCCTGTCGCGCGACCTGACACCGGTGGTACGCCTCTCGGACGATGCCGACATCTCCATCATTGCCGACTATCCTTGTCCGGCTCTGCTCATACGCAGCACCACCAAGGATGCCGGTGACCGTCTGTTCCGTCATCTCTATGCTGCCCTGCCGCAGCGCGAGGACGAGACAGAGCCGATGATGAACATCCTGGGATGGCGTCACGACGGCGAGTACCTGCTCGTGGTCATCCCCCGCGATAAGCACCGTCCCGACTGCTACACCGCCGAGGGCGACGACCAGTTCATCGTGTCGCCGGGAGCCTTGGACATGGCGGGGCTGATGATTACGCCGCGCGAGGAAGACTTCCGTAGGCTGACGCCGGAGCTGGCCATCAACATCATGCGTGAGGTGGCCCTGAGCGAGGCAACGTTTAGCGACGTCGTCCAACGGATGAAGGACACACCGCTGACGAAGGTGCGCAGCCGTCAGGAGCCACAGTTCTTCGGACGCAAGGAGCCGCAGGTTAGCGTCGGCATCGTCAGCGGACAACAGATTGTCTTCACGCTGAACGCCCCCTATACCGCCAAGGGTGCCGCCATCACAGGCGACCAGGTGGTAGAGTTCAGCGAGGGGGCCATCCTCTGGCACGGCCAGCAGTACCGCGAGCTGTTGTTCACACCACAGCAGCAGGACGCATCGTTCTCGTTGCGCGACGTCACCATCGGCGTCAACTTCCACTGGGAACGCAAGCAGACGCAGACTTTCAACGGATCGCTGCGACTGGTCGTGGAGAGCGACCAGATAACCGCCATCAACGAACTGCCCGTAGAGCGTTACCTGACGAGTGTCATCTCCAGCGAGATGGCTGCCACGTCGTCGCTCGAACTGCTCAAAGCCCATGCCGTCATCAGCCGTTCATGGCTGCTGGCACAGATAGAGAAGCGCCGCCGGATGAGCGAGGGCAGCACGGACAATTTCTTCTCGTTCACGAAGAAGGACGACGAGCTGATACGTTGGTACGACCGCGAGGACCATACCATCTTCGACGTCTGCGCCGACGACCACTGTCAGCGCTACCAAGGCATCACCAATGCCGACAACCCGTCGGTGGTCGAGGCCATCCGCCAGACGCGCGGACAGATACTGACGTACGACGGCGAAATCTGTGACGCCCGTTTCTCGAAGTGCTGCGGCGGCAGGACGGAGGAGTTCCAGTACTGCTGGGAAGACACGCCGAAACCCTACCTCGTGTCAGTGGACGACCCGTGGTGTAACACCCACGATCGCCACATCCTGCAACAGGTGCTCAACGACTACGACCAAGAGACACCCGACTTCTACACATGGACGGTCAGTTACAGCCGCAAGGAGCTGACGGAGCTCGTCAGCCGCAAGCTGAAGCTCGACCTCGGCGACATCGTAGACCTCGTACCACTGGAACGTGGCAAGAGCGGCCGCATTTGGAAGCTGCAGATTGTCGGTACGAAGCGCTCGTTCACCATCGGCAAGGAGCTCGAGATACGCCGCACACTCAGCGAGACCCACCTCTACAGCTCTGCCTTCGACGTAGAGAAGAGGATAGAGGAGAAAGGAAAAAGGAAAGAGACTTCCTTCATCCTGAACGGCCACGGCTGGGGCCACGGCGTAGGCCTGTGCCAGATTGGCGCCGCCGTCATGGGAGAGCAGGGCAAGCCTTACGACGAGATCCTGCTGTTCTACTACCGTAACGCCGAGATCCACCGCCTGTACGATTAATTTTCAATAGTCCATTATCAATTTGTAATTATATGCTAAAAAAGTCCCCCTGGGCATGGGTGCCCACACTCTATTTCGCCGAGGCCCTACCCTATGTGGCCGTGATGACCATCTCGCTCATCATGTACAAAAGGCTCGGACTGTCGAACGCCGACATCACCCTGTACACCTCCTGGCTCTACCTGCCGTGGGTCATCAAACCCCTGTGGAGCCCGTTCGTGGACCTCATCAAGACCAAGCGCTGGTGGATTGTGGCCATGCAGTTGCTCATCGGTGCCGCCCTCGGCGGCGTGGCCTTCACCATCCCCGGGCCGTTCTGGCTGACGGGTTCGCTCTGCTTCTTCTGGCTCATGGCCTTCTCGAGCGCCACCCACGACATCGCCGCCGACGGGTTCTATATGCTCGGTCTGGACAGCCACGAACAGGCATACTTCGTGGGCATCCGCTCAACGTTCTATCGTATTGCCACCATCTTCGGACAAGGACTGCTCGTCATGCTGGCCGGTAACCTCGAGGTGCTGACGCGTAACGTGCGCTACTCATGGAGCCTCATGTTCTACCTGATGGCGGGACTGTTCATCGCCTTCTGGCTGTGGCACAACTACATCCTGCCGCGCCCCGCAGAGGACCACCCGACGGCAGGACAGACAGGTACAGAAATCTGGCGCGGCTTCGTACGCACGTTCATCACGTTCTTCCAGAAGCCACAGGTCATCGCCGGCATCTGCTTCATGCTTTTCTACCGTATGCCCGAAGGACTGCTGGCCAAGGTTAGTGCCCTGTTCCTCATCGACTCGCAGGCCAACGGCGGTCTGGGACTGTCACCGGCAGAGTACGGTCTGGTACAGGGTACCGTCGGCATGATTGGTCTGACGCTGGGCGGCATCCTCGGCGGCATCGTCGCCAGCCGCGATGGTCTGAAGCGCTGGCTGTGGCCGATGGTCTGTGCCATCACCCTGCCCGACCTCGTCTACGTCTACCTGGCCTACGCCCTGCCCAGCAGCCTGCTTGTGGTCAATATCTGCGTCTTCCTGGAGCAGTTCGGCTACGGATTCGGCTTCTCTGCCTATATGCTATACCTTATATATTATAGTCAGGGCGAGCACAAGACATCGCACTACGCCCTGTGTACCGCCTTCATGGCGCTGTCGATGATGATTCCCGGAATGTTTGCCGGTGCCCTGCAGGAGAGCGTTGGCTATCCCGTGTTCTTCCTCATCGTCATGGCTGCCTGCTCGCTGACCTACATCGTCTCGTCGCAGCTGAAGATTGACCCGGAGTTCGGAAAGAAGACTGACGAATAATTATAGAAAGTGTCAAAAACAAAAATCTTCAAAAATCTGACAAAAACAAGCCCATCGAAAGGCATTATTGTTAGATTTTTGAAGATTTTTGTTTAATTATTAGTGGAGCTGGAGGGAGTCGAACCCTCGTCCGCACAAGGAAACCATACGCTTTCTACACGCTTATTCCAGACTTCGGTTTTCGAGCAGCAGCAAGACCTGGACCACCAACAACTGCCTTATCTCCTAAATTTCATCCGTCAGTCGGAGCCCTGACGGACTATTTCCGATTTAACCTGCGCCGCTTGATCTTCGGATTCGGAACAACATCCTTGGAGCGACGTCTCGTTCTCTCACCTTGTAAGAGAATAAAGCCAGTAATCTACTGTACTTCGATTAGGCAGCGAGAGCATACCTTGTGTTGCCAATTAAATTTGTGTTCACTCAGTTTTAGGAGGTAGCCAACGAGCCTCCGCGTGCTTACGTACCATCTCGGCTTGCCGTCAAATCCAGTCAACCCCAGTGATAGTGGGTGCAAAGGTAATGAAAAAAACGAGAATTGAGAAACAAGAAGCGAGAAATTTGCTGGCGGGAACGGTTTTTTCATGTTTTTTTTATACCTTTGCCGCGTTTTATGCTCGCAAGGGCAATAAAATCGGGATTTTTGAGTTTGTAATAGATAAGAGATAATAGATAACAGATAATAGATAAAGGATCGATGAAACGAATTGTTACTGCTTTCCTATACATCATGCTCTGCTGCACATTGGCTATGGCGCAGTCGGGCATGACTGACAACCAGATCATGGACTTCGTCATTGAACAGAACTCGCGCGGTGTCTCCCGTCAGCAGATTGTGACGCAGCTGATGCAGCGTGGTGTGACGATAGAACAGATACGGCGTATCCAGAAGAAGTACCAGCGCCAGATAAAGAACGGCGCCTTGGGAGCCGACGACATCACTGCCGGCTCAAAGGACGTGAAGACACGTATGCGCCAGCAGAACGGCGAGAAGCGTGTTGAGGATAAGGAGCGCGAGAAGCGTAACGCCTCGAAGTACCGAATGAAGGACGGTCGTCCGAAGACGAAGCAGAACACGTACGACGAGGAGGACGAGGAATTCATGAAGATGGACGACGCCATGGACTTCATGATGCCCGACTCGCTGAAGTATTTCGTGGAGGAGGAGAAGGAAAAAGGCCGTAAGATTTTCGGTCATGACGTGTTCAACAACAAGAACATGACGTTTGAGAGTTCGATGAACATTGCCACGCCACAGAACTACCGTCTGGGCCCTGGCGACGTCGTAAACGTAGACATATGGGGCGCCTCGCAGGAGAGTGTCACCGAGACCATCTCGCCCGACGGTACCATCACCATCGAGGGCATCGGCGTCATCCAGCTCGGCGGTCTCAGCGTGAGCCAGGCGAAGCAACGCCTGCGCCAGACCATCGGTCCGCGCTATCAGGGGTCGAGCATTGACCTGACACTAGGTCAGACACGCACCATCACGGTGAGTGTGACAGGCGAGGTGAAGATGCCCGGCACGTTTACGATGTCGGCTTTTGCCACCGTCTATAATGCCCTATACATGGCTGGTGGCCCGAACGACATCGGTACGCTGCGTAACATCAAGGTGTTCCGCGGTGGACGCCAGATATCGAGCGTCGACGTATATGCCTTCCTGCTCAACGGCCAGTTGACGGGTGACGTGCGCCTGCAGGACAACGACATCATCACCGTCGGTCCCTACGAGTCACTAGTGTGTATTACCGGTAAGGTGAAACGCCCGATGTACTACGAGATGAAGAAGACGGAGAGTGCAGCCACGCTGCTGCGCTATGCCGGCGGCTTCACCGGCGATGCCTACACCCAGGCCATCCGCGTGAACCGTAAGGCAGGAAGCCAGTACTCCGTGTTCAGCGTGGGCGAGTTTGACACCAACGACTTCCGTCTGATGGACGAGGACTCCATTACCGTAGACTCCACCATTGTGCGTTACCAGAACATGGTACAGGTCATCGGTGCCGTCTTCCGTCCCGGTATGTACCAGGTAGGCGGTAGCATCAACACCGTCAAGGCCCTTGTGGAGGCTGCCGGCGGACTGACGGAAGAGGCCATCGGTCAGCATGCAGTGATGCACCGCACACGGACAGACCGTTCGCTGGAAGTTGTGAGCGTAGACATCAATGGCATCCTTGAGGGCACGACACCCGATGTTCCCATCAAGAACGAGGACGTACTCTACATTGCCAGCAACGAGGAGCAGGAGATTGACAAGATTATCACCATCCACGGCGAGGTGCCCTACCCCGGCACCTACCGCTACGCCGCCAACCAGACCGTTGAGGACGCAATCCTGCAGGCTGGCGGCCTGACGAACGCCGCCTCGCTGGCTAAGGTCGACGTGGCGCGTCGCATCATAGACCCGGAGGCCACGGAAGCCAGTGACACCCTGGCGTTCACCTACAGCTTCAGCATCGACAAGGACTACAAGATTCAGGAAGGCAACACCTTCACCCTGCAGCCCTACGACGAGATCTACGTTCGCCGCAGCCCGAAGTACAACGAGCAGCAGAACGTGACTATCGAGGGCGAAGTGCAGTTCAAGGGCAACTATACGCTGACAAACAGCCGCCAACGCCTCAGCGAGATCATTAAGCAGGCTGGCGGACTTACCGCCCGCGCCTATCCTGAGGGTGCTAAGCTGATGAGACAGATGACGCAGGAAGAGCGTGAGCAGATGGAGACCATGCTCCGCACGGCACAGCGTAACTCTGGCAACGACTCTATCGACGTAAAGAAACTACTGACGATGACCACCTTCCCCGTAGCCATCGAGCTCGACAAGGCACTGGCGAACCCCGGCAGCGACGACGACCCGTTTCTGCGTGAGGGAGACCGCATCGTCGTACCGCGCTACACCAGTACCGTCAGCATCAACGGTGAGGTACTCTATCCGAACACCGTCCGCTACAAGGCCGGCAAAAATGCCGATTACTATCTGGACTTGGCCGGTGGCGTCAGCTCGACAGGTAAGCGCAGCCAGACCATCATCATCTACATGAACGGCATGGTGGCGAAGGCCGACCGTAAGCACAAACCTGCCCCAGGTTGTCAGATTGTGGTACCCACGAAAGCCCGTCGGCGCGGCCTCGGTCTGACAGAATGGCTGTCGATAGGCACCAGCACCGCCTCTATAGCCACGATGATTGCCACCATTGCGAACTTGATTAAGTAATTTGAGAAGATGGAAGAAACGACAAAGAAACCCCTTGATTTCGTGGCTTTGATACATACACTTTGGCCGCACAGGAAGAAGTACTATTACGTATTGCCAATTGTGCTCATCGCCACCTATCTGCTGATGGTGTGCATACCACGATACTACAGATGCACAGTCTGTCTGGCACCCGAATCCACTGGTCCATCAATGTCTGGGTCACTGGGCTCGCTGGCCTCGTCAATAGGACTGGCAGGCTCGCTAGCCAAGATGACGGGAGAGGATGCCATCTCGGCCGAGATCTATCCTGACGTCATCGGCTCACAGGATTTCGTTGCAGAATTGATGAGCGTTCCTGTGACCACGCGCGACAAGGACATCAACTGCGAGTACTACGTCTACCTGCGCGACAAACAGAAGAGTGCGTGGTGGGGCATACTATTAAACACCATCAGTGAGTGGATCAAGCCCACGCCACCTGACACATATAATGGAAAGGAAACCTTGTCGGTCTTTGAACTCTCGAAACGTCAAAAAGACATCTTCAGCTACGTACAGAGCAATATCAAATGTGTAGTCGACAAAAAGACTGATGTTGTCTCCATCACCGTCACCGACCAAGATCCACGCGTCTGTGCCATCATGGCCGACGCCACGTGCAAGAAGCTGCAGGAGTTCATCATAGCCTACCGCACCAACAAGGCCCGCATTGATGTGGCTTATTACGAGAAGCTGGCTCAGGAGAGCAAAGTGGAGTACGACAAGGCCTTGAAAGCCTACGCTGCATATTCTGACGCCCACACCAGCACCATTCTAACAACCTATCAGGCACATCAGGAGAGCCTAGAGAACGACATGCAGGCAAAGTACAACGTATACACCGCCATGAACACCCAGCTGCAGGCTGCAACGGCCAAGCTTCAGGAGGCGACGCCAGCCTTCACAGTCATCGAGAGTGCCTCCATGCCCATCAAACCAGCAGGTCCCAAGCGCATGATTATATCCATTGCCATGATGCTGTTGGCTTTCTTTGTGTTGACCGGCTGGCTGCTGGCAAAAAATAATGTAGCCAAAGACGAACAGACGGCATAGATGATTATCGTATGCATTTTCTCACTGATGGTCCTCTGTTATGCTTTTTCCATGATAGAGGACTACTTGCCTCAACACTATTATAAGTATATAGTTTGGGGCGTCATCTTGCTGATGGTTGTCATCTCGGGCACCCGTCCAGGAACCAATGTCAGTGACTACAATGTCTACGTGAACATCTTCTACGACTACGATTCCTTAAAGAACCAACTGTCAGTAGAACCGACCTTTCTTTGGGTCTGCGAGCTGTTCAACAAGATGGGGGGAACCATCCGCTGGGTCATCTGGCTCTATGCCCTTATCTCCATCCCACTGAAGATCTATTCGCTGTCGAAAATGGTGCCACCGGCCATTTTCTTTTTGGCCATCCCCGTTTATCTCGGCAATTTCTTCCAGTTGCACGACTGCGAGCAGATGCGAATAGCAGCTGCACTATCAATCGGAATGTACTGCTATCTTCTCAGACTTGAGGGTAAGAAATGGTGGCATTGGGTGGCGTTTTGGTTGGTAGCCATCTCCTTACACCATACGGCAGCCGCCTTGATTATCCCACTTTTGGTAACCCCCCAGAAGCGCATGGACGCCAAATGGAAGGTGGGCATGGTAGTGCTGATTCTCTTAGGCGTGTTGTTCTGGATTCTCAAGGTGAACCCCATCACCACCATCCCGATACCATACATAGAAGCAAAGATGGCGCTCTACGAGCTTGCCATCTCGAACGGCGATCACCCAGACATTCTTGTCATACATCCCATCCCCCTGCTACGCATCGTCACGTTCTTATATGTTCTCTACTACTACGACCTAATCTACGAACACATGAAGTGTTTTAATCTGGTACTGGTATGCGAGGCTCTTGGCCTATTCTGCTGGTTCGGACTCTCAACAATGTCGGTCTTTGCCGTCCGAATGTCCGAACTGTTCGAGATAACGGAGATCATCATGTTCGCCTCCGTCATCTATACGGTAAAACCCATGTGGCTTGGCAAGGTATGGCCCTTTCTCGTGGCGATGTACATTTTCCTTTATGGATGTAAGGTTAACCAATTTGGATTCCTATGACACTGATAGCCAACGACACACATACCCGACGGACAAGCCTTCTCATCAAGAATGTGCTACTATCCTTCTTTATCAAGGGATGGAGTGCGCTCGTTGTGCTGGTAATGGTACCGTTGACCCTTCAGTGTCTGGGAGCCTACAAGAATGGTGTATGGCTAACCATCAGCAGTATGCTGGTATGGATTGACCAGATGGACATTGGCTTGGGCAACGGTCTGCGCAACCGTCTGGCTACCTGCAAGGCTCACAACGACAATAACGCCTCTCGACAGGCAGTCAGTTCGACCATGGCGATGCTTGTATGTATCGTCATTCCGACATTCCTCATACTCGCCCTGATTGTATGGTTTGGTGATGTCTACACATTCCTCAACGTCGATCCTGTCATTATTCCCGAACTACGTGTGGCGCTGCTTTGTGCCGTAAGCATTATCTGTTGTACGTTCGTACTGAAGTTCATTAGCAACGTCTATATGGGTATGCAACTGCCTGCCGTCAGCAACCTTATCGTGGCACTAGGACAGACACTGGCACTAATAGGCACATGGCTACTCTATATCAACGGGAATGCAACATTTCTGCTCATCATCGCAGTAAACACCGCTGCACCATTGCTCGTCTATCTGGTGGCCTACCCCTACACCTTCTACATACGGTTCACGGAACTGCGTCCGACATGGAAGAACGTTAACCTGCGGGCAGCCCTCCAGCTCGGCAACCTCGGCATCAAGTTCTTCTGGTTACAGATAGCAGGCATCATACAATTCATGACGGCCAACATCCTCATCTCTCAGTTTTTCACTCCTGAGATGGTGACGCCCTATCAGATTGCCTACCGCTACATGAGTCTGGTCGTCGTGTTCTTCACGGTGATTTGTATGCCTTTTTGGAACGCCACCACTGATGCCTACGAACGCGGCGACATGGTATGGATAGAGAAAGCTGGAAAGAAAATGAACACGCTGACAATCCTCATCTTCCTCATACTGGTGCTGATGACAGTGTTCTCGCCACTGGTCTATGACTTGTGGATTGGCGACAAATGCGACGTTTCCTTCGCCATGACGGCCATGATGGCACTCTATGTCTTCCTGCTAGTGCTCAGTATGCGATACTCTTACTTCCTGAACGGCATCGGAGCCTTGCGTATGCAGTTGTACATGACCGTCTCTGCCATCGTCTTCATCCCGCTGGCATGGCTGGTCAGTCTTCTGACTCACAACATCATCTGGTTCATGGCAGTCATGTGCTTCTGTAACCTGCCAGGCATCATCGTCAACATCATTCAGTTTAACAAAATCCTCAAAGGAACAGCGACAGGTGTATGGAGAAGATAAAAATGTTGGGGGTTGTCACCCTGTACAATTCTGACAAGGACCAGACACTACGCAACATCAGTCTGTATGCACCCCACCTGGACAGGCTGGTGGTGTGGGACAACAGTGCCGACAGCCATCAGGAGTGGTTCCAAGAACCACATATCGACTACCATTGGACAGGTAAAAACACGCTGATAGCGCCTGCCGTCAACTACGCATGGCGGTTGGCAGAACAAGAAGGATTCGATGCCATCCTGCTGATGGATGACGACAGCCGCTGGAACGATTTCCCATCATACAGAAACGACATAGAGGCACTGCTGACGCAAGGCAAGTGTATGGTGTTCACGCCCTATGTCAACGGCTGCGACAATTTCCAGATAAAAAATGAGATCCAGGATAGACGCCTATTCATCAACTCCGGCACTGTCATCCCCACGACTATCCTGCGGAGCATCGGCGGTGTCGACGAAAGCGCATTCCCGTTGGACGCCCTTGACCACGACATAGCCTTGAGCGCCCAGGAACACGGCTTCCAGACTGTATGTCTCACCCGCCACCGTCTGGATCACTCACTGGGCTACCCCCAGCTTCTAGGGCCATTCCGTCTGTTTACGCCCAACTACGACCGTCTCAGGACATATAACATGACCCGCTCTCACATCATCTGCTACAGGAAACACCGGCCGTTGATGACGAGGACAGACAAAGATTACCTGTTCAACGAGATTATCCGCAGGAAGTTCTTCCGGATCATCCTGGCTGAGCCCGACAAGCTGGGGCGTCTGATGGCCCTGATAAGGGGTGTCATCAGTGGTTATAGATATAAACTGACGAAAATATGAAATGTGAGAGCCAGATAGCCATACTGATGGCAACATACAACGGTGCCAGATATGTCAGGGAGCAGCTCGACTCCCTGCTATGCCAGACGTTCACCGACTGGCATCTGTATATCCATGACGATGGTTCGACTGACGGGACGATAGACGTACTCAAAGCCTACGCCGCCGACCATCCCCACCAGATTACCCTTTTGGACTACGCGCCGCAAGGTGGTGCCTGTCGCAACTTCTTTAGTATGATGGAGGCGGTCGACGCACTTTACTATATGTTCTGCGACCAGGACGACGTATGGCTGCCGGAGAAGACAGAGAAGACTTTCCTCCGGCTTAGGACGCTGGAACACCTGTCGCCTGACACTCCGATACTCGTCCATTGCGACCTCATGCTGACTGATGCACAGTTGAACGTCACAGATACCTCGTTCGTCAGAAACCAACATATTAAGATGGCAGCCATCAAGACGTTCGAAGACTATGCTGCCACAAACACCGTCACTGGCTGCACGGCACTGTTCAACCATCAGGCCAAGATGTGCATCCGGCGTCCCTACGACAAAGCTATCATGCACGATGCCTGGCTATGTCTGTCCATCGTGGCCCAGGGGGGCATCGTTGACTTCATCGACGAACCGTTGGTGAAATACCGTCAACACAGCCACAACGTGCTCGGCTCCACAGACATGAGTCGTCAGACACTGTCGCACAAAATGATAAGCATCCGACAAATGGTCATCAACAGCATCCGTCACTACCGGGAGATGAACGCCGTCCGTCCCCTTTCGGTCTGGTCGTTCATCCAAGCCAAGAACCGTTACAGAAGCTTTTAATACCAACTATGAAAGAGTGTGCTTTTACCATCGTTGCCAAAAACTATATCGGGCTGGCCCAGATTTTAGGTCAGTCGCTACGTCAGCATAACCCCACGACTGACTTCCGCATCTATGTCGCCGACGAGTTTGGCGGGGCGTCTCCCGCCCTGCCTGCAGAGGTTGTCATCGCCAAGGACGTACTTAGCGGACTGACTTTAGAGCAATGGACGGATATGGCGTTCAAATACGACCTCACGGAGTTCTGTACAGCCATCAAGCCTTTCTGCTTCGACCATGTCTTCGCCGACGGCTACGAGAAGGCCTACTACTTCGATCCCGACATCTACGTATTCTCGAGCATCCGACCTATCAGCGAGGCTCTCGATAACTATAGCATGACGTTAACGCCACAGGTCGTGGGCATCCACACGCACTTTACTGGGGAACATCCTGAGTGGGCCATGAACGTCAATGGCATTTTCAACCTGGGGTTCTGTGGCATCAAGAATGATGAATGGGGGTGCCGCGTCGTAGCATGGTGGCAAGAGAGGCTGCGCGACCAAGCTTTTGCCGACCGCTCCGTCGGACAGTTCACTGACCAGAAATGGATGGACTGGATGCCTGCCCTGCTGGCTGACCGGCTATGTGTCCTACAGTCGTTGGGGATGAACCTGGCACCCTGGAACTACTTTGAGCGCCAGATCTGCCAGGATGACGAAGGTACCCTAAACGTCACCTTCCGTAGTGACGACACCCCACAGCGCGACGACCCACTCGTGTTCGTCCATTTTGCAGGCTATGACTACAGCAAGCTAAAGCAAGGCATCATTGAGCGCAAGCGCATTGAGAATTTAAAGGAGTACGACGACCTGGCACTGATCAACAACATCTACCGTGATGCTATCATTGCCAATACCAGCGTTTTCGACGCATTCATCACCCAACCCTACACCTACGCTACATACGACAACGGCGACCCTATCGCCGCCTTCCACCGCAGGCTGTATCATGGACTCACCCTTCATCACTCACCCTTCACTACTGGCGCAGGCACCTTCCACGACGCCATCGGTCGGCGGGGTATGCTTATCAAGGAGAAGATTGACAATGTGTCGCGACGGAATATCGACAACTTAGAGGGGAAGCACCGTCAATTGGCAAGGTTCTACAGTTTACTATACCGTCTACTGGGCTACAAACGGTACGTCATGTTCCTAAAGAGCTTGTATTTCTATTGCCGTCCCGAGATGCACACATTCCTCATCAATAAAAAAATGTCATGATTAAGATTCTGCAGATACGCCAGAATATGCCAGGGGGCACCGACACCTACTGCCGAGGACTGGAACACCTGCTCAGCAACGATGCAGACTGCCGTGTGTTGCCCGTTACCGACATTCCCCAGCAGCCGTCACGCCTGCTGCACTACACCTACCGTGACAGTGACCTAGAGCCGTTCATTGCCGAAGCTGACATCGTCCACGTCAATGGCTATACTGCCCAAGGGACGATTGACGCCATGCGCTTGGCTCACCGTATGGGTAAGAAAGTGGTCTACACAGCCCACTTCCACCCGTTCTGCTATCTGGGACACCCGCTGGCTGGTCGTCTGTTTTTCCACCTGAAGATGCGTCCCGCCATCCAGCGCTATGCCGATGCCGTGACAACCATCAACAACGAGGATACGCGTTTCTTCAGTGCTCTTCACCACCGTGTTGTCCAGATTCCCCACTGGAACAACACTGTGGATAGTCTGTCGTTGCCTGACGTAATCCACCAGCCGAGGTGCATCCTCTTCGTAGGTAGGATCGACGACCATGTAAAGGGTTTCCGCCAGTTGTCTGCTTTGCCTGAAGGACAATACGACATCCACTGCGTGGGAAACGGCGATATGCCCTTCGAAAGGGCCGACATCACGCGCCATCACCACCTTAGCCGCGAAGAGTTACAGCTACTCTACCGCCAGGCCTCGTTGCTCGTGGTTCCTTCCAAGTATGAGGCTTTCTCCTTTGTCACCCTGGAGGCGATGGTACATGGAACACCGGTGGTTATGTCCGACAGGGTGCGCATTGCCGACTATCTCGATGGCATCCGCGGCTATGCCGTCTACCACTATGGTGACAACCGCGACTTTGTTGACAAAGTGGCTAAGACCATAGGAGCCGCCGTCGACAGAACAGCAGTCTGTCAGCGTTTTGACCCACAGCACATCATCAGACAGTATAAGCAACTCTATATGATGCTGTGAAAAGTCCGTATTCCGATGAAATATATTTACTCCATCGTTCTTTTACTATGCCTATCCCTGCCAATGAGGGCTACTGGCGGCGAGATGCCCATCATCGCCTATATGGGTGTTCCCAATGACCAGTCTACCGACGAGAATTTCAAGACGTTTAGCGAGTGTGGCTTCACTGTCAGCCTCTACGGCTATGCTACACTACGCGAATTGACGGAGGCATGCCGAGTGGCATATCGTCACGGCGTCAGCATCCTAGGACATTGTCCTGAGACGCACGCCACCCCAGAGCGGGCTGCTGCCATACTGAAAGACCAGCAGGGATTCTTCGGCTACGTCCTGCAGGATGAGCCATCGGAAGCTGAGATTGACGCACTTGAGAAGGAGATTTGCCAGATAAAAAAAGTAGACAACAGCCATGTCTTTTACATCAATCTCCTCCCCAACTACGATGATTGGATACTGCAACATACAAAGACGCGCACCTATGCCGAATATTTAGAAAAGGGCGCAGCCACCTCGTGTCGCCAGCTGTCGTTCGACTACTATCCAGTCACGAAGGACGGACTACGCGACGGATGGTTTGCCAATCTGGAGACCATCCGTACGAAAAGTCTGTCTAAGGGCATACCCTTCTGGGGCTTCATCCTCTCCGTACCTCACGCCATCTATCCTCAGCCCACCATTGGTTCGCTGCGCCTTCAGGCGTATACCAACTTAGCCTATGGCGCACAGGGCATCCAGTACTTCACCTACTGGACACCATCCCCAGATCGCGAGAACGACTACCATAATGGTCCCATTGACCGAAAAGGACGGAAAACGAAGACCTACGCATTGGTGCAGCGCATGAACAGTGAATTGAAATCCGTAGCGCGCCTGTTCTATGGCGCACGCGTGACCAGCATTGGCCATCTGGGCGTCATAGATAAAGGCACCCGTCGCCAAACGATGATGCCACCTAACCTGAACAAACTGAAAATCAGCGGCAAACGCGGTTGTATCGTCTCACAGTTCACCAAGGACGGCCATACCTACCTAGCCCTTGTCAACAAAAACTACCGCGGGAAAATGAAAGCTACCATCGGCTGGCGTAACGACACACCACGCCGCATCACGAAAAGTCTTGTTGAGGAGCCTATGAAGTCGTCTTTCACCATCGATGCAGGTGATATTCTGCTTTTCAAACTGAAATAATCCATCAAAAAGGGACTGCTTCTTAAAAAAAAGTTGTACCTTTGCACACGCAAAAGGCACAACCACCGCCTAACAGCACGATAATGAAGCAGTTCACAGTCCTCATGTCCGTCTACTATAGGGAGAACCCGCAGTTTCTCCAGCAGAGCCTCGACAGCATTTTCAATCAAACGCTGCCGCCAACGGAGGTCGTTCTCGTACAAGACGGGCCTATGGACGACAAACTAGAACAAGTCATAGAGCGCTGTCAGAAAGAGCACACCGAACTAAAGACCATCAAACTATCTAAGTGTCATGGGCTTGGTGGAGCACTAAACGAAGGTCTGCGACACTGTTCCTACGACCTTGTAGCCCGCATGGATACTGACGACATTGCTAAGCCTGAGCGTTTCAAGACACAGATAGAGTGGATGGAACAGCATCCCGACACTGACGTCTGCGGCTGTTGGATTGACGAGTTCACGGACATCCCGACAAACATCATTTCCTCGCGCAAGCCTCCACGCGACCACGAGGACATCGTCAAGTTCGCCCGCAAGCGCAACCCGATGAATCACCCCACTGTAGTATTCCGACGTCAGGCCGTCGAACAGGCTGGCGGCTATCAGCACTTCTACCTCTTCGAGGACTACTACCTATGGATACGTATGTTGATGTATGGTAGCCATTTCCATAACATACAGAAGTCGCTACTCTACTTCCGTATGTCCGATGATACATTCCAACGCCGGGGCGGTCTGAAATATGCGCAGTCAGAAATCAGGCTACAACGTGAGCTCCACCAGTTGGGATTCATCTCATGGGGTACTATGATACTGAACATTTTCTACCGTAGCACTGTTCGAAATATGCCCAACAAGCTACGCCGTTTCATCTACATATCGCTCTTGAGACGATAAATTACGAAATACATTTGGCCGTTTGTCTTTTTTTCATTACCTTTGCACCCGTTTTGCGGTAAGGTGGAGTTTTTTGAAAAAAAATACTTTCCTTCTGCAATAAAAAGACGACATCGTCGTTAGTATAATAAAACAAAGGTAAAAAACAGGAAAAAACACATATATGACGGTTCACAGCAGTGGATATGTTATCGACGGAATGAACGGCTTCGAACGCAACGTAAAACGTGTGTTCGACCTTTTCGTGGCGCTCATCTGTCTAATTATCTTCTCGCCGCTGTTCCTGTTCTGTTACATCGCCATCAAGCGTGAGAAGAATGGCCCCGTCATCTTCAAGCAGGAGCGCATCGGCCGTTTTGGCCGTCCGTTCAACATCTACAAGTTCCGTAGTATGGTGGTTGACGCCGAAAAGAAAGGTCCTGCCCTGTGCGACACCGAGGAAGACGACCGTCTGACAAAGGCAGGCCGTTTCCTGCGTGCCCACCATCTGGACGAGCTGCCACAGTTCTGGAATGTGTTCAAGGGTGAGATGTCGTTCGTCGGCCCGCGTCCTGAGCGCAAGTTCTTCATAGACCAGATTATGCTGCACGACACGCGCTATCAGTACCTCTTCCAGATTCGTCCAGGCATCACGTCGATGGCTACGCTCTACAACGGCTACACAGACACAATGGAGAAGATGCTGAAACGTCTGGAGATGGATCTTGAGTATCTGGAGCACCGCTCGTGGGCACTCGACTTCAAGATTCTCGGTTTGACGTTCTTCAAGATTATCTTTGGCCGCAAGGTCTAGTATTTCCTAAAGCTTATTCTGACGCTGTCATTCTCCAGTCGCAGGGTGCTCTTGCTGAGCTCCAGCACATGGAACGAGGGTTCCTGACTATAGATGCCAAGGGTGCGGAGGATGGTCATGTCCGTCATCAGCGTGTCGCCCGTGGCATGCGAAAAGTGGTTCAGGTTCCATATTCTCAAGCTGTGTTCCTCCAACGCGAACTCACCCGTCACCTCCTCAATCTGCTCCGAGTTCATCTGTACCAGCGTCCCCTGGAAGGCCCACGCCACCATCTTGTCGCGGGCGTCCGTCACTTGCTGCGTTCGCAGGTCCTCCATGAACGTCATCTGCCACAGTCCGTCCAGGTCGCCATTATCCGACGTTACGAAGTCACACGATACACACGTCATCGCTGCGACACCTATCGTCATTGCTATTATCTTGCGTCTCATCTCCATTTTTCAATTTTTCATCTCCCATCTTAGCGTCACCTGACAGCCCAGGTTGTCGCCAAGCAGTTTACCATGGTCCATGCCCAAAGCCGCCTTCACCTGCCAGCTATGGGTCAGACGGTAGGACGCCTCGCCCATCAGACTGACATTCTCCTGTGGCTCATGCAACAACAGGTGGTACGTGCCGTAGCCGCGCTGCCAAGTAGCCAGCAACCGATAGTGCAACCGCGAGACAGGCGTACCACTAAGTCCGAGATGCCAGGCCGTGAAGCGGTTGTTCTTCACGCGGATGGTGGCATCGTCATTGTAAAGCGGCGAACGGTAGAGGGGGTTACCCATGACCATGCCCCAATGCTGCCAACCAGTCTGCAGACTGTGGTTGTAGTAATCATCCTTTCCGCTGATGTGCTCGCTGATAGCTGTAGTATGGTCGTGATAGACGGGACCGCTCTGATACTTTGTATAGAGGTACTCCACAACAATATCGTCGAGCCAGTGATGATTCTTCAGTCTCAGCTCCACACCCAGCAGCATATCCTTCAGGTCGTAGAGGAAGAAGCGGCTGCGTGTGGTCTTGTTCCAATCGTCGCCAGTGCCATATCCGTCATTGTCGAGGAAAAACATTGACGACTGGTCTTCGAAGAAATGATCGGCATAGACACCCAGGTTCCATGTCGCGTAGTCCATGTTCAAGCGCATCAGCCAGCTACCCAGGTGGTTACCCTCAACGTTGGTATAGACATCGTCTGTGGCATCCTGTCCTGCCAGGGGGACGAGCGCTTTCCAGAAAGCCTTGATATTCTGGCCGTTCTTGTAGACGGCTTCGTCGGCAGGCCCCGCCAGATGATAGGTCTCACCGCCGAACTGACAGGCCATCTCAATGCCTGCCTCGAGTGTGATGTTCTTCGGTCCCAGACGCAGATAGCCTGCCTTCGTATGTAGCCATGAGCCCTGGATGTACCGCGTCTGCGCGTCCGTAAAGTCCTTCTGCCAGCCACCGTCGGTGGTTTTGCCGTACGAAGCATGGCCCTTCACGGCTATCCACCCATTGGTACCAGGCACCGTCCAATAGTCGGGAAGCGCCATCCGTACGGCGGGTACGGGACGGGCATTGATGCCAAGCGTCTGCGAGCCACTGCTCAGTTCCGGGTTCTTCAGCTCCATGGGTTGCTCCTTCGCGCCAAGGGTGAGCACACCTTTCAGCCAGCGCGCCTCAATGTAAGCTTGCTGCACCACCAAGGTACTCGTCATTCCTGTCGCCACGGCCACGTCGGCTCCGTAGCCGATGCCCCACCGCCGTCCGTCGTCAGCTGATAAAGGGCGCTGCAAGGCACCGCGCAGATAGGCATAGCTCCCCTTCACGGCACTCAGTCCGTAGCGGTTCGCGTTGAGCCACAGGGGAGTATGGTCACAATCAGCGATGGTGGCTTGCGTCTCAGCCCTGTACTGCAGGCTGTCTGTCAGACGGCTCATTTCCTGTGCCGCCAGCGGCAGTAGCGTCATGGCCGTCGTCACGGCCGTCATTATCAGTCTCTTCAATTCTTCAACTCTTCAATTCTTCACAAAATTTCCATGATTTCCCTGAGCGACGTTACCTCGTAGTCGACGGGCGAAGGAGCGGGGTATTCGGGATAGCGATTAAAGTAGATGACCGCCAAGCCAGCCTGCTGGGCTCCGAGAATATCCGTCTGGAAGTTGTCGCCAATCATCAGGGTCGTAGGCACGTCAGCTCCCGTCACACGCAGGGCGTAGTCGAAAAAGGCTGGCGCGGGTTTGTTGGCTCCGGCATCCTCGCTGAGCACGACAGTATCGAAGCAGGTATCGAGTCTGCTGGCGCGCATCTTGCGGTACTGTACCTCGTGGAAGCCGTTGCTGCACATATGCAGGCGGTAGCCCCGTCGGCGGAGGTAGTCCACGAGTTCATGGGCGCCATCGACGGTGCCCGGCTTCGTGGCACAGTAATCGAGGAACACGTCGCTCACCTGTCGACAGTAGTCTTCCGTCGGCTCCAGCCCCCGACCATAGCTCAGGGGCTTGCGGAAACGTTCTACTATGAGGTAGTCTCGCTCTATCTCGCCCTTCGAATAGCGTGTCCAAAGGTCGATGTTCGTCTCCCAGTAACGGTCGTAGAACGTCTGGGGATCATCGAAGGCAGTAGCCCATCCGAAGTGGTCGAAGAGCTCGCGCAGGGCGATGACCGCATTACCGTGGGTGTCGTAGAGCGTGTCATCGAAGTCTATGAACAGGTCTTTGTACATCTTTTATGGGGCTATTATAAGAGAGGGGATGCCATAACACGCTGACTTAAACAAAAATCTTCAAAAATCTAACAAAAATGGCTTTCGACAGGCTAGTTTTTTGTCAGATTTTTGAAGATTTTTGTTTTTTGACACAGATGGGTATCTGTTGCTTACTTGTCAAGTTCCTTCAGGTTCTCGGCAATCATCTCGTCAGTAACGGTGTAATTTTGCAGGTCGCCCTTGATGTAGGCCTCGTACGACGGCATATCGATGAGTCCGTGACCGCTGAGGTTGAACAGGATGACCTTTGCCTCGCCTGTCTCCTTACATTTTTTAGCCTCGCGGATGGTGGCGGCAATGGCATGGGTGCTCTCGGGGGCAGGGATGATACCCTCGGTACGTGCGAAGAGCATACCGGCCTCGAAGGTCTCGAGCTGCGGGATGTCGACACCGTGCATCAGGCCGTCCTTGATGAGCTGGCTGATGATCATGCCGGCACCGTGGTAGCGCAGACCACCGGCGTGGATGTTGCTTGGCTTGAAGTTGTGGCCCAGGGTGTACATAGGCAGCAGCGGCGTGTAGCCAGCCTCGTCGCCGAAGTCGTAGCGGAACTGTCCACGCGTCAACTTCGGGCAGCTGTCGGGCTCGGCAGCGATGAACTCTGTCGTCTTACCGTCGAGGAGGTTATGACGCATGAAGGGGAAGGAGATGCCACCGAAGTTCGAGCCGCCGCCGAAGCATCCGATGACGATGTCGGGATACTCACCAGCCATCTCCATCTGCTTCTCAGCCTCGAGACCGATGATGGTCTGGTGCAGGCCGACGTGATTCAGCACGGATCCCAGGGTGTACTTACAGTTGGGCGTGGTGGTGGCCAGCTCAACGGCCTCGCTGATGGCGGTGCCCAGAGAGCCGCTGTGCGTCGGGTCCTTCGTCAGGATGTCCTTGCCGGCGCGCGTCGACATCGAGGGTGACCCCTCAACGACAGCACCGAAGGTGCGCATGATGCTGGAACGGTAGGGCTTCTGCTGCATGGTAATCTTCACCTGATAGACGGCACAGTCAAGTCCGTAGATCTTGGCAGCGTACGAGAGGGCAGCGCCCCACTGTCCGGCACCCGTCTCGGTGGTGACGTTCGTCGTTCCCTCCTGCTTGGCGTAGTAGCACTGCGGCAGAGCGGAGTTGATTTTGTGCGAGCCCAGCGGGTTTGTCGACTCATTCTTGAAATAGATGTGAGCAGGCGTTCCCAGAGCCTCCTCGAGTGCATAGGCACGGACAAGCGGCGTAGAACGATAGTACTTGTACTTCTCGAGGACGTCCTCAGGAATGTCTATCCAGCGATGCTCGGTGTCAAGCTCCTGTACGCAGCACTCACGTGGGAAGATGTGTGCCAAATCGTCGACGCCCAGCGGCTGCTTCGTCGCGGGATGGATGGGCGGCATGGGCTTGTTGGGCATGTCAGCCTGAATGTTGTACCACTGTGTAGGAATCTCACTCTCTTGAAGGATGAACTTTTTCTGTTTTGACATAGATTTTTGTTGTTGGTGAATGGTTACCGCCTGCAAAGGTAATCATTTATTTACAATTATACGATTTACTACTTACTATTTATTTCAAATGACGTCATTTTTTTTGGTTTTACGCCTACGAGGGCTTTCTTGCTCAACCGTCTCAGCTTTTCTGAGGTCGAGAAACTCTTTAGGTGTGATGCCGTACTGCTTCTTGAATGTCGTGGCAAAGTACTTCGGATCCTGGAAACCCACTCGATAGGCGAGGTCACTGATGCGGATATCGGGCTGCTGCTGGGCGATGCGCCGTGCCTCCTTCAAGCGGATGTCGCGGATGAAGATGCTGACGTTCATACCCGTCAGCGAGCGTAACTTATTATATAAGGTGGAAGCGCTGGCACCCATATCGGCCGCGAAGGCGTCGCGGTCGTAGTCGCCATCGTCCAGATGGCCACGAACACAGTCAATGGCACGTTTGAGGAACTCCTGATCGACGGTGGGATCGGCCACCGCTATCTCCTGCTCGGTCTCTTCGACACTCTTCTTGCGGAACTCCGTCTGTATACGCTTACGGTTCTCGATGATATTGTTGATACGCAGTTCAAGATCACGCATCTTGAAGGGTTTCGTGACATAGTCGTCGGCACCGATGGTGAGCGCCTCCTCGCGGTCCTCGGACTGTGTCTTCGCCGTCAGCAGGATAATGGGCAGACGACTGGTGGCGGCATCGCCCTTGATACGGCGCGTCAATTCGTATCCGTCCATGACCGGCATCATCACGTCGGAGACAATGAGGTCTATCTCGTTGTTAGCGACGATGTCAAGCGCTTTCTCGCCGTTCGGGGCAGTGAGCACCTGATAGTGCTTACTGAACAGCTGTTGCATAAGTAGCAGCAACTCGATATTGTCCTCGACAATGAGCAGTTTGTAGGCATCCTCGTCGAGTGGTGTCTCCGTCAGTGGCGCCTCAGCCGTTTCCTCGTCGGCTTTCTTCATGCGGAGGGCCAGGTCAAGGATGGCACTCCGGGCGCTATTGATGTCGATGGTCGCAGTCTCGTCGGTCTGTGAAGCCGAGAACGATTCCTTGTTGATAGGCAGTACGACGGTGAACGTCGTTCCCTTACCCTCCTCACTCTCGCAGGTGATGTCGCCACCATGCAGGTAGACAAGGTCACGCGTCAGCGACAGCCCCAACCCTGTACCCATTGCCTGCATACGACGGTAGTCGCCATCGTAGTAGCGGCGGAAGAGGTTGTGCTGCTTGTCCTTCGGTATGCCGATGCCGTCGTCAGACACCTTAATAATTATACGGTCATAGGTGTCATTGGTGCGCACCTTCAGTTGTACGTGTCCGTCCTTGTTAGTATATTTAGCGGCATTCGACAGTAGGTTATAGATAATCTTATCCAGCTTGTCGGTGTCTATCCAGCCCATCATACTCTCAGGACGGCAGCTGACAGAGAAGGCGAGCTTGTTCTTCGCCATCAGTGGTTCTATACACAAGGCTGTCCGCTGGATATACTGCATCACATCGCCGTGGGCCACACGCAGCTTCAGCTCGCCCGACTGCGACTTGCTGGTTTCGAGGATCTGCTGCAACAGACGCACCATTCGTTCGATGTTCAGCTGCATCAGGTCGTAGTCCTGATTGTGCTCGGGCGTCTGCTCGCGCAGATGTTCGACTGAAGCTGAAATGACCGTCAACGGCGTCAGCAGCTCATGGGTGATATTCGTGTAGACGCGACTCATCTGCAGGCGCTGTTTCAGGCGCACGCTCCTTAGGTAGAGCTCGCGGCCAGCAAAAAAAAGACCAGTGAGCACCGCTACCGATAGGATAATTATGAGCGTCAGCATCGTTTTAGGGTTTATGATTGTGGTTGCAAAGATACATTTTTTTTCTCAATTGTTTTTCTTTTTGGGCAAAAATCTGAAGAAAAAGGTCAAAAAAGGTTGAAAATGCGTGAAATTAGGTAGAAAATGCGTTAATTCACGGATTTTCAACCTCAAATAACGCATATTCAACCTTTGTTTCTGAAGTTTGCACTATCTTTGCACCAGAAAAAGATTTTTAATGGTTAAGGTTTATGGTTGATTAATTTAGTTTTAAAGTATTGAAAAAGCTCCGCTGTGAAGCGGGGCTTTTTCGTTTTTGTTGGATGATGAGTCCCATGAGACCTGTGTGAGCCTTATGAGACCCATGGGACCAATGGGAAAAATCATCAAGCTTTGTTCATGAGGAATCTTTCTGCCTCAATAGCTGCCTGACAGCCGCTGCCGGCGGCGCTGATGGCCTGGCGGTAGACAGGGTCGGCGCAGTCGCCGGCGACGAACACACCGGAAATCTTCGTGCGCGGCGTACCATCAATCTTTTTCAGGTAGCCCACCTCGTCGGTTTCCAGCCACTCGCGGAAGATATCGGTGTTCGGCTTATGACCGATGGCCAGGAAGAAACCGTCAATCTGGATGTCGACCATCTCCTCATCGGGCTCGCCACGGCGCTTCACGAGGTGTGCGCCCTCCACGCCGTTCTCGCCAAAGAGTCCGATGGTATTGTGCTCAAAGAGAATCTCGATATTCTCACGCTCACGGACGCGCTGCTGCATGACCTGCGAGGCACGCAGGAACGGTTTGCGGACGATGAGGTAGACTTTCTTGGCCAGTCCCGAGAGATACAGGGCATCCTCGCAGGCCGTGTCGCCGCCACCGACGACGGCCACCGTCTTCTTACGGTAGAAGAACCCGTCACAGGTGGCACAGGCGGAGACGCCCTGGCCATTGTACTTACGCTCATCGTCAAGTCCCAGGTACTTCGCTGAGGCACCGGTGGCGATGATGACCGTGTCTGCTGCAATCTCCGTACCATCGTCGGCAGTACAGACATAGGGTGCCTTCGAGAAGTCTACCTTCACTATCTCACCGTCGCGGATGTCCGTGCCGAAGCGCTCGGCCTGCTCGCGCAAGTCCATCATCATCTGGTTACCGTCAACTCCTTGCGGGTAGCCTGGGAAGTTCTCTACTTCAGTGGTCTGCGTCAGCTGTCCACCAGGCTGGAGGCCACAGTATTCAATGGGATTAAGGTTTGCCCTTGAGGCATAAATGGCAGCGGTATACCCTGCGGGGCCGCTGCCAATAATCAGACATTTCGTATGTTCCATCATTATCAATTGTCAATTCTTAAAGCAGTTCCTTAATCTGCGCCTCAATGTTCTCGATCTTCTCCGTCGGCTCGAAGCGGGCGACGACCTGACCTTTCTTATTGATAAGGAACTTGGTGAAATTCCACTTAATGTCCGGCTTCGTCTTGTAGTCGGGATCAGCCTTCGACAGCATATCGTCCAGGATGTGGGCAATAGGGTGTTCCATGTCCCAGCCGGCAAAACCTTTCTGCTCCTGCAGGAACTTGTACAGCGGCTCGGCATCGTCGCCATTGACCTTCACCTTCTTGAAGCGCGGGAACTCCGTGCCGAAGTTCAGCTTGCAGAACTCATGGATTGACTCATCGGTGCCAGGAGCCTGCTGTCCGAACTGGTTACAGGGGAAGTCGAGGATCTCGAAGCCCTGCGCGTGGTATTTCTTGTAGAGCGCCTCCAGCTCATCGTACTGCGGTGTGAATCCGCACTTGGTGGCAGTGTTTACAATGAGCAGCACTTCGTTGGCATACTCCTTCAGTGATACATCCTTTCCTTTTCTGTCCTTGACAGAGAATTCATAAACAGTTTTCATTGTGTTTGTTGTTATTGTTGTTGTTGGTAGATGCTTCTATGACGTCTTTTGACAGCCATTTTCGTTTTCCAGCTACAAATGTAATCATTTCTTGGCGAATACACAAAAAATTACGGAAAATTAATGTTTTTATCACAATTATAGCCGAAAAAGTCAACAAAATAGAAAAAACACGTAAAAAGTTTTGCAGTTTCGAAAAAAAAACCTAATTTTGCGCGGAATATCCCGTATTGTCAAGCACCGAATCTTTGCGTGCGGGGTGGAGATATGCGCGTACATTATATATAATAGGGAAAGACCTGAACAGAAATCACTAATATATCAATAAAAACAAAAACAATGAAGAGACATGTTTCGAAAACCCTTCTGGTGATGGCATTGACACTGTCGTCAGTTGGTAGCTTCGTCGGTTGTAAAGACTACGACGAGGATGTGTATGTGGATCTGAAGTCGAGGATCACCAAGGAGACGTCCCTGCGTGAGGCCCTGCAGATTCAGGTCAACGAGCTGGAGGCTTACGTCAAGACGCTGAAGAGTTGCGAGTGCGACCTCTCTGAGTACCTGACCAAGCTGCAGGCCGACAAGACCTACATGAAGAAGGCTGACTTTGAGGACCAGATCAACCAGATCTCCCTCAACCAGACAGCCATCACACTGATCAACAAGGCCATTGATGACATCAATTGGAAGCTGGATCAGATTAAGCCCTTTGATGACAGCGACATCCTTAAAAAAATCAACGATCTGAACAATCTGATTCTGAGCGTAAAAGAGACCGCCAATCAGGCTCTCGAGGCTGCCACGTTGGGCAAGTGCGAGTGTAATCTCAAGCCGCTGGAAGACCGCGTAAAGACCCTTGAGGGTCTGGTAGCTGGTTGGGGCGAGCGTATCGAGGCTGTCACCAGCACCGCTGAGAAGGCTTTGGCAAAGGCTGAGAAGGACTCCATCCTGCTTGTCAAGCAGCAGAAGACCATCGACTCGCTGATCAATGTCATCAACAACATGGACAACACCATCAAGGAGACCGTCCTCAAGCGCATCGAGACTCTGGAGAAGAACACCTATACGAAGGCTGAGATTGACAAGATTATCCGCGACCTGAACATTCCCGACGTGCAGCCGTTGCTCGACCGCATTAAGAACATCGAGGACAACTACCTGACTAAGAAGCAGATCGAGGACATGATCAATGCTATCCCTGTCACCGACCTCTCGCCCATCGAGCGCCGTCTGGCCGCCCTCGAGGGTCATCCCGTGGTTGATGCCTACACGAAGTCTGAGATTGACCAGATGCTTCAGAACCTTGACATTCCGCAGACAGACCTGACGGAGATCCTTAATCGTCTGAACACTCTGGAAGGTAAGCACTTCTGGACTGAGCAGGAGATTCTTGACTTGATTGACGATGCTCTCCCCGAGCCATACGACCATCAGGCTATTCTCGACAGGCTGGCAGCTCTAGAGGCCAAGCCTCATGTAGATGCCTACAACAAGGATGAGATTGATGAAATGATTGGGGACTTGAATGACGCTATTGAAGACGCTCAGGACCTAGCTCAGGACGCTTTTGACTTAGCTACTGATAACCAAGGACTGATTAGCGGCCTTGACACGAGAGTCGGCGACCTCGAGGATGCAATGACGACCCTTTTGGAGACCACAATTCCTGGTATTACGGATAGACTGACAGCCCTTGAGGGGCGTGTTGGTACCCTTGAGACTAAGGTCAATGAACTCGACACGAAGGTGAACAAGCTCGTTCAGGATCTCGAGAAGCTGCAGAACGACCTCCAGAAGATGATTACCGGTATCATCGTTCAGGGCACCCAGAACCCCGTCATCGGTTACCTCAACACCCCGCTCGACGTCCGCTCGACCCTCCTCGGCGTGTACTACGGCGAAGCTGCTAGTGACTGGCAATTCCCCTCGGCAAATTCTGCCCACTATGCAAGAAACGTGGAATTCCAGATGCTGGAGTCTAATTTTGAACGAATTAGTCAAATCCTTGGCGAAAACACCTTCGGCCAGGAGAGTGGCGGTGCAGGTGAGACGCTCGTTACACTCGGCGAAGATGGCACTGAGGAAGGCAATGCCGGTACGCTCTACCTGACCGTGAACCCCGCCAATGTTGATTTCGTTGGTGCTGCGCTGAAGCTCCACGACAGCCAGGACAATGAGCTGGACATCCTGTCGCCCCTGCAGAAGTCTGACCGTCTGCTGACCATGAGCTACACCCGTTCTGCTGACAACGGTTTCTACGAGGCCGCTGCCACCATCACGGCCGATCAGGTTGAAAACATGAAGTTCGAGGTCGACATGGAGAACCTCCAGGAAGACGTGAAGGGTATGTTCAAGGACTTCAGCGATGTCTATAGCATCTGTGACTTCGGTGCGAACATCATCAACAGCCTGAAGACCCAGTTGCCCGCTTACGCAGTAATGGCATCCTGGCAGGATGAGTCGAGCGCCAAAGAGGCTACTGATACTCAGGATGCAGAAGAAGGTACCATTCACAAGCTCTACTCTCAGTACAACATCGGTGCAATGGCCGTCAAGCCGCTGTCATTCTCCTTCCTGCAGGATGTGAAGCTCATTGACAAGGCTCCGTTCATTGAGGATTTGGAGGATCTGGTTGACGATATCGTCAATGAAATCAACATCAGTATCTCTTCCGACCTGCCCGACTTCTCGGAATATGGTGGTAAAATTGAGTTCACCGACTTCACGTTGCCTAACATCGACGACGATAAGTTCAAGGTGAAGGTGAAGATCACCCTCGACGACATTGAGGAGCAGATTCTCAAGGACTACTTCGGCAGAGACCTCCATCTGGATGCTGGCCGCAACGGTAAGTTCTATATCGTATTCAACAAGGAGGAGAATGAGTACGTCCTCGAGGTTGAGCAGACCTACAATGACGGTAGCAAGCGCTACAGCACCTTCTGCTATAACAAGGAGACCGGCCAGTTCACTCAGGACGGCAATGAGATTGCCAATGCCATCCTGCCGCTCGATTTCGAGTTTGAGATTGACAAGGCAGACGATGCCCACGCTGTTCTTGAGCAGATCCTTGAGTCTGTGAACGCCAAGGTGGGTGCCAATGGCACGCTGTCGCAGCAAGTCACCGACCTGCTGAACGAGGTGGCCGAGATTGGTGACCTGAACGAAAGGATCTCCGTCTCTATCAGCAACTCTAAGGACAACATCAAGAGCGTGCTCGACCGCTATGTTACTCGTCTGAACAGCAAGCTGACCAACTGCATCAACACCTCTACGTCCATCATGCACATCGCCCTGATGGCTAACAACGGTAATCGTGTAGGTATCTTGAGCCAGAAGAAGGCCATTCCGACCGTCGCTCCTGGCGAACTGGATCTTTACCCGACGACCTACAACCTTGAGCTCCTGGCTCCTGCCTATAAGAAGTTCGTGGCTGTCTCCGATGTGTACAACCTCGACGGCACTCCTCTGGACCTCTCAGAAGCCAAGACTAAGGCTCAGGCTGCCAACGGTGGCGAGAACATGAACAAGGTCATCAATGGCAGTGTCGCCTGCAAGTTCAATGGCGAGCCGGGTTACATCTACGAGGTGTTGTACACCGCCGTTGACTACTTCGGCAAGGTTGCCCTGAAGAAGTACTACGTCAGATTCGAATAAAAGACAAAGAAAGGATTGCATATGAACGTGAAGAAACAAATATTGTCTGCACTGCTTCTCCTGGCCGCTCTCAACGTGTCGGCTCAGGAGCCGCAGGGCGAGACGGTTTACGACTTTAAGCCGCATTGGTTCCTGCAGGTGCAGCCTGTTGGTGGACAGTACACGTTGGGTGAGGTAGACTTTAGCCACCTGGCATCCTACAACGTACAGGCAGCCCTGGGCTACCAGTTCAACAAGATTGTCGGACTCCGTCTGGCAGTCAACGCCTGGCAGAGCAAGGGCGGCATAGAGATTGATAACAGTGACTTCGGTCTGGTGAACTTCCGTCAGACGTGGAAGTGGAACTACTTCGCTCCCTCCCTCGACGTGCAGTTCAACCTGTCGAACGTAGTGTGCAAGTACAACCCCAAGCGCTTCTTCAACCTGTATGCGTTTGTGGGTGCCGGTCTGAACTTCGCTTCCGGCAACGACGAGGCTCAGGATGCCGAGAAGGCCCTACAGACTTATCTGGCCAGCGCCCCCGGCCGTGCCTGGGACGGCAACCAGAATATGCGCTACCTCTGGGATGGCTCCAAGACCTGTGTCTTCGGACAGGGTGGTCTGGTGGGTGACCTCCGCTTGTCGGACGCCCTCAGCCTGATTCTCGAGGTGAACGCCAACCTGCTGAGCGACAAGTACAACTCTAAGCGCGCCGGCAATGCTGACTGGTATTTCAATGCCCTCGCTGGTCTGAAGATCAACCTCGGCAAGACCTATACCGAGCGTTTCATCCCTGCTCCCGTTGTGGAGCCGGCACCTGTTGTCGTTGAGCCCGCTCCTATCGTTGTGGAGCAGAAGCCGGAGCCCGTTGTCATCGAGCCCATCCGCCGCGATGTCTTCTTCACCATCAACTCGTTCGAGATTGCCGATATCGAGGCACAGAAGGTGAAGGATATTGCTGACTACATGAAGATGTATCCGAAGTCGAAGGTGGTGATTACCGGCTATGCCGATGCCGGCACGGGTAACGACCGCATCAACGACCGTCTGGCCGCCCAGCGTGCCGACGCCGTGGTGACGGCTCTAAGAAACCAGTATGGCATCTCGCCCGAGCGTATCACCTACGACTCAAAGGGTGCACGTGTGCAGCCGTTTGCTGAGAACGACCGTAACCGTGTCTCCATCTGCATTGCGGAGTAATGCTTAGAACGGCGTCATCGCCCATTTGAATTATCATATCAGCTCGGTCTTTTTGGTATTAAACCATCCAGAGAAAGACTGGGCTGTTTTCTTTAAGCCCATGAGAAGAATACTACTTATACTATTAACGTTCGTCTGCACGCTGGCAACTGTGGCGCAGACGAATGGCGCATATTACCGCGTAAAAAACAAAAAGACAGCTCGATTCATCAAGGTGATTGACAACCGCGGAAGCATCAACCTGCATACGACGGATGCCGATCTTGGTGCCCTTCTGACCGTCAAGGGTGACGCCTTTTCACATTCAGACCCTTCTACCGTCATCAAATTCGATCAGATGTCTAGTGGCTGGAACTTAAAGTGTCAGGGAACGAATACTTATGACATCATCGGATATCCAGTGATGACAGATCAGACATCTAGAGGAACTTGTGCCTACGCCCAAAAAGGAACGATAACAAAATATCTGGCCGACTCCTATGATTTACTGAATCTGAATAGCGACTCTAGTAGAGTGAAAACAGCTGGTGGTGGTGATCTTGAGAGTTGGTGGGATATTCTCCTTGTCTCGCCCGACGGTGACAACTACTTCGGTCTGGAGCCCACTATTTCTGTTGGCGGTAGCTACTACCAGACATTCTATGCCGACTTCCCCTTCACGTTCTACTCGACGGAGATGGAGGCGTACTCTGTCAAGACCATCGATAACAGCAAGGCGGCCGTAGTCATTGAACCCATCACGGGTGGTGTCGCAGCAGCGACGCCCGTCATCGTCAAGTGTTCGACAAACACTGCCTCCAACAACCGCCTGGCCATCGGCTCGGGCAGCGGCGCTGCCACAGGCAACCTGCTGACTGGTGTGTACTTCTGTAACGATGTGTCCGAAGTGTCAGGCCACCGCAACGTCGTCGACTACGATGCCTCGACCATGCGTGTGCTGGGAACAGCTGCCGACGGTTCCCTGGCTTTCGTCAAGGCAACCTCCCTGCAGTATATCCCTGCCAACACCGCTTACATCACCGTCACCGCCGGTGCCCCTGACGTCCTGAAGGTCTACTCCCAGGCCGAGTACGACGCCCTGCCTACGGCGAAGACAGGTGACCTGAACGGAGACGGTGAGGTCAGTGGTCAGGACTTGGTCATCATGGTCAATATGATCTTGGGTAAGAGAGACAAGACAGCTGCAGCCGACCTTAGCGGTGATGGCGATGTCAGCGGTGTCGACTATGTAAAACTTGTAAATCTGATTTTAGGAAAGAACTAATGAGGAGTCCTCGGCTGCTATTTGTCGGATTATTGTCCAGTATGCTGCTGATGCCCGTTACGGCGTCGGCAGACAACACGCTCCGTCTTGAACCTCTGGAGATTAGTGCCGGAGAGACGAAGGAACTGACGATAAGCCTCGATAACGACATGGACATCACGCTCGTACAGTTCGACTTGAAGTTACCGCAGGGATTGTCCATACCCGTCAATAGCAAGAACAGGTTCCGTGTAGCCATTACCGATCGTACGACTCTGGAAGACCACTCTATCAATGTCAATGCCATCGATGGTATCTATCGCATCCTTCTAGCATCAATGACAAACACTGTGATTGAGGGCAACGACGGCGCATTATTCAAAGTGACTCTCACTGCTGATGAAACTTTCAGCGGCGGGACAATTTCTTTAGAAAAGATTGAGTTGGTGTCGCCCGATGAAATTGCCATTCATCCCATATCCGTTTCCATTGATGTTCAAACGTCATCAGCCATACACGATATAACCACCCCACCCCATCCGAAAGGCCAGTCTGCCTATGACCTCGGCGGACGTAAGGTCAGCCGTGCATGGCAGCGTGGTATTATCATCGTTGATGGCCGAAAGGTGTCCTACTCCCGTAAAAACAAATTATTAGATAAAAATGAAAACCATTAAGAACTTATACTTTCTTATATTAAGCACGTTACTGTTGATGCCTGTCTCTGGTATGGCAGACAACACGCTCGTCATTGAGCCGTTCGACATTAAGGGCGGAGAAACCAAGAACCTGATCATTGATCTGGAGAATGACCAGCCAATTACTCTCGTACAGTTCGAACTACAGTTGCCAGAAGGACTGTCGGTCGAGAAAAAGAATGCCACCAAGTATAAGATAGGATTAGAAGGTAATCGTACGGACTTGGAGAATCACTCTATCGGTGTCAACTTTCTAACCGATCCCGAGAAGGGAGATTTCTACCGTATTCTGCTCTCGTCGACTGATAACATTGAATTAGAAGGTACATCAGGCCCTGTGCTCTATATTACCATCGCGGCAGCTTCCACGTTCAAAAGCGGTACGATCAAACTAACTGGTATAGAGTTGGTGTCTCCCGACGAGACACCTTATCACCCCGCAGAAGTAACTCTCTCAATTCTCCCCTCTGTGACCGTCACCATCCAGAATGCGGAACGCGCTTATGGCGCTGCCAATCCGGACTTTACGTATACCACGTCGGAGGAGATTGACCTGACGGGAAAGGTGACGTTTGCGACGGAAGCCACGGCCACATCGGACGTTGGCGATTATGCCATCACAGGCACATCGACGGCAACGGACGTTAACGTGACGTTCGTCTATGGCACGCTGACGGTGACACCCGCTGCGCTGACGGTGACGGCCAACGCCAAGGGCAAGGTGTTTGGCGATGACGACCCAGCCCTGACATACGAGACAACAGGTCTCGTCAACGGTGACCTGCTGACGGGCTCGCTGACACGTGACGAAGGCGAGAATGTCGGCACCTACGCTATCAAGCAGGGCACGCTGGCTGCCACATTGAACTATACGCTCACCTTTAATGGTGCCAACCTGACTATCGCCGCGAAGACCGTCACAGAGCCGGTCATCGAGTTCGCTGAGTCGACGTTCACGTACAGCGGCGCAGAGCTGAAGCCTGCCATAACGGTGAAGGACGGCGAAACAACCATCCCTGCTGAGGAGTACACCGTTGCCTACGACAATAATACGAACGTTGGCAAGGCTACCGTGACGATTACCGACAAGGCCAACGGCAACTACACCGTCAGCGGCACGACAACCTTCACCATCACACCGAAGACGGTCACCACGCCGACCATCGTGCTGGCAGAGACTTCTGTCGCATACGACGGCACGGCGAAGGAGCCTGCCGTAACGGCAGTGAAAGATGGCGAGACGACGATTCCCGCTGAGGAGTACACCGTCAGCTATAGCAATAACACGAACGCTGGCCCGGCTACCGTGACGATTACCGACAATGACGGCGGCAACTACACCGTCAGCGGCACGACGACCTTCACCATCACGCCGAAGGCTGTCACCGCCCCGACCATCGAGCTGGCAGAGTCGTCGTTCACCTACGACGGTACGGCGAAGAAGCCTGTCGTGACGGCTGTGAAGGACGGCGAGACGACGATTCCCGCCGAGGAGTACACCGTCAGCTATAGCAATAACACGAACGCCGGCACGGCTACCGTCACGATAGCCGACAAGGACGGCGGCAACTACGCCGTCAGCGGCACGAAAACCTTCACCATCGCTCCGAAGACCATCACCTCACCTGTGGTGACCCTGGCCAAGACGTCGTTCACATACAGCGGTACGGCTCAGGAGCCCGCCGTGACCGTGAAGGACGGCGAGACGGCCATCCCCACCTCGGAGTATACCGTCACCTATAGCGGCAACAAGAATGTAGGCACAGCCACCGCCACTGTTACTGACAAGGATGGTGGTAACTATACGTTCGAGGGCTCGTCGGCATCGTTTACCATCACCAAGGCCATGCTGACGGTGACGGCGCGTAACGCCAGCCGTAAGGTGGACCAAGAGAACCCGACATTCGAACTGACATACAGCGGCTTCAAGAACGGCGAGACGGAGAATGTGCTGACCGTGAAGCCTGTAGCCACGACGGAGGCGACGGCCGACAGCCCTGTCGGCGACTATGTCATTACCGTCAGTGGCGGCGAGGACGAGAACTACGACTTCACCTATGTCAATGGTACGCTGACCATCGCTGAGAAGACAGTCATCACCATCACCGCCAAGAACGCGACACGCAAGTATGGCAATGCCAATCCGACGTTCGAATACACCGTCTCGGGTGGCGATATCACGGGTACACCCGAGTTGACCTGTCAGGCTACGGCCACATCGCCCGTTGGCGAGTACACCATCAAGGTGGGCAAGGGCAGCATCACCACCGATGCCAACTTCGTGTTCAATGACGGTGCACTGACCGTTGCGAAGGCTCTGCTGAAGGTGACAGCGAAAGACGCCAGCCGCGAAGAGGGCGAGGAGAACCCGACCTTCGAGCTGACATATAGCGGCTTCAAGAACGGCGAGACGGAGAGTGTGCTGACCGTAAAGCCTGTGGCTACGACGACGGCCACGACCGACACGCCGGAAGGTATGTATCCCATTAACGTCGAAGGCGGCGAAGCCCAGAACTACGAATTCACCTATGTCTCCGGTACGCTGACCATCACCGAGAAGGAGGTCATCGACGGCATCTCCACCCTCTCCTTGGAGAAGGTACAGGGCACTGTCTATACCCTGAGCGGACAGCGCGTGGAGAAGCCCCGCAAGGGTCGCCTCTACATTGTCAACGGCCGTAAGGTCGTATTGAAATAAGTATTACAGCGGACTTACATAGACGATAAATGGGGGTGTGCCGATGTTGGCACACCCCCGTTTATGTCCGTAATAAAATCAGAATAGGCGGAACGAGAGACGGGCGTTGACCATGGGGAACACCTTGGCCTTGCGTACGAGGCTGACATAGTCACCCACCTTGCCGGGGACGTTCTCGACGTCGTGGATGAGGTCCGTGCCGTCATGGGTCGTCAGGTGGGGTGTGCCGCCCCAAAACATCACACCGGCATCGAAGCCAATCGTCACGCGGTCGTTGCCCTTCAGCAGACGGCCGTCATAGCCGATGCCGACATAGGGCTTGAAGCTGTTCACCTTCATGTCGGCCTTCACCATGCTGTTCTCATCGGGCTCCATAATGTAGGCCTCACCCTTCTTGTGGATGACGTTCCCCTCTTCGTCGACGACATCGTGCTTGTAGGTGCCGATATAGACACCCATGAGGCCGTAGTCGGCAATGTTCTTATAGCCGCGCTTCACGAAGTTGTTCTTCGGGTCGAGATACACGTCATCGAGTTCCTCGGGGAAGTCCTTCTCACGGATGATACCCAGGTCACGCAGTATGCCGATGTTCATCAGCACCTCCTTCGCCGTGTGGTCGTAGAAGTACCACTCGTCGTTCAGCACGGGACTGTCCAGCACGCGCTGGCGCAGGTTGTTGAAGAGGTTGATGGCCACGAGCGTCGACATACTCTCGGTCTTGTTGTAGGCCTCGGCGATCTTCGACGGTCCGAGGCAGAAACCGGCAGATACGTGCCAGTGGCGGTTGTTCTTCAGGGGGAAGACGTCGACCATGACGTTCCAGTTCCAGAACCTGGGCCGTCCCTGGGTGTATACCTCGCTGTTCACAGGCTGACCGGTGAAGTTCGAGAGGGTGTTCGACAACTTGTCGAACTTCTGCTTGCTCTCGGCGGCATCCTCGCCCACCTGCACACCGAAGGTCATCGGCACCTCGATGCGTGGCACGTAGCTGAAACCTGTGCGCAGCCTCACACTCTCGCCGACGGGCATGGCCAGATCGATGCCCAGTCCCGTGGTACCCATGGTGACGGCGGCATCCATGTGGCTGAACAAGTTCTTCTCTTGCTGCTGTTGTGCTCCGGCGGGGATGGTGGTGCACAGTGCCAATAGGCAGATAGGTAGGACGTTCTTCATTGTAGTTTGTATTAAGCAAAAAAGTGCGGCCAGGCATATGCAACTACCTTGGACGCACTTTTTAGAAGTTTCGAAATGTGGGTGAAATATCTTATTTCTTCTGAGCCTTACCGTAGCGGCTAAAGAACTTGTCGACGCGACCGGCGGTGTCGACGAGCTTGCTCTTACCAGTATAGAACGGGTGAGAGGTGCTTGAGATTTCAACTTTTACCACGGGGTAAGTTTCGCCTTCGAATTCTACTGTGTCATTGGTCTTTGCTGTAGACTTCGTAAGGAACATATCGCCGTTGGACATGTCCTTGAACACGACGGGGCGATAGTTTTCGGGATGAATACCTTTTTTCATTTTGAGTGTTTATTTGTAATGATAATTTGCTTTTGGGCTGCAAAGTTACTACTTTTTTTTCGTTCCCGCAAACTTTTCCCGCTTTTTTCCATTTTCTCCGTCGAAAATGGTGGCGTTTCAGAAAAATGCTGTATCTTTGTAGCCAATAATGAAGAAGCTTATGAAAGGATACAGAATACTGATTGTAGCGCTCCTGGTGGTTGTCGGGTGCGGAGCACCAGCGGCACAGCAGAAGAAGGCGGCTATTACACAGAACCAGAAGGCGGGCATAGTGCAAACCCAGAAAGCGGGTGTCGCGCAGGCTGGTAAGGCGGATGTCTACGCCGTGGGGTTCTACAACCTGGAGAATTTGTTTGACACGATTCACGACCAGCGCAAGAACGACTACGAGTTCCTGCCCGACGGCACTAACAAGTGGACGTCAGAGAAGTATACGCACAAACTGCGCAACATGGCGCGTGCGCTGGCGGACATGGGTACCGACAAGGTGGCTGGTGGCTGTGCGGCCATCGGCGTTGCCGAGGTCGAGAACGCGCGCTGCCTGCGTGACCTCTGCGCCCAGAAGCCGCTGAAAGCACGCGACATCCGCTACATACACATCGAGGGTCCCGACAACCGCGGCATCGACTGTGCGCTACTCTACAACCCGCGGCTGTTCAAGGTGCGCAACGTGAAGCTCGTGCCCTACGTCTACGTGAAGCGCGAGGATGCCGGCCGTGCCACGCGCGGTTTCCTCGTGGTCAGCGGTACGATGGGTGGCGAGCACGTGACGATCATCGTCAACCACCTGCCTTCGCGCGGCGCTCCATCGTTCGCACGCGAGGAGGGCGGCCGTCAGCTGCGTGTCGTCAAGGACTCGCTGCTGCGCGACGACCCTGGTGTGAAACTGCTCATCATGGGCGACATGAACGACGACCCGCAGGACCGCTCGATGGCTGTCGCGCTGGGTGCCAAGCGCCATATGAAGGACGTCGAGAGCCCCGGCGGACTGTGGAACCCGTGGTGGGACGTGCTGGCAAAGGGTACAGGCACGCTGGTGTACCAGGGGGCGTGGAACCTCTTCGACCAAATTATCGTCTCGTCGTCGCTGCTCGACCGCGAGGGCACTGCCACGTCGCTGAAGTTGTGGCAGTGGGAGGTGTTCCGTCGCGACTACCTGCTGCAGCAGCGCGGCCGCCATCGTGGCGAGCCTTTCCGCACGTTCTCAGGCGGCAACTGGATTGACGGCTATAGCGACCACCTGCCGACGGTGGTGTATCTGAAGAAAGTGAAAAAGTCGTTATAATGACATAACGTTATAACGGCATAACGACATATAGTGAGAGAAAAGATGACAATCATTGGAATTGCGGGTGGCACCGGCTCGGGCAAGACCACCGTTGTGAAGAGAATCGCCAAGGCGCTGCCGCCCCATTGTGCGGCGGTCATCCCCCTTGACTCGTACTACAACGACACGACGGGCATGACGCCCGAGGAGCGTAAGCTGATCAACTTCGACCATCCTGACGCGTTCGACTGGAAGTTGCTGACAGAGCACATCCGGCTGCTGAAGGAGGGGAAGGCGGTGGAGCAGCCCACCTATTCTTATATAGAGAGCAACCGCCAGAAGGAGACCATCCACGTAGACCCTAAGCCGGTCATCATCATCGAGGGTATCATGGCGCTGCACTACAAGAAGCTGCGCGACATGATGGACCTGAAGATATTCGTGGATACCGACGACGACGTCCGCCTCATCAGGAATATCCGCCGCGACGTCGTTGAGCGCGGACGTACCGTGGACATGGTGCTCGACCGCTACGAGAAGGTGCTGAAGCCGATGCACGAGCAGTTCATCGAGCCGACGAAGAAGTTCGCCGACCTCATTATCCCTTGGGGCGGCGACAACAGGACGGGCATCCACATCCTGAAGACGTACATCCAGGGTATCGTCACGGGCGTCTGAACAGTCGTCCGGAGGTTAAAAGCAGGGATTGTCTATTCCTTGATTTCCTCGTACGTGTCGAGCTGCGGCTGCTCCTGCTGCTGCAGCCATTGCTTGCGGTCGCGGTAGAACTTCAGGGCATTGACGAGTTCGACAACGCCATAGACGACCATACACCAGCCAAGGATGGTCATCGCCACCTGTAGCGGTGCCATCGGCTTGAGCATGACGTAGAGTCCCGTAAGCAGGATGAGCGACGGCATCACCCACATCCACAGTCCGATATGTCCGTAGCGGCGTCCCGTGAGGAGGCCCATGAACTGGTTGATGGCTCCGAGTACGAGGAGTATGCCGATGATGTACATCAGGGCCGTCACGAACGACTTGGCCATGAGTGCGAGTATCAGTCCGAGGATGATACTACCGATGCCGACGATGGGGAACATCGGCTGCTCGCCGGCCACGAGCCGTCCCTCGGCGTCATAGATTTTGTACTCGCTCGCGTGGCGCCGCGCCTGTATGTAGCTCAGACACGACAGCACGCCCGAGAGCAGGAACAGTACGCCGATGGCGATGGTGATACCAGTGACGGTGTTGTCGGGAAACTTAATCAGCAGGACGCCGATGACCAGTGCGCAGATGGCGCGGAAGGCCGTACTCTGAAATATCTTCTTCATCTTCTCACGATTTTTCGTTTTGTGCTGCAAAGTTACTAAACTTTTCGTATCTTTGCAAGCAAATTGCGTAAAGATGATGAAAACGGTTCTATTTTTAGCGCGTCACGGCGAGACGGTGGACAACGCGAACAAGATTATGCAGGGACAGACGCAGGGGCAGCTCAACGACGAGGGCCGGCGCCAGGCTGAGGAGTTGGCGCACCAAATGGCCTCGGAGCCGCTGGACGCCGTGGTGGCCAGCGACCTACACCGGTCGGTGGAGACGGCGCTCATCGTGGCTGCGCCGCATGGTCTGGAAGTGGTCGAGACGCCGCTGCTGCGCGAGCGCGACTGGGGCAGCTTCACGGGACGCTATATCCCCGACTTGAAGGACGCTGTGTGGCCCGACGACATCGAGACACTCGAGGCGCTACAGTCACGTGCGCGCGCGTTCCTTGATTATATCCGTAGTCATTACGAGGGAAAAACAGTGCTTGCCGTAGGACACGGTATCGTCAACAAGGCGATACAGGCTGTGTTCTACGGCAAGCAGATGCCTCAGGTGGAGCGTATGACCAACTGCGAGGTACGCAGGTTGGAACTTTAGCTGGTATTCTTTCTGGCGCTTTAGCGGCGGCCACCGAAGTGTCCGTGGCTGCTGGACGAGCTGCGGCCCACGTTGCTGCTGGAGGAGCGACTGCCGCTGACAGAGCTGCGGCTACCGATGCTGCTGCTCGAACGGCCACCGAAGCTGCGGGTTGCGCTGCCGATGCTGCCCGTGGTGGGACGGCTGGGCGTGGTCGTTGCAGGACGGCTGGGCGTGGTGGTCTGCGGACGGCTGGTGCTGCTGCCACCGAAGTTGCGGCTGGGCGTAGCTGGCGTGGTGGTCTGCGGACGGCTGGGCGTAGCAGGTGTCTGCGTAGCCGTGCCGCTGCCACTGCCGAAGTGACGGTTCGTGGCGGCGCCGTTGTCCTGCGGACGGCCCTCGCTGCCCATGCTGCGACCGCGGTTGCCGAAGGAGCCGTTGTCATGGCCTCTACGTCCGGCTGTGACACGTGTCGAGCTGTTGCCACGATAGGAGCCGCGGCTGTTGCGGAAGTCTCCGCGATCCCACTTCGAGCGCATTCCGAAGTGCTGGCTGTTGTCGCGCAGGGCAGGACGGAAGTGGTCGATGCGGCCGTGGTAGTAGCTGCGTCCGCCGTTCATGTGCCAGGCGTGTCCGCCGCGGTAGGTGGCGTAGAAGTGCGGGCGTCCGAAGTAGAAGTAGTCACGGACAGTATAGCGGGCGTAGATGCCGAAGTGCCAGTGTCCTGCGCTCCAGTAGAGCGGACGGTAGAAGTAGGTGGCTGCTACGAAGGCGTCCCACTGCCACTGGTAGAGGATGTAGCTCATGTCCAGATTGCGGCGCTCCCAGTAGGGGCCGTAGACGTCGTTGTAGCTCGTCACACCCATCAGGTAGTCGAGGTTGATCTCGTAGGCGGCCTCGTACTGTGCATCCGTGAGGTTCAGCTCGTAGGCCATCTTGTCGGTGAGGAACAGAGCCTCGTTGCGGGCCTGCTCGTAGCTCATTGCACTTGCCGACAGGGTTGTTGTCAGCATCACCATCAGTGCGAATATCATCTTCTTCATGTTCTTGAGTTTTTATCGGTTCGACATTCTGTTTTCTGTTCTCTGGTGCAAAGTAACAGCTTTTTCCGAACCTGTGCAAAGGATTTTCCCTAAACCCGCGGGGGAAAATCCCTACTTCTTCAAAAACTAGAACTTGTAGCGCAGACCGATGTCGAAGATACCCTGCTCGCCCGTACCTATTTCAAGGAAACCGCGGAGACGGTTGCCGCCGGCCTCGAGACCCAGGAGCGAAACCTGCCAGTTCACGTGGACCTCCGTGTCGTTGTAGTCATCCTTGTCCGAGGCGTCATAGTCGACCTTCTCGTTGCGCAGCGTCGCGCCGATGCCGAGCTTCGAGTACACGCCGAAGTGGCTCTTGCGTACCCAGTCGAACTTCATGGCGGGCATCAGGGTGAGGTACAGGTTCTTGATCTCACCGTCCTTGCCATTCTTTTTGCCTGTCAGGAAGAGATCCTGGTGCATCTGTCCATAGACGCCGATGCCGCCAACGCTGAACCAGGAGTTCAGGTGGTAGAAGTACTCCAGGCCGATGGGGCCCACGAAGTGCTCGTCGCCCGTACTTGCGCCAACGATGTTCGTGCCGATGGTCTCGAAGGCATTGATGATGTCAGAGTTCGACCAGACGCCGTAGCTGATGGCCACCTCTTGCTTGATGTTGTCGTCCCACGCGTTTGCGTTCACCGTAGCCATCATGGCGGCTACTGCCAGAAGTAGAATCTTTTTCATAGTGCTATATTTTTTTGATAGAGTTATCTTATCTTGCCGTTCTTATAATCTACTTGCAAAGATACTCCTTTTTGTTGAAATCGCCAAAAAATCGCCAGTTTTTTTCTTATTCACACAAAAACCACACAAAACTACACAAACGGAACCGTCCCCTTTGTGTACGGTTTTATCAAACAATGCCGCAGTTTTAATAAACATCGTCGCAGTTTTAACTTCTAGACGGCCTCTCGCACACTTTAGAACGGCACTTCAGATACTTTTCCATGACCTTTTCCAACTAAATAGCGGTGAGGACGGCGACAGCCTCGGCAACGGTGGGGACGTCGGTGACGACCATCGAGCGTTTGCCGTTCTGCTCGCGGAGGTTACAGCGGCGGAGGTTCTTCGTGGCGTAGTCGATGACGCGTCCGAAGACGTCGCTCAGGTAGTAAGGGCTGTCAGGCTGTGAGACGAAGTAGAGGAACATCCGTCCCTGCTTCAGCAAGATTTTCTCGCACCCCAGTTGCTTGCCCAGCCGCCGCAGGGGCACCACGCGGATGAGCTCCTCGCCACAGGGCGGCACGGGGCCGAAGCGGTCGACAAGCCGCTGGCGGTACGCCTCCAGCTCGCGGTCGTCGCGCACGTTGTCCAGCTCGCGGTACAGCAGCATCCGCTCCGAGTCGCTGGGCACATACTGGTCGGGGAAGTACATCTCGAGGTCGGACTCCAGGGAGCAGTCGGCGACGAAAAGACCCTCCCCCGTCCCCTCCCTGTATGGAGGGGAATAGATAGTCTCGTTGTCAGAATTGTTGTCCTGAGAGTAACCACTCCCCTCCCTCACAGGGAGGGGTTGGGGGTGGGTCTTTTCATTCCTCAGTTCCGCCATCGCCTCGTTCAGGATCTTCTGGTAAGTCTCGTAGCCGAGGTCGCTGATGAAGCCGCTCTGCTCGGCACCCAGGAGGTTGCCGGCACCGCGGATGTCGAGGTCCTGCATGGCGATGTTGATGCCCGAGCCGAGGTCGCTGAAGTTCTCAAGGGCCTCTAAGCGGCGGCGGCTGTCCTGCGGCAGGGCGGCCAGCGGTGGCGCCAGCAGATAGCAGAAGGCCTTGCGGTTGCCGCGTCCCACACGTCCGCGCATCTGGTGGAGGTCGGATAGTCCGAAGTTATGGGCACCATTGATGATGATGGTGTTCGCGTTGGGTATGTCGATGCCGTTCTCGACGATGGTCGTCGACAGCAGCACGTCGTAGTCGTGGTTCGAGAAGTCGAGAATGATCTGCTCCAGCTCCTCGGGTTTCATCTGTCCGTGACCGATGGCCACACGGGCATCGGGCACGTACTTATGAATCATGTCGGCAATCTCGCGCAGCTGGTTGATGCGGTTGTTGACGAAGTACACCTGTCCGTTGCGCGACAGCTCGAAGTTGATGGCGTCGCTGATGATCTCGGCACCGAAGGTGTGTATCTCCGTCTGTATGGGGTAGCGGTTGGGCGGCGGCGTCTGTATGACGCTGAGGTCGCGGGCGCCAACGAGCGAGAACTGGAGGGTGCGCGGTATGGGCGTCGCCGACATCGTCAGCGTATCGACGTTCGTGCGCATCTGGCGCAGCTTCTCCTTCGTGGAGACGCCGAACTTCTGTTCCTCGTCGATGATGAGCAGTCCCAAGTCCTTGAACTTCACCGTCTTGCCGATGAGCTTGTGCGTACCGATGAGGATATCTATCTTGCCGTCGGCCAGGTCCTTGAGCAGCGCCGTCGTCTGCTTCGCCGTACGGGCACGCGTCAGGTAGTCCACACGCACGGGCATATCCTTCAGACGACTGCTGAACGTGCGGTAGTGCTGGTAGGCCAGCACCGTCGTGGGCACCATCACCGCCACCTGCTTGCCGTCGCAAGCCGCCTTGAACGCTGCGCGGACGGCCACCTCGGTCTTGCCGAAGCCCACGTCGCCACAGACCAGACGGTCCATCGGCTTCGCCTGCTCCATGTCAGCCTTCACGTCCTGTGTCGCCTTCAGCTGGTCGGGGGTATCCTCGTAGAGGAACGATGCCTCCAGCTCCTGCTGCAGGTAGGTGTCGTGGCTGAAGGCGAAGCCCTTCTCGCGACGGCGGGCAGCATAGAGCTTGATGAGGTCGCGGGCGATGTCCTTGATGTGCTTCTTCGTGCGCTCCTTCAGCCGTTCCCACTGGCCTGTGCCGAGCGTCGACAGCCGCGGCGCCTCGCCACCGTCCTGCGACTTGTACTTCGACACCTTATATAAAGAGTGGATCGAGACGTAGATGGCGTCGCCGTGCTGGTAGGTAATCTTGATCATCTCCTGATAGCACTCTCCTCCCTCCTCTCTCCTCTCTCCTCTATTAATAGGCATCCTCACCAGTCCGCCGAAGCGGCCGACACCGTGGTCCACATGAACGACGAAGTCGCCCACCTCGAATTGTTGTATCTCCTTGAGCGTTAGCGCCATCTTTCCGCTGCGCGCCTTGTCGCTCTTCAGGTTGTACTTATGGAAACGGTCAAAGATCTGGTGGTCGGTGAATAGGCAGAGCTTCGCATCGTCGTCGACGAAGCCAGCGTGCAGCGTCTTGTCTACGGGAACAAAAGACAACTGAGAACTTAGAACTGAGAACTGAGAGGTATGATTACCTTCCTGCGATTTCTTCCCGCCCTGAGAGTAATCATACCTCTCAGTTCTCAGTTCTAAGTTCTCAGTTTTCAGAATCTCCTTCAGTCGTTCCTGCTGCTTAGCACTGTCGGCCAGGATATAGAGCTGGTAACCCTTGAGACTGTAGTCCTCGAGGGCGGATACCAGGAGGTCAAAGTTCTTGTGGAACAGGGGCTGGGGCCGCGTGGTAAAGGATATTTTCGAGCTATTCTCCTTCCTCGTTCCTCCTTCCTCGTTCCTCGAAAGCAAAATACGCCTGAATCGCTCGGCATCGGCCATGAACTGGGCGCCGGTCATCAGCTGGCTCTCGCGGCGCAGTTGCTGTTCAATCTCCGCCTGTTCCATCTCCGTCGCCTCCTCCAGACGCTCCTGGATGGCTTGCTTCGAGAAGCCTTCGTCGTAGGTGTGGTCAATGACGTCGCGGACGAACGACAGGTCCTTCGCCACCAGCACGGCGTCGTCGGGGAGGAACGTCAGCAGCGACACCTTCTGGCCGCTGCTGGCCGCCAGCTCCGGCACAATCTCCACCTGGTCGCGGCGGTCGCGCGACAGCTGGTCGTCCACCTCGAAGGTGCGCACGGAGTCTATCTCGTCGCCGAAGAAGTCGATGCGGAAGGGGTACTCGCTGTTGTAGCTGTAGACGTCGAGGATGGAGCCGCGCAGGGCGTACTGTCCCGGCTCGTAGACGTAGTCAACCTCGCGGAAGCCGAAGTCGTGGAGCGTCGTCTCGATGTCGGCAACGCTGATGAGCTGTCCGGTCGTCAGCGTCAGCGTCCGTTCGCAGAGCACCCGCTGGTCGACAACCATCTCGGCGAGGGCCTCGGGATAGGTGACGATGTAGAACTGAGAACTGAGAACTGAGAACTGAGAGGTATGATTACCTTGCTGTGGCTTTTCATTTAGCGTAGTCAGTACTTCGGTACGGAGGATCTCGTTGGCGGCATCGCGCTGTGCATACTTCACGGCACGGCGGTAGCTGCTGGGGAAGAAGAGGACCTGCTTGTCGCCAAGCATCTGTACAAGGTCGTGGTAGAAGTAGCCCGCCTCCTCGGCATCGTTGAGAATAACAAGGAAGAAACTATTCTCTCTCCTCTCTCCTCTCTCCTCTCTCCTCTGACCAAGAGCCGCAAACGCCATCGGGGCGGCGGAACCGACAAGTCCCTCGAGGAGAATCGTCTTGGACGACTTCTCCCCGAGGGTCTTCGCCAGCGCCCGCACCTTCGGGTGCATGGCGTAGAGCTGACACAGTTCCTGTATGGTCATCTCACAATCTTCTGTCCATCACGGATCACGAGGCCACGGGTAGCCTCGGTAGCCGGAGCCCCGTTGAGGCGGTAGCTACGGCCGTCGCCGCTGTCAGTACGGCGCACGCCCTGCACGGCGGTGGTCTGCTCCAGCTGTTCCGAGAGGTCCAGGTTACGGCCAATGAGACGGATCATCTCATTGCGCAGCTTCTCCACCTCCTCACGCAGCTGGCTGTTCTCCTCCTGAAGGCGTTGCAGTTCGTTCTTTGTTGCCATGATTCTCCGTTTAGCTTTGTCGTATGGTTTTTACCAGTCGTCATCGTCGTTACCGACGAGTCCGTTCTTCACGGCCTCCTCGATCTTGTCGATGACAGCGTTTGAGTAGGCATGGGTCATCACCAGTGCCTTGGCACAGGTACGCTTCTGTGCATCCTTCTCGACGAAAGGATAGTGGTGGGCAATCTCCCACTGCTCGTCATAGAGGTTGGCGTTGGTCTTGTCGTCGGCCTTGCGCTTCGAGTCGCCGTAGGTCTTCTTCGCGTCGTCAGTAGGACTGAGCCAGCCGCCGCTGATGTCGGCCAGCACGTCGTAAGTCTGTACGGTATAGGTGACTCGGATGCGGCCCTCCTTGATATCGATGCGGATAACAGGGGTGATACTGACCGAATACTTGTTCAGCGTACCCATATGCTGGGCGATGTTCTTAAGGGTCGACGAGATGATGATACAGCCAGCCTCCTTGTCATTCAGCGTGATGGCCTGGTTGTCCTTGAACGTCGCCGTGGCCCAGTAGTTCATGGCCACATAGAGCTGCTGCTTGGTCTTACCGGGGGCCTCGATGACCTGCTGGTAGGTGAGCGACTCGTTCTTGTCGAGCGTCAGGTCCTTGGCGAGGTTGGCAGCGGCGTCGAGCCACTTGTCGCCATAGCGCTCTTTGGCATATTTTTCCAGGTCGGCAGACTTCATCACCTGCGCCTGAGCAGTCATGACGCCACCCCAAAAGAGGACGACGGTCATGATGCGAATGATTAAATTCTTTTTCATTGCTACTTTTTAACTTAATATATAGCGTGCAAAGATAAAGTTTTTTTTTATATAAATGATAAAAAAAGAAAGTATTTTGCCCTTACATGTTAAAGGAAGTTAAAGTACATCCGTGATTCGCGTAAAAGCACTACCTTTGCGTGAAAATAATACATATCTATGCATAACAGCGACAGCATCGTCATCATACCGACGTACAACGAGAAGGAGAACATCGAGAAAATCATCCGCGCCGTCTTCGGATTGAACGACCCGACGAAGGCACCTGAGGGGAAAGCCCAGTGCTTCCATATCCTCATCATCGACGACGGCTCGCCCGACGGCACGGCTGCCATCGTCAAAAGCCTGATGGCACAGCCAGAGTTCGGCGACAGACTCTTTCTCCTGGAGCGTAGCGGCAAGCTGGGACTGGGCACGGCTTACATCGCCGGTTTCAAGTGGGCCCTGGAGCGACAGTACGAGTACATCTTCGAGATGGACGCCGACTTCAGCCACGACCCCAACGACCTGCCACGGCTCTACGCTGCCTGTGCCCCGAAGAGCGATGCCAACCCCGAAGGGGGCTACGACGTGGCCATCGGCAGCCGCTACGTCAGCGGTGTGAACGTCGTCAACTGGCCCATCGGCCGCGTGCTGATGTCCTACTTCGCATCGAAGTACGTACGTCTGGTCACGGGCTTCAAGGTCCACGACACCACCGCCGGCTTCAAGTGCTACAAGCGCCGGGTGCTGCAGACCATCGAACTGGACAAGATACGCTTCAAGGGCTATGGCTTCCAGATTGAGATGAAGTTCACCGCCTACAAGATAGGCTTTAAGATCAAGGAGGTGCCCGTCATTTTCGTCAACCGCCGCGAGGGAACCTCGAAGATGTCGGGTGGCATCTTCGGCGAGGCTTTCTTCGGCGTCATGCGCCTCCGCTGGGACGGCTGGACGCGGAAGTACCCACGTCCTGTGGATGCATAATATTGTCGTTATCACGTTTTTCTATCATAACATGATAACGACATAACGAATCCTTATTGGTCGGGATTCTCCACAAACCCCTGATACTCAGTCGCAAGGCTTGACATAACACTATCGTACGCCTGACGCATGGTAGCCTCAACATTCTCAGGCCCCTGCCCTACCGGATAGATCGGCTCGTGGATGGTGAGACTCAGCGGATGCCATGTGATGAAGTTGAAGCCCTTCATGCGCGGCAACACGTCGAACGAGCCGTTGATGGTCAACGGCACCACGGGTAGCTGCAACTCGTCGGCCAAGGCAAAGGCACCCTTGCGGAAGTGGGCCATGTGGCCCGTGAACGAGCGGGCACCCTCGGGGAAGACGGTGACACTGTAACCCTGTTCCAGGATGCGGCGGGCGTCGTCGTAGGTCTTACGAATCTTACTGGGTCCACGCTTGTCGACGAAGATTTGGTGGGAACGCTCGCAGGCAAAGCCAAGGAACGGCACCTTACGCAACGCCTGCTTCATCATCCACTTGAAGTTGCGGTTCAGGAAGCCGTAGATAAGGAAGATGTCGAACGACCCCTGGTGGTTGGCGACGAAGACATACGACTGATCCTTGTCCAGGTGTTCGCGTCCCTCGACCTTCACGGGCAACAACAGCGAACGGATGATGACCTTACCCCAAACATGACCAGGGAAGTAGCCCCAGAAATGGCCGTTGCCAAGAGCACAGCCGGTGGCGACGGTGAGGGCGGTGATGATGGTACCCAGGATGACGACGGGCAGGCCGACGATGAGCTGGTAGATGTAGTAGAGGTATTTCATAGGTTTTTTCGTTATTTCTATTGTTTACGACTATTTAGCCTTCCTCAGATTGATGGCAACCACCTCCGGCGTGGCACCGATACGGACAGGGATACCGCCGGAGAGGCCCTTGGTGACGTGGATATAGCGGCCGCCGATCTCGTAGACACCCATGCACTCACGGTAGTGGAGCGACGCCGGTGTCCAGCCGAAGACGGAGAACTGTCCGCCATGGGTATGTCCGCTGAGCGTCAGCTGGGCATGACAATGGCGCAGAATCTTACGGCGCCATGCCGTGGGGTCGTGCTCGAGCATGACGACGAAGTCATTACGATTGGCACCGTAGAGCGACATCTGGATGTTACCGAGTTGCGGGAAACGGCCCTCGCCGTCGTTCTCCATACCGGCGATGACGATGCGCTGGCCATCACGACGGATGAAACGGCGATCGTTCGTCAGCACATACCAGTCCATGTCCTGCATCAACGTCATCAGGAAGCCCCTGTTGTCAACTTTCGTCTTCTCGTCGTAGAAGGTGTAGTCGCCGTAGTCGTGGTTGCCGAGGACGGCACAGACGCCATCCTTCGCCTCTAGACGCCGGAGCTGTGGCAGCACCGTCACGGAGTCGAGCTCGCTGGGCTCGGCGTTCTGCATATCGCCGGTGAAGACGATGAGGTCAGGGTGCTGGGCGTTGATGCTGTCGACGACACGGCGCAGGAAGTCGCCGTCAATGGAGCCGACATGGAGGTCAGAGAACTGGACGATACGATAGCCGTCGAAGGCTTCCGGGAGGTCCGGGAAGCTGAGTTCCACCGTGCGCACCTCGAGTTGGCGGGCTCCGACGTACTTGCCGTAGAGGTAGGCGGCAATGGTGAGGCCGGCCAGACAATACATTATAATCCGGAATTTCTTACGGAGGAGGTAGCCTATACCTACGAACAGCAGGGGAACGACGACCAGCCAGAGGAGGTCGACGAGAAGCGGGTAGTTGATGAGATAACGTGCAATCATCAGAGATGGGAATTTAGGAATTTACGCATCAGCTCGACGGGAACGCCACGGCGACGGGCATAGTCGTGCAACTGGTCGTCACCAATCTTGCCAATACTGAAATAACGGGCCTTGGGGTGTGCCAGCATCAGGCCCGAGACGCTGGCATGGGGACGCATAGCACCACTCTCAGTGAGGCGGATGCCTATCTGTGCAAAGCCTAACAAGCTGTCGAGGACGAAGTTCATACTCGTGTCGGGCAGCGACGGGTAGCCGACGGCGGGACGGATGCCCTGGAAGCGCTCCTGTTGCATCTCCGCCATGGTGAGCTGTTCGTCACGGGCATAGCCCCAGAACGTCTTGCGCACCTGCTCGTGGAGCCGCTCGGCGGTGGCCTCGGCCAGACGGTCGGCAACGAGCTGCATCATCATTTTCTCATAAGGGTCGTCCTCGAAGTCGGTCACGATGGCACCATCGACGGTGGTGGCGAAGAGGCCTATCTTATCACTGTCGGGACTAATAAAGTCGGCCAGACAGAGATACTCGCTCCCTGCCTGCTGTTGCCGCAGCAGAGGGATCCTCGCAACGCCGTCCGTCTGGTTCTCCGTCCCCCCGGTAGACAGGACGATGTCCTCATCCTCGCTCCGACAGTCGTAGAGTACGAAGACGGCACGGGAATGGTAACGGTCGGCATAGCGCGACAGACGTTCCTCAGCCTCACGGCGCAACTGCTGCCGCTCGGTTTCTGGCTTCCCACTCATGCCCCAGGCATGGTCGAAGTAAAGCCAGTTGATGTATGGCGCCACGTCGGGAATACTATACGTGAGGGTCATGGTCGTGGTTGAAAAGAAGGGGTTCGCCGACATACGCACTGTCGACATGGCCATCGGCATAGACGGTATGGCCGTTGCAGAGGGTACGCTCGACGCGCCACTGGTAGGTATGTCCCTCGACGGGACTCCAGCCGCACTTGCTGAGGACAGCATCCGCCGTCACCATCCACGGGCTGTGGGGACGGACGACGACAAGGTCGGCACGATAGCCGGGACGCAGGAAACCGCGCTGGCAGACGCCGAAGAGACGGGCAGGGTTATGGGCCATCAGCTCGACGAGACGCGCCATGGTGAGCACACCGGCGTCGACGAGCTCGAGCATGGCCACGAGCGCGAACTGCACCATCGGCATACCGCTGGCAGCACGGGCACAGCCACCTTCCTTCTGTGACAGCAGGTGGGGTGCATGGTCGGTGGCGACGGTAGTGATACGGCCGTCGCTGAGGGCCTGGCGCAGCATGAACTGGTCGACGGGACTCTTGATGGCGGGGTTCACCTTGATACGCGCACCCAACCGCTCATGGTCGAGCATCGTGAAGACCAGATGGCCGACACAGGCTTCCGCGGTGATGTTGTTTGTTGCGACTGAGTCGCAACCTACGGTAAAGAGCTCCAGCTCCTCGGCCGTAGACAGATGAGCCACGTGCAGGCGTGTGCCATACTCTTTGGCCAGCTCCACGGCCTTCCGCGTAGAGGCCAGACAGGCCTCCTCGCTGCGTATCATCGGGTGAAGCGTCACGGGCGGGTCGTCGCCCCATGCCCCCTTAGCTTCGGCCATGTTACGGTTGATGATATCAGTATCCTCGCAATGGGCCATCAGCGGTAGTGGCGCCACGGCTTTGAAGATGCGACGCAGGGAGGCATCGCGGTCGACAAGCATATTGCCCGTCGAGGAGCCCATGAAGAGTTTTATTCCCGGGATACGGTCGGCAGGCAGCTGTGGAAAGAGGTCGGCATTGTCGTTGGTGGCACCAAAGAAGAAGGCGTAGTTCACATGGCTCTTTGCGGCCGCCAGCTGCTCCTTCTCGGCAAGGGCCTCGAGGGTCGTCGTCTGCGGCACGCAGTTGGGCATATCGAAGTAGCTCGTGACGCCACCGGCAGCGGCAGCGCGGCTCTCGGTGTCGATATCGGCCTTCTCCGTCAGTCCCGGCTCACGGAAATGGACATGGTCGTCGATGATACCAGGCAGTACGAAGCATCCCGAGGCATCGACCGTCTCGTCAAACGATGCATCGGGATGTTGACCGGCAGGAAGGATGGCGGCGATGGTGCCGTCCTCGATGATGATGGAGGCCCGGCGTGTCGTACCTTCGTTGACAAGGGTGCCTCCGTATAGGAGTGTTCTCATTCGGCAGGTATGGATTGTATGGAGTCAGGGAGCGACGGGTTCTGGGACAGCGATGGCGGCAGCGGCGACTCCGGACCCTCGGCGGGCGGCGGTGGCGGCACCGTGCCATCATCGGCCAAGCCGTTCTGCTGGGCCTGTATGTCGTTGGCCGTCTGGTAGTACTCCTTGACATAGGGATCATTCTTGAACTTCGACGTGGCCTTGCTCATGATATCCTCTATCTGCGGCGTCAGCACGGGATAGGGATAGCTGCCGGTCATCATCATAAAGACCCCAGGACCAAGGACGTTATCGAAGTTGTCGATGATGAAATTCGTCACCAGGCTGTCCTCCTGCTGTGCAATACGGGCGGCCTCGAGACTGAGCTGTTCGTTGATGACGTCCTCGTCCTCACCTTCCAGCAGCATCTGGCTGTGGCGGTGCGACAGCTCCGAGAGCTCGTTGTCCAGCTGGTCGTGACGTGTCAGGAAGTCGTAGAGTTCCTCATTCAGGGGTGTGCCACTGACGCGACGTGACGTATTGTCGATGCGGATGCTGATCTCGCCCTTCTCGAGTACTACGGGCATGATGCTCTCCTCGTCCATGAAGAGGCTGACGATACGCACGCTATCGAGCAGACCATTGAAATGGAACTGCCCGTGCACGACGTCACAGGAGTCGATGTTCTTCAGGTCGCCCGACTTGATGGCCTTTAGGTATAGCTTGCTTCCATCGAGGGCGGCAATCGACGAGGTACCCTGCACCGAATAGCTATCGGAACAGGATGTCAGCACGCCAACGACGACGAGCAGGTAGAGTAGACTTTTGTTCATATCAATAGATTATGGGCACAAAAGTACAATGTATTCTTGAGGTACGGAAAAAAATTTGCGCAATTTATAATAAATGAGCAATCTTTTATATTTTTTTTGACTCTCGGCTCAGTTCGCTGTCTATGCGATGGGTGGTATAGAGCTGGAGAATGGCGGCGATGAGGAGTGTCACCACCCATTTGTTGTAGACATACTGCAGGTAGGTGAGCTGGTCCAGTCCGAGAAAGTTCGAGCGGTTGGCGAACATCAGCACGCCAGCCACGAGGAACAGCAGGTCGCTGAGCAGCATGATGCGGCGCAGACGGCGGATGGTGACACTCGGACCGTCGTAGCGCTGGAGCATCTGCATCGACGCAAAGCCCAGAGCACCAAGACAGTAGACATAAGGGGCCAGCACCCAATTCAGCAGGCTGGCACCGGCACCGATGACCATCAAGAGGGCGCCGGCGAGGAAGATGGTGGTCTGGAATCTATTCAGCTGTCGCATCGGCGGAGTCAGGTAACAGGGTGTTCGTATGGCGGTCGTCACTGCTGAGGACGAAGATGTCCTCGTCGTCGGCCTTCATGAAATAACGCTCACGGGCAATCTTCTCCATCGCCTTTGGATTGGTGTCGAGGGTACGTATCTGCTTCTCGTCACGCTGGTGACGGCCGTTATAGTCTTCGATCTCGGCCTCGAGGCTGCTGATGCGGCGCATATTACGCAGATGGGCCCACACGCTGTTCTCGCCGACGAAGCCCACGAGGAGCACGCCGAGAACAATGGCTACGGCATACTTCATAAACGGAAGATGCCAGAACTTCAAAAACGCTTTCTTAATCTTACTCATTATTTCAATCTCTCAATTTCTCAATCTCTCATTACGCCAGCTCCAGCTCAAAGACCTCCTGCAGCTTGCCGATGGCTGGGTTTTGGTTCACCATCAGCTCGAACTGCTCACGGCGCGTCAGCATCTTCTCCTGTTCCTCGCGCTCGGCCACATGGATGGTCAGGGTGATGGCGTTGTTCTTCAGGTGCAGCTTCAGGGTGTTCACGATGCTGCCGAGGATGCGTTCCATCTCGTCTTTCACAAGCTGGTTGCCCACGGTCACCTCCACGGCGGGCAACTCTGTAATCTGCGGCGTCATGTTCTTCATGCGCTGGGCGATACCCACGAGATGCTCCGGCATACGGTTGCACATCGACAGCCACTGCAGCTCTAGCTCGTCCTGCGTGAACGGCTGCTGCTGGTCGACGGCACTCTCGCCGCTGCCCATGCCCGCCAGATTGGTGAATTTACTGCTGCCCGCCTGCTGACGGAGGGTGTTCCACGAGGTGCCGATGGCCGACACCTTGATGCGGGGCGCGGGGGCGGCAGGGGTTTGCTGTGCACTTACTTCGCTGTTGGCAGGCGACGGACTGCCCTGGGCTGTCCGCGGGAGTCCTTGTGCGCCTGCTGCCGTATGACCCTTAGCCACAGCCGCGGCCACCTGCGGAGCCGACTGCTTGGGCTGTGTCTGCTGAATCAGTTGTCTAAACAGGGATTTCAATCGTCTGGGCCTACGCCCATTGGCGGGCCCCTCGTCGGGCTGGGTGATCTGGGCCACCTCGATGAGCGTCAGCTCCACGAGCAGGCGCTTGTTCGACGACTGGCGGTAGTTCACGTCGCACTGGTTCATCAGCCGCAGGGCCTCGTAACAAAAACGGGTATCCACACGCTGGGCCTGCTCCTGGTAGCGCTGACGCTGCTGCTCGCTGACCTCCAGCAGGGGCAGCGTCTGCGGGTCCTTCGCCATGAGTACGTTACGCACGTGCTTTGCCAGTCCCTGGACGAGCAGACCGCCATCGAAGCCTTTGTTGATGACATCATTCAACAACACCATGATGTCGGTCACCTTGTTCTGGACGCTGTAGTCCACGATGCGGAAATAGTACTCCGAGTCGAGCACGTTCAGGTCCTCGATGACTTTCTGGTAAGTGATGTTGCCCTGACAGAACGAGGCTGCCTGGTCGAAGATGGAGAGGGCGTCGCGCATACCACCGTCGGCCTTCTCGGCAATGACGGCCAGCGCCTCGTCCTCGTACTGGATGCCCTCTTTCTCGGCCACGTGCTTCAGGTGGTTCACGGTGTTCTGCACCGTCATGCGCTCGAAGTCGTAGATCTGACAGCGGCTGAGGATGGTCGGCAGGATCTTGTGCTTCTCCGTCGTGGCGAGGATGAAGATGACATGTGCCGGCGGCTCCTCGAGCGTCTTCAGGAACGCGTTGAAGGCCGACGTCGACAGCATATGCACCTCGTCGATGATAAAGACCTTGTACTTGCCCACCTGTGGCGGGATGCGCGTCTGTTCCATGAGCGTCTTGATGTGCTCCACGGAGTTGTTCGACGCCGCGTCGAGTTCGAAGATGTTCAGCGAGCGCTGCTCGTTGAACGACTGGCACGACTCGCACTGGTTACAGGCCTCGCCGTCGCTGGTGGGGTTCTGGCAGTTGATGGCCTTGGCAAAGATGCGGGCGCAGGTGGTCTTGCCCACACCGCGCGGGCCGCAGAACAGGTAGGCGTGTGCCAGCTTTCCCGACTTCACCGCGTTCTTCAGCGTCGTCGTCAGCGCCCCCTGCCCCACCACCGTGTCGAACGACAACGGGCGGTACTTTCGGGCCGAAACGATATATTCTTCCATAAGCAATGTCTGTTGAAAGTGCAAAGATATAAAAAAGGAGTGAAAAGCCACGCTTTCCACTCCTTATTTTTCACCTTTTAACGTTTACTCACCATAAACGCGGGTGGTGTGCTGGATCACGATGCCGAGGAGCATGCTCTTGTCGATGTATTCCACCTGCGAAATCTTAGTGATGCCACCGTTCTTGGCTGCCTCCTTGATGTTGTTCTGCTCACCCTTCGAGCTCCAAGCGCCAAGGATGATAGTAGAAGTTGCTTCACCAACCTTCTGGCCGATAGCGGTGTTTCCACCAAGTGCTGCACCAGAGTTAATAGTTGCACAGCTGCTCATGAAGCAGAGAGCGAATGCTGCAGAAGCAGCCATGGTCATAATTTTCTTCATAGCGTTCCTTTTTAGTTTGAAGTTAAACGAAAAATTACTGTATAAGGTTATATCAATAACGTCAAATCAGCGGCATACCCATTGCCTTGCACTCACGGCGCATATCGTCGGGCCATATCGAGGCCTGAATCTCGCCGATGTGTGCCTTGTGGAGCAACACCATGCAGAGACGGCTCTGGCCGATGCCGCCGCCAATGCTCAGCGGCAGCTTGTCGTTAAGCAGCTGCTGGTGGAAATATAGCTGCTCGCGCTCCTCCTGATGTTCTATCTTCAGCTGGCGCAGCAGCGACTCCTTGTCGACACGGATACCCATCGACGACAGCTCGAACGAACGGCCCAGAACGGGATACCAGATGAGAATGTCGCCATTAAGTCCCTGACGGCCGTCCTCGGCCACCGTCGACCAGTCGTCGTAGTCCGGCGCACGGCCATCATGCTTCTCGCCATTCGACAATGCACCGCCTATACCTATTATAAATACGGCACCGTAAGCCTCACAAATAGCATCCTCGCGCTCCTTCGGCGTCTTGTCGGGATACATCTTCAGCAGCTCGTCGGCATGGATGAAGTGAATCTTCTCGGGCAGGAAGGGTTTGATCTGCGGGTAGGTCTCACACGTCAGGTATTCCGTGCGACGGATGGCAGCATAGATGCGCTCCACCACATTCTTCAGGAACTTCAGCGAGCGGTCCTCCTTGTTGATGACGGCCTCCCAGTCCCACTGGTCCACATACAGCGAGTGCAGGTTGTCCAGCTCCTCGTCGGCACGGATGGCGTTCATGTCGGTATAGATGCCGTAGCCCGGCTCCACCTCGTACTCCGCCAGCGTCAGACGCTTCCACTTTGCCAGCGAGTGAACCACCTCGGCACGGGCGTCGCCCAGATCCTTGATGGGGAACGTGACGGCACGCTCCACGCCATTCAGGTCATCGTTGATGCCCAGACCCTTCAGCACGAACAGCGGCGCCGTCACACGGCGCAGACGCAGCTCCGTGGCCAGGTTCTGCTGGAAAAACTCCTTAATCAGTTTAATACCCTGCTCCGTCTGCTTCATGTCCAGCAGACGGGCATATTCCTTCGGTTTAATCAGTTGACTCATCTTCGTTTCTTTCGATTTTGCGTGCAAAGGTAATACAAATATATTAAATCGCAAGCAAAAAGCCCAAATATTTTTGCAAAACGTCACAATTTATTGATTTCCGCTAACTTTTTGCACCAATCCAGCCGCCGTTAACAAATCATAATTCTTAATTGTCAATTATCAATTATCAATTAAAAATCGTACCTTTGCAGCCGTTTCACAGATCATCGTCGCTTAGGCACGATTTCTGTTGGTCCCGTAGCTTAGCTGAATAGAGCGTCAGATTCCGGTTCTGAAGGTCTTGGGTTTGAATCCCAACGGGATCACGAAGGAAAAAGGAGAATTAAATATGAAAGCGGCTTTCAAGTATTTAAGGCTCCTTTTTACTTTGTAGGATGGCTGGCGCCAGCCTACAGGGATCGACGAAGTCAATCCCAACGGGACTCCAAATCGACGAAGTCAATCCCAACGGGACTCCAAATCGACGAAGTCAATCCCTATATTTTATATCCACGTCAGTTTTCTCCACAGGCCTTCCAACGGTCCGCGAGGATGGCTATTAAACCAATAGCGGGCGAAGAGGTACTGGACGATGACCATGCCGCAACCGACCATGACGGCGTAGGTGATGCCTAAAAGACGGTAGCAGGCCAAGCCGTAGCCGCAGAAGATGAAACAGCCGATGATGGACTGGAGCAGATAGTTGGTGAGGCTCATGCGACCGAAGATGCACAGATGGTGGAGCACGCGACGCACGCCCCCAAAGGCATACCAAGCCGAGACAATGGCCGAGACGATCATCAGCAGGATGGTGAGGTTGTAGATGGGCTTGAGCCAGGAGTCCAGCTGTCCGAAGTCCACGAAGCTCAGCGCAACGACAGCGATGGCGGAGCTGACGAGGATGCCGTGCCACACCTTCAGATGGCGCCCCTCGTTGTAGAACATCCGCTGGCGGCCCAACTGCATACCAAGGATGAAGAGGCAGAGCAGCTGCGTCAGTCGGCCGCTGAAGACATTGAACCGCAGATTGAGCTCAAATCCGTAGCGCACGTTGTTCACCACATTCTCCCAGAACGTGCCATGCTCGTGCAGGGCGATGGTCTGGTTGTAGATCTCGAAGAGCCTGGTGTGGTCGATGGTGGTGCCCGTCAGCAGGCAGAACAGCTCCACGGGCTGGATGGCTAGCAGGGCGATGATGGCCCACACCCACTTCGACGGCAGATAGCTGACGGGGATGAGCAGCAGGCCGTAGCAGGCATAGAGCATGAGGATGTCGCCGTCGTAGAAGGCCACGTTGACGATACCGAACATGAACAGCAGGCACATACGCCAGGCGAAGCGACCCGAGAACGAGTGTCCTTTCTGCTGCTGGTTGTCGTTCATGATGAAAAAGCTCAGTCCGAAGAGCATGGCGAAGATGCCGTACATCTTGCCCGACAGCAGCCATGCCAGCACGTCGGCCACCGTCTGGTCGCACGCCAGGGTATGGACTATCGGCTCCTTGGTGAAGATGTCGAAGTGCTCAACGGAGTGATACAGGATGATGCCGGCCACGGCGATGCCTCTCAGGGCGTCGGCCACATCGATTCGGGTGTTGGGGAGGTTGCGGGTTTTATACATAATCTATATAATTCGTTTGCAAATATACTGCATTATTTTGAGATACCCAAGAAAAGCACTTTCTAATTCTATCTTCCGAATTGTTTTACATCTCTTTACATCTCTTGAACTGTGAAAAACGCCTAAATTCTAATGGATGTCTTGCAAAAGGTTCATTCAACAATTGTTTTTCTCGGGGAAAAGCTGTATCTTTGTGGCAAAAATCGAAAATACCACTATGCCAAGGAAGAAAAGCGGAATGCCCTTTGAGGTTTATCCCACCCCGGTGAAGGGAAAAGACGGACGCAACATCCTGTTTGCCAGACCGGCTGGCGGTCGCAACATGCGCATTACCGAGGAGCAGATAGACGCCTACGTGGCCAAATACAGCCTGCTGAACCGCGGCCAGCTGGAACTGATGTTTACGGAGTTCAAGCGCTGGGCAGCCGAGATGCTGGCCAAGGGCTACAGGATTGACACGCCCATCGGCTCGTTTGCCCCGAAGTTGCGGATGAAGGGCGAGTTTACCGACCCTTCCAAGGTGGGACACGACGACGTGGAGCTCGACGGCGTGGACTACAACCCTGGGAAGATTTGGCATAAGGCCATCGATGAGTGGATGCACGACGGCTTCCGTAAGGTGGACCGTCCCGACGCGTCAAAGCTCCTGGCCGACAAAGAGCGGTTGGAGCAGCTGATGCACGACACCATCCAGCGGCACGGCGGGGTCATCACGGCCAACACCTTCAGCATCGTCAGCGGACTGACATACTATTCTGCCCGCAAGTTGCTCGACGAGTGGACACAGGGCGACAGTCCCAAGCTGCAGAAGACCCGCTTCGGGCAGTCGTACATCTACACGGAAATCTGACGGCTATTACAACTGTTTTTTATGCCGTTTGATTTTGAGTCAAGGCGAGGAAATTTTGCGTTCAGGCACAAGACATTTTGCGTATAGGCGCAAAGCATTTTGCGTATAGGCAAAATCGAAATAACCCTACCCTTTTACCCGGCAACAATGGTCTTTGAACCGCCAAAGGCCTACCCTGTACCTCAAAAGCTTAGCTTTTCGCTCGACAACATCAACAAAATGGCATTTTGTTTTGTATTGTTCTCGCTTATTCGTACTTTGACGATGTCGAAGGTACTGTCACTCGACAATAAAAACAAAATGCGGGCATTTTGTTTTGTATTGTTCTCGCTTATTCGTACCTTTGTCGGCGATATGGAAGTAATTGAGCAAAGCTGTATAGCTAAAGACCCTAAGGGGAAGGGCGAAGACGGGCTGGTGGTGACGCCAGACTTCATCGCCGTTATTGACGGCAGCACGTCGAAGTCGGACTACCGCCACTCACGATGGCGTACCAACGGACGACAGGCCATGAAGATTGTGGCACGCCACATCAGCCGGATGCCGAAGGAAACGACGCTGGAGAAGTTTCTGACTGGCGTGACAGCCGCCATCCGCAGCCACTACAAACGGCGGATGCTGCCACAGCTACAGGAGCACCCCGAGGACCGTCTAACGTGCTCGGTGGTGGTTTACAGCCGCTTGTGCCGCGAGATATGGATGGTGGGCGACTGCCAATGCCTGGTGGACGGCGAGCTGTACGACAACCCGAAGCCCTACGAGGCCGAGCTGGCGGCGCTGCGTGCCGAGGAGGTGCGCCGTCAGCTGGCAGCGGGACGGACACAGGACGAGCTGTTGGACAACGACACGGCCCGTCCCGTCATCATTCCACGAATGCTGGAGACGATGCGCGAGCAGAACGTCACGTACAGCGTCGTCGACGGTTTCTACATCCCCCGTCAGCTGGTGCGCACGGTGACGCTCGACTTCCGTCCGTGGGAGATTGTGCTGGCATCGGACGGCTATCCGTTCCTCTGCCCCACCCTTGCGGAGAGCGAGCAGCGCCTCAGCCGTCAGCATGAGGAAGACCCGCTGAACATCGGCACGTTCCAGGCGACGAAGTGCTTCCGCCCGGGCTTCAACGGTTTCGACGACAGGACTTTTATACGCTTTCGCGTATAGATAAGAGATAATAGATAAGAGATACTAGATAAGAGATAAGAGATTTATCTGATTTTCATGCAAGCGACGGTGCGGCCGCCGTTCTCCACTTTCAGTACGATGAGGGACTGGGTGGCGGGCAGGCGTAGTGTCGTCGTACGGCCAACGAAAGGATGCTGGAACAGGAGGCGTCCGGCGGCATCGTAGCCCTTGACACAGAAGTCGTTACCCATCGTCTCGCCGTTATTACCCGTCGTCTCGCCGTTGTTACCTGTCGTCTCGCCGTTGACGGTCAGCAGGAGGAGGCCACTCGCCGTGTGACGGAGGCTGAGGGCACTTGACACCGGCTGTTGGGCGACGGCTGAGAGCGCCGTGACGCTGTGGCTGTGCTCATAGGCGCCGAGGTCGGGAGCAGCGCCGTTATAACTGATGCCGCCCACGCTGATGCCACGATAGTCGGCAGCGCCGACGGCGGTACCGGCATCGATAAGGAACGAGCCGTCGACGAGGTGGGCGAAGGTTGTCTCCGGCAGGGCATCGTCAGGCTGGCGCGGGCCAATCAGCTCCTCGTGGTTGTCGACGGCGAGGAACTGTGCGGGAGCCGCTTTCTGGAACTCGCTGCTGACAACCGTCAGCCCCTTCAGCGTCTCGTCGACCTCGAAACGGCCGTACTGCCCGTATTTCCCATGCTCGCCGTCCTTGATGACGCCGTTCTTGTCGCGCTTGTCGGTGGCGTCGTTGTCGTTGATGGCGATGCAGTTGGTGAGGCGCACCTCATGGCCGTCGGCTATCTCCTCGTAGATGCGGTAGGAGTAGGTCTTGTCGCTAATGCTCTTCAGCGTCATGCCCGTGCAGTTATTGAGGATGATGTCGCCGGCATTATGGTTCTGGTCGAAGCCCTTAGCCTTGTTACAGACGGCCAGGCAGCGGTTCATGTAGATGTTCATCGCCCCTTGGTTCGAGCCACACTTGAAGCCGTTGCCGTTGCCGTCGGGCGCCAGTCTGTCGAGGTCGAGGAATCCGTTCTTGTAAGCGATGCAATTCTCCAGGATAACGCAGACATTGTCCTTCTGTCCGCTGTCCTTCTTGTAAAAGACGTCCCAGCCGTCGTCAGAGTTCAGCCACGCCCGACAGCCGTAGAAGTAGTTGCCGTCGCCGACGGAGAGCTTGGGTGCGAAGCCGTCGGCATCGCCCTCGCCCTCGTCACAGTTCAGGTAGGCGTCGCAGTTCACGACGCTGTTGAAGGCGGCGAGGTTCTTCATCTGGAGTCCCGTGTCACCGTTCTTGTAGAAGTTGCACGCCTCGATGAGGTTGTCGTGTGCCTGGTATTCCGGGAAGCCGTCCTTCGACTCGCGCTCTATGAGCAGTCCGTTGTCCGAGGCGTTACAGATATCAATATGGTAGAAGTGCCAGTAGGAGCCCGTCAGACGGATGCCCTGCTGGGGGTTGTCGGCGTGCTTGTGGTAGGGCATGGCCGAGAAGTCGAGCACCGCCCGTCCGTCGTCACACCTCAGGGTGATGAGCTTCTCGCGGCTGCCGCAGTTGCTGATGTTCACTCGGGCATCGTAGACATACGTGCCAGAGAGCATGACGATGGTGTCGCCAGCCCCCGCCAGGTTGACTGCCCGCTGCAGCGAGAAGAACGGTTTTTCCAGCGTGCCGTCGGCCGTTTGGTCGTCGCCCGTTGGTGAGCACCAGAAGGTCTCGACGATGCCGTTGTCGGCGACAGGTGCCTCCCCTCCCCCTCCGGCCTCCGGGTCGTAGGGATAGACGGCGAGGTTGTCGATGTCGCAGTCGTTGGAACCGTTGTAGTTCTCCAGCTTCACACGGTTGGCCAGCGGGTCGTTCACGCTGACGCTGTTGTGCTCGGCCGTCGACTTGCTGAACTCCTGCACCTGCGTCCACGTCAGGCCACCGTCATGCGAGGTGTATACGCGGATGTACTTCTTTGTACGGCCCTCGTCGAAGGTCACCTTGCCGATGCCCTCGCCGACGATGGGCGTCACCACATAGGAGCCGCCCTTCACCATACGGAGGTCGGCCAGCGAGCCGTCCTTCACGTAGTTGGTCTTCATCGAAGCGCCGAGCACGACATAGGCGTTCTTGAAGCGCCACTCGCCTTGTCCCTCAACGTTGGCTGCAAACTCCGTCTGTGCCTGTTCGCTGCTGACGAGGCCGGTGTCGTCGAATGTCTGTAGGAAATAAGGCTCCTGAGCCCATACTGATACGGATGCCCACAGCATGGCCAGGGCAAGGAATGGTTTGCAGATCTTGGTTGTCATTTTTGACTAATCGTAGTTTGTTTTGTTTCAATTCGGCCGCAAAAGTACAGAAAAGTCTGCAAATGACAAAGAAAAAACAAAAATAATTCGTACCTTTGTCGGCGCAAAACGCTAAGATATGGATATTACAGAGAGATTCCTGAACTACACGAAATACGACACGCAGTCGGCAGAGGACAGCCAGACGGTGCCGAGTACCGCGAAACAGCTGGTCTTTGCAGAGTACCTGAAGAAGGAGCTGGAGGCCGAAGGGCTGAGCGACGTCGTAATGGACGACAAGGGCTACATCTACGCCACGCTGAAGGCTAATACGAAGGAGGATATCCCCACCATCGGCTTCATCTCGCACTACGACACCTCGCCCGACTGCTCGGGAGCCGACGTCAAGGCCCGCATCGTGAACAACTACAATGGCGGAGACATTGTGCTGGGGGGATTCGAGGAACGAGATTACCTTATAATGTCTCCCAAGAAGTTTCCGGAGCTGCTGAGCCACGTGGGGGAGGACCTCATCGTCACCGACGGCACGACGCTGCTGGGTGCCGACGACAAGGCCGGCATCGCTGAGATTGTGCAGGCGATGGTGTACCTGCAGGAGCACAAGGAGGTGAAGCACGGCGACATCCGCTTGGCCTTCAACCCCGACGAGGAGATCGGCATGGGTGCCCACCACTTCGACGTGGAGCGCTTCGGTTGCCAGTGGGCGTACACCATGGACGGCGGCGACGTTGGCGAGCTGGAGTTCGAGAACTTCAACGCCGCGTCGGCGAAGATATATATAAAAGGTGTAAGCGTGCACCCCGGCTATGCCAAGGGCAAGATGGTGAACGCCAACCGGCTGGCGGCGGAGTTTGCCGCCCTGCTGCCCGCCGACGAGACACCCGAGACGACTGAGGGCTACCAGGGGTTCTACCACCTGACGGCCATCCAGGGTACGGTGGAGCAGGCCACGCTGTCGTACATCATCCGCGACCACGACCGCGACCGCTTCGAGGACCGCAAGCGTGCCATCCAGAACGCCGTCATCGCAATGAACGAGCGTTACGGCGAGGGTACGGTGACGGCCGAGGTGAAGGACCAGTACTACAACATGAAGGAGAAGATTGAGCCACAGATGCACGTCATCGACGTTGTGCTGCACGCCATGCAGGCCGTCGGTGTGGCTCCGAAGGTGAAGCCCATCCGTGGCGGCACCGACGGTGCGCAGCTGTCGTTCCGCGGTCTGCCCTGCCCCAACATCTTTGCCGGCGGCGTGAACTTCCACGGCCCCTACGAGTTCGTGAGCATCCAGTCGATGGAGAAGGCGATGCAGGTCATCGTTAAGATCTGCGAGCTGACAGCCGACTATAATAGATAAGAGATAAGAGATGGCGGAGTTACCTGCAATGATACAAGACCTGGCGCTGATACTCGTTGTAGCGGGCATCGTGACGCTGGTGTTCAAGCGGCTGAAGCAGCCGCTGGTGCTGGGCTACATCGTGGCTGGTTTCCTTGTGTCTCCCCATATGCCGCTGACGGCGTCAGTGGCCGACATGGCGAACATCCACCTGTGGGCAGACATCGGCGTGATGTTCCTGCTGTTCTCGCTGGGTCTGGACTTCTCGTTCAAGAAAATCCTGAAGATGGGTGCCTCGCCGATCATCTCGACCGTCACCATCATCTTCTCGATGTCGATGCTCGGCATCATCGTCGGCCACCTGTTCGGCTGGACGAAGATGGACTGCATCTTCCTCGGCGGTATGCTGGCCATGTCGTCGACCACCATTATCTATAAGGCTTTCGACGACCTTGGTCTGCGCCAGCAGCAGTTTGCCGGACTGGTGATGTCGGTGCTCATCCTGGAGGACATCCTTGCCATTGTCATGATGGTGATGCTGAGTGCCATTGCCGGCGGCGGCAATCCCGACGGCGGACAGATGGTGGGCTCGGTGCTGAAGATCGGCTTCTTCCTCGTGCTGTGGCTTGTCGTTGGCATCTTCGCCGTACCGCTGTTCCTGCGCAAGGTACGCCGGCTGATCAATGCCGAGGTGCTGCTCATCGTGTCGCTGGGCCTGTGCTGTGCCATGGCGGTGTTCTCGACGAAGGTGGGCTTCTCGTCGGCCTTCGGTGCCTTCATCATGGGTAGCATCCTGGCCGAGACGGTCGAGGCGGAACGCATCGAGAAGCTGGTGGAGCCGGTGAAGAACCTCTTCGGCGCCATTTTCTTCGTGTCGGTAGGTATGCTCGTCGACCCGCAGATCCTCGTCGACTATGCCTTCCCCATCCTCACCCTCGTGCTGACCATCCTCGTCGGGCAGTCGGTCTTCGGCTCGATGGCCTTCATCCTCGGCGGCGAGAGCCTGAAGTCGGCCATGCGCTGCGGCTTCTCTATGGCGCAGATCGGTGAGTTCTCGTTTATCATCGCCTCGCTGGGTCTGTCGCTGGGCGTCATCGGTGATTTCCTCTATCCGGTCGTGGTGGCCGTATCGGTCATAACCACGTTCCTCACACCTTACATGATACGGCTCGCCACACCGGTTTACAACACCCTGGAACCCCGTCTGCCGTCACGGCTCATCAGCTCGCTGAACCACCTGTCGACGAGCCGGTCGGAGACGACGGCACGGTCGGGTCACAACAGCCTGTGGAAACGTCTGCTGAAGCAGATGACCATCAACACGGTGGTCTACTCCATCCTCTCGACGGCGGTCATCGCGCTGATGTTCATGTTCGTGCTGCCGCTGACGCGCCGTATGCTGCCCGGCTGGGAGCTCCACTGGTATGCCAACGCCATCACCGGCTCGCTCACCGTGCTGCTGATAGCCCCCTTCCTGCGTGCCATGGTGATGAAGAAGAACCGCTCGGAGGAGTGGAAGGCGCTGTGGGCGGAGAGCAACCGCAACCGTCTGCCCCTGCTGTTCACCATCCTTGTGCGCTTCGTCATCGCGGTGAACTTCATCTTCTACATCTGCAACTACCTGAGCCGCTTCACCCCCGCCATCATGATCACCATCGGCGTGGTGCTGATACTGCTCATCGTCGCCTCCCGTCGCATCAAGCACAACAGCATCCGGCTGGAGCGGCTGTTCATCAACAACCTGCGTTCGCGCGACATCGAGGCACAGGTACACGGCCGCAAGCGTCCGCTGTACGAGAACCGCCTGCTGGACCGTGACATCCACATCGCCGACTTCGAGGTGCCCATCGACTCGCGTTGGGCAGGCAGCACGCTGAAGGAGCTGGCGCTGGGTCGCAAGTACGGTGTCCACGTGAGCAGCATCCTGCGTGGCAGCCGCCGTCTGAACATCCCCGACGGCGACTCCATCATCTTCCCCGCCGACCACCTGCAGGTCATCGGCAGCGACGAGCAGCTGAGCCAGCTGCACCACGCCCTTCAGACGGACATCCTGGGCGACGACCCTGAGCTGGAGAAGCGTGAGATGCGCCTGCGCCAGCTCATCATCGGCACCGACAGCCCGTTCATCGGCCAGACGCTGGAAGAGAGCGGCATCCGCAGCCATTACAGCTGCATGGTCGTGGGATTGGAGGAAGGCAAGGAGAACCTCTCGACCTTCTCGCCGAAGCGTCGTTTCAAGGAGGGTGACATCATCTGGATCGTCGGTGAGCAGGAGTCGCTCGACTCCTTACTGAAATAAGCCCATTAGTACCACTGCACGGCGTTGGAGTAGCTTGAGCGCTTGTCGTACTTCAGCGCGTCGGTCAGTGTGGAGGCGTTACAACGGAAGGTGAAGTTGTAACTGGCGTAGGGGGATAGCACCACGGAGCACGACATATTGAAACAGTGTAGGTCGCGTCCCAGCGAGGCGGTGGTCATGGATATCTTCTTGTTCTCGAAGTCGTAACCGCTGGAGAACGAGATGTTCCAGCCGTCGGAGAGGCGCAGGTTTCCGCTGACGTTCAGGTTCTGCGTGAACTTGTAGGGATAGCGCATCGTCTTGTAGTTGAACTTCTTGACATCGGTATTCTCGCGCATGGTGATGCCATAGCCGAAGCTGAGCGACCACGGCAGCGAGAACTTCATGTAGCCGTCGCCGTCGACCTCGCCCTTTCCGGCGTTCTCCTTGCGTGCGCCATGCTTGGCCTTCTCCTGATCATGGTCTACGTTCGACTCGATGTCGTCCAGCTCGTCGTCCTCCTCGTCGTCCATGCGTCGGTCGCGGCGGTCGTCTTTCTTCTCGACCTTCTCGCCCTTGAGCCACTTGATGAGGTTGCTCACCTTACCGTTGTCGAGGGTGTAGCTGAAGTTCTGCGACATACCCTGGAAGCGGCCTATCTTACCCATGCCCCAGTAGGTCTTGTGTTCGCTGAGTCTCGGCGTGGCGCCCACGCTGTCGGCCTCGTAGACGTAGCTGGCAAAGACGGCGTTCAGGTTCAGCGTGTAGCTCTTCGTCAGCTTCAGGCGTATGCGTGTGCTGAGGTCGCTCCACGGTCGCACCTTCGCCGACATGTTGTAGGACATCGAGCCTCCTAGCTCGTCGATGATGCTCACCTTCTTGAAGTCCACGGTGTCGCCGTCTGTGCGCAGCTTCATCTCGACGTTGTTCGACACGTCGAACGATATGCTTCCCGTCTTTCCCTTGCCGGGCCGTCCGTAGAGTCCGTTCTCGTAGGGCGAGTACTCCACGAGTGTGACGTTGCCGTCGGCGTCGGTCTTCTGGTAGGTCTTGTAGTAGCCGTAGCGCTTGGCCCCGAAGTCGGGGGCGTAGCTGAAAGAGATGGTGGGTGTCAGTACGTGGCGTATGGCCTCGATCTTGTTGCCGAAGAGCTTGCGGTTGGGTATGAAGAATCCGTAGAGCTTCGTCGATATGCCCATGTTCATGCTCCAGTTATAGACGTTGTACAGTCCGTTCAGCGTGTCGATGACCTCCTTCTGGGCGGCTTCGTCCCACGACTTCTGGATCTTTGTCAGGTAGGTGCGGTCGGTGAAGTTGAACGAGGGGTTCACGCTGATGACGTCGAAGAAGGTGAAGTTGCCGCTCAGGGGTATGGTGTGCTGCATACCGTTCTTCCAGTCCTTCGTGAAGCTGGAGTGCAGCAGCTGGTCCTCCTTGGTGCTGATGGAGTTCGAGAAGTGTCCGGTGTACTGCATCGACAGCTTCTCGTACCACCGCTCCTTACCCAACAGCTTCTTGCGCTTGAAGGGGTAGAAGCGCGAGAACGAGATGTTCAGGTCGGGCAGGGTCATGGCGATGGTGGTGTCACGCATGTTCTGGTTCAGGTTGACGGTAGACGACAGCGACAGTCCTATGCTCGAGAAGTTCGTGCCCCATGATACCGACGACGTTCTCGTGGACTGCGTCATGGCCTGGGGGTTGTACATCGACGTGAGGTTGTTCTTCTCGTAGCTGCTCGTGGCGAAATTGACCGATGCCGAGAGGTTCGAGTAGGGATTGGCCTTCGCGTCCTGTCGGTGGCTCCACTGCACCTTGAAGCTGGTCTGCTTCGTGTAGTCGGGCATGTTCTTCTCGCCGGTGACGGTGTTCTGGTAGCTGGCGTGGAACGAGCCGCTGTATCGGTAGCGCTTGCGGTAGTTGCTGGCTGCCGACAGTCCCCACGAGCCCTTGGTGTATATCTCGCCGATGAGCTTCAGGTCTACCTTGTCGCTGATGGCGAAGTAGTAGCCGCCGTCGCGCAGGTAGAAGCCACGGCTCATCTCGTCGCCGTAGGTGGGCATGATGAAGCCGCTGGAGTAGCTCTTCGAGAAGGGGAAGAAGCCGTAGGGCACGGCCAGCGGCAGGGGCACGTCGCAGACGACGAGGTATGCCGGTCCGAAGACGACATCCTTGCCCGGCCGCACCTTGGCGCGTGACATGGCTATGTAGAAGTCGGGGTGCGGCTCGTCGCAGGTGGTGTAGCGTCCGTGCTGCAGGAACAGCTCGCCTCCGGCGCCGCGCTTCGACAGCTCCGAGGTCAGGAATCCGTCCTCCTGCTGTGTGTACACCTGTGTGATGAGTCCCTTCTTCGTCTTGAAGTTGAAGGCCATCGTGTCGCTCTGGTACTCGTCGCTGCCCATCTTGAACACCGGTGTGCCGAACTTCACGCCCAGCGTGTCCAGGCTGCCCGTGGCGTGTACCAGGCTGCTGTCCAGCACCATCGCTATCTTGTCGCTCTGCAGGTCCATGTTCTGGTACTCCACGTGCGACTTGCCATAGAGGTGTGCGCGCCCCGTGGCGGCCTCGTAGGTCAGCGAGTCGTTGGCCGAGTACTTCACCGGTGCGTCGATGCCGTTCTTGCGTTGGCGATTCAGCGAGTCGAGTGCCAGCGAGTCGTCTACGAGCTTGTTGTACCTATAGATAGCCAGCTCCAGTGAGTCCATCGTCGTCGTGTCGCGCTTCATCTTCGCCGCTGCCGGTGCCTCGGCCTCCGCCAGCAGCCCCTCAGCCTCACTCGCTGTAGGAACAGCCGCCGACGCCGTCGCCGCCAACGTATCAGCAGCAGCCACGGCCGTCGCCAGTGTATCAGCCGTCGTCGCCACAGCCGTCGCCAACGTATCAATGCTTAAACTATCCTCCTTCCTCGTTCCTCCTTCCTCGTTCCTCGAAAAAAATCCTCCTTCCTCGTTCCTCTCAATATCCTGCGGCACCTCCTCTGCCTCAAGCACCCTCTGTGCCATGGCCTTCACGCCTGTGGCGTTGGCATACGACTCAGCCTCCTTCACCGCTTTCCGTCCCTTATGGAGGAGCGACAAAGGGGTACAGGCCCCAAACATGATGAGGACAGAAAGCACGATGAATGCTACCGACTTTCTTTTCACGGGTGCAAAGGTACGAATAAGTGAGTGAAAATGCAAATTTATTTGCGATTTTCCGAACGTGAGTACCTTCGAGCGGAGCTCAAAGTAGTAAAAAGAAATCAAAAAAGCCATGCATGCCCATGATTCTTTTAATTTTGAAACAATTTTTTTTATAATTTTGAGCGAAGCGACCACATTAAGAGCGTGTGCCGGTAGTCACTCAAACATTTTTACCCATTGCAGGAACTTCTCCACCCCCTCGTGGCCGAACCTCTCGAGCTCCTCGGCCGTCTCGGCCACCGTCCGCACGTGGTCGGGCGCCGACTTCGAGTAGAACTTGTCGGCATAGCACACCAGCTGCTCCTCCAGCGTCTCGGGCTCGTAGCCCGGCAGCCCCGTGCCGGTATGGCGCTCTGCCACGCGGGCATGGCGCGGGAATCCCTCGCGTCGCAACAGGTCGCCGCCTATGCGTCCGTGGCGGATGTAGGGTTCCCGTCCGTGACAATGAATACTGGGGGCGTCGCATTGGTAGATACCAATATCGTGCAGCATGGCCGCCTCCTCCAGAAACTGCACGTCGACGGGCAGTTCACGGTGTTTCCTGACTATTTGCAGACAACGGTCGGCCACCTGGCGGCTGTGCTGCAACAAAACCCTGCGGAGCTCACTGTCCGCAGGGTAGTATTTGTTGATCACTGATAAGTAGTCCATCACAGTAGTGCACTCTTGAATTCTCGTTTTGCCTGCAAAAGTACTATTTTTTTTCCAGTACTCCAAGCGTTCACGGCCGTTTTTTTTTGACTAAATCTCGATACCTTTCTTCGCCAGCTGATGGATGTCGGCGATGATGGCGTTGAAGTCCCTGGCCATGTTCTCGAAGTTCTCGCGTGCCGTCAGGCTCTTGCCTGAGCCCGAGCCCTAATGAGGAAGAAGGTGGATTATGAAGCTGAACAGCAAGACCATCGAGGTCGTCATCCGCATCTTCATCGCCGCCCTCACCGCAGCTCTCACCGCTGTCACGACCACAAGTTGTATGGGGCATGGACCGCTGACTTTCTAGGCATCGCGTTCAAGTTAAATCGCGCCCTTCCGCAGTATATATTGCGGAGGGGCGTCTTTTGTGACTTGTGACTTGTGACTTTTAATTGTTTCCCCCCATCACTATCACCCTTCTCTTTCTATCCATGCTATGGTGTCGCCCTGTCTTATCATCTGTCCGGGCTTCACGCTGACGTCGACGAGCTTGCCGCCCAGGGCAGCGGGAATCTCAACGATCTCGCCCCACTTGGTCTGCAGGTAGCAGAAGGTGTCGCCCTCACGGTAACGCTGACCGACGAAGGGCTCAAGACACGGAGCGGGGACTCCCTCGCCACCGAAGCTCCACAGCAGCTGGCCGGAGAGCGGCGAACGGACGGCGTCGGCCTTGGCGTGCTTCAGGGCGTCGATCTCCTCCTGCGAGATCTTCTGCCCGCCACCCAGCTTGGCGTCCTTCGCCTTCTGGATGTCGGCGAGCAGCTGCTTCTTGGCCTGACCACTCTTGAAGGGACGGTACTGCTCGGGGTGCATGGCCAGCTCGAAGAGCTCCTCGTCGTCGCGGCCGTAGTCCCAGCCATTCTCGTCCATCTCCTGGCGGAAGCCATCGAGGGCATTGGGGATGAGCGTGTGGGGGTCGACGTCGGTGAACTCGCGCCCCTGCTTCGCCGCCAGCTCCACCAGCTCGGGAGCGATGGTGCCGGGAATCTTGCCGCTCTTGCCGAGGATCATGCCCCAGATGGCGTCGTCCATCATCACGTAGCGCCCCTTGCCCTGCTCCATGGTCAGGAGGTTCATCAGGGCGATGTTCTTCGTGTACTGCGAGAAGGGCGTCACCAGTGGGGGATAGCCCACACGCGGCCACACGTACTCCACCTCGCGGAACAGCCGCACGAGCATATCGTCCATGGTCAGAGCGGGCTCACCACGCTGCTGGCGCAGCTTGTCGATCATCTTCTTGATACCGCCAAGGTCGGCCATCATGGAGCCCATCATGCCGCCGGGCAGTCCGCAGCCCAGCAGGAGGCTGGACATATGCTTGTTGGCAGGATTGATGAAGTAGCCCAGCCAGTCGTCAATGAATTCCTGTGTCAGCGTGCGCGCCTGCATATAGGCGTTCATATTCAGTTCGGCCACCTCGAAGCCCTCGTTCTTCAGCATCGACTGGACGCTGATGATGTCGGGGTGCACCTTACCCCAGGAGAGGGGCTCGATGGCGGTGTCGATGATGTCGGCACCGTTGTTGCAGACTTCGAGTATCGAGGCCATGGACAGGCCGGGGCCAGAGTGGCCGTGATACTGTATGATGATGTCCGGATGCTTCGTCTTGATAGCCTTCGTCAGCTGGCCGAGCATGGCGGGCTGGCCGATGCCCGCCATGTCCTTCAGGCAGATCTCCTCGGCACCGGCTGCTATCACCTCGTCGGCAATCTGGCTGTAGTACTCCACCGTGTGGACAGGACTCGTGGTGATACAGAGCGTGGCCTGCGGCGTCATGCCCGCTGCCTTCGCCCAGCGGATGCTGGGGATGATGTTACGCGTGTCGTTCAGACCACAGAAGATGCGGGGGATGTCGACACCCTGGGCGTGCTTCACGCGGTACATCAGCTGGCGCACGTCGTCAGGAACGGGATACATACGCAGGGCGTTCAGACCGCGGTCGAGCATATGGGTCTTGATGCCCACCTCGTTGAACGGCCGGCAGAAGGCGCGCACCGCCTCGTTGGGGTTCTCGCCCGCCATGAGGTTCACCTGCTCGAAGGCACCGCCGTTGGTCTCCACACGGCTGAAGCAGCCCATGTCGATAATCACCGGCGCAATGCGCTCCAACTGGTCCTTGCGCGGCTGGAACTTGCCGCTCGACTGCCACATGTCACGATAGACAAGGCTAAACTGGATTTTCTTCTTTGCCATAGTACTGTAATTGTTGTTATTTCCGGATTTCTTCGGCAAAGGTATAAAAAAATTGTGAATTGTGCATTGTGAATTGTGCATTATTTCATAACTTTGCACCAAAATTTAGTATTCTTATGAGAAAGAACCTGATTTTCATGGCCACCACCCTGCTCGCGGCAATCGTCATGGGCTGTGGCGGAGGGGCCGCCGACCGGGGCGACAGCAAGAACGACAGCGTGGGCACCACAATGCCCGGCGACTCGACCGTCTACGGACTGGCGTGCGACGGATGTACCGACACCATACTCGTACTGCTGCGCGACGTCACGCGGGATCCCGACACCTTCGACATACTCGACGCATCGCGCAACCTGCGCGTCTACGGACACCCGCGGATAGGCGACCAGATGGCCGTGGTGCTGGCGAAGGACAGCACGAACGTCGCCGCGATGGTCGTCGACATCGACAAGATACTCGGCGCGTGGTGCTACACGGTGACACCCACGCTGCGCCGACGGGCCGACATTGACAAGGGGACGGAGCAGGAGCTGCTGAGGAAGCTGCCCGACAGCATCGTGCGCCGACTGCTACAGCCACGCGAGTACGGCTTCGAGCTGAAGAACGACTTCCAGGCACAGCCCATAGGCATCGTGCGCCAAGGCAACACCACCGACGACCGTAGCCCCGTGGAGTATCCCGAGCTGAAGCGCTACCGTGAGTGGCACCTACATAACGGGCGCCTCGTGCTCAACGAGACGCGACGCGACTCGCTGAACCGCCAGCAGCTGGTGAGCAGCGACACCGCCGACTTCGTACTGCTGCGACGCGACTCGCTGGTGCTACGCTTCCCCGACGGTGAGCACGGCTACTACAGGAAGAGCGAAGAATAACTCCTCGTTCTACAAACAAAAATCTTCAAAAATCTTACACGAAATAAGCCTGTCTAAAGCCATTTTTGTTAGATTTTTGTAGATTTTTGTTCAACTTTGCGTATTATGATATACTCTCAAATAATCTGGTGGCTGAGCAGGCGCTGCTCGGCCATCGCCTCGTACTTCGTGCCCGGACGGCCGTAGTTGGCGAAGGGGTAGATGCTGATGCCGCCACGGGGCGTGAAGAGGCCAGTGACCTCGATGTACTTGGGATCCATCAGTCGCACAAGGTCCTTCATGATGATGTTCACGCAGTCCTCGTGGAAGTCGCCGTGGTTGCGGAAGGAGAAGAGGTAGAGCTTCAGGCTCTTCGACTCCACCATGCGCTCGGCAGGGAGGTACATGATCTTGATCTCGGCGAAGTCGGGCTGGCCCGTGATAGGACAGAGCGAGGTGAACTCCGGACAGTTGAACTGCACCCAGTAGTCGTTGTCGGGGTGCTGGTTCTCAAAGGTCTCCAGCACCTCCGGTGCGTAGTCGTCCAGGTAGTCGGTATCGCGGCCAAGGGCCCTCAGGTTTTCTTCCTTTCTTGTCTTCATATTTTAAGTGAAAGCTGAGTAATTTATATATTGTATAACAGCCAGGCGAGATAGCCCAGATAGACGGCGGTGAGCACGGCGCCCTCCCAGCGGGCGACGGTGAGCTTCGTGAACGAGAAGAACCACAGCAGCACCATCGACACCACCATCATACCCATGTCGACCATCGTGATGTCGCCAATCTGCATGGGACAGACGGTGGCCGTGAGACCGAGGATCAGCAGAATGTTGAACACGTTAGAGCCGATGACGTTGCCAATGGCCAGTGCCGACTGACCCTTGCGGGCGGCGACGATGCTCGTGGCAAGCTCAGGCAGGCTGGTGCCACCGGCGACGATGGTCAGGCCGATGACGCCCTCGCTGACACCCAGCGTGGCGGCAAGGGCCGAGGCATTGCGCACGAAGAGCTCGGAGCCGCCGACCAGCAAGGCCAGGCCCGCCACTATCAGCAGGAGGCACAGCCCGACGTTGGTGGTCTGCTGCTGCCCAGCGACCTCGTCACGCTTCTCGCCCTGACGGGCGACGGTGAACGTGTAGTACATGAAGGCGGCGAAGCCCAGCAACAGGAGGAGGCCGTCGAGGCGGCTGACGACGTTGCCCCAGAGGCTGACGCTCTGGAAGCGGTCGAGGGCCAGCACCATAAGCAGCACCGAGGCGACGACGGTGAACGGCATATCCTTGGCAACGGTCTGACGGGCGATGGCGATGGGCGACACCATGGCGGTGACGCCGACAATGACCAGCGTGTTCATGATGTTTGAGCCGACGACGTTGCCCACGGCGAGGTCGGGGGTGCCCTTCAGAGCCGACACCAGGCTGACGAACAGCTCGGGCGCCGAGGTGCCGGCGGCAACGATGGTCAGGCCCACCACCAGTTCAGACACGTTCATGCGGCGGGCAAGGTCGGCCCCACCCTTGGTCAGCACGTCGGCACCCTTGAGCACCATCACAATGCCAACGACAATCAGTAACAGGTTTATCAGCATCGTTATTTCTATTGTTTACTCATCGTCCTCGTCGTCGAAGAAGCTCCAGTCGGTCTCCAGCGAAGGGCCCACGAAGGCATCCATGGCGCGACGGTCTTTCTTCGTCGGACGGCCCGTGCCGCGCTGGCGGTTGACGAAGCCGCTGATGCGGTTCATCTCCAGCAGCTCGTACTGGTCGGGGGTGGTGATGTTCTCGTAGATCTCGGGCACGAGCTTAGCACACACGCGCTGCTCGATGGTCTTCAGGATACGGAACGAGTAGGTGACGGGCGGCTTGCGAACACTGATCGTGTCGCCCACCTTCACCATGCGCGACGGCTTGACATTAACGTCGTTCACCGCCACGCGACCGTTCTTGCAGGCGTCGGCGGCGATGGTGCGCGTCTTGAAGATGCGCGCAGCCCACAGCCATTTGTCTATTCGTGCTTCGTTCATTTTTGCACAATAGGGGGTTCTTGCGTCCCGTTGGTAGCAAGCGAGCAAGCTCGAGCGCCGCTGTGCACTTTTCCCTTCCCCAACTTGTTAAACTGGTTCATCGTGACGTCGATACCTGCCAGAACAAAGCTGCGGAGGATGTCGACAGCAACATCGACGGCGGGCTGCAGCTCCCGGAGCTCCTCGTCGCTATAGCGGCCCAGCACCCAGTCTATCTGGCCACCCTGAGGGTAGTCGTTGCCGATGCCCATGCGCAGGCGAGCATAGTTCTGACCGATGAGCTGCTGGATATGCCCCAGTCCGTTGTGGCCGCCGTTGGAGCCACCGGCCTTCAGGCGGAACTGGCCCAGGGGCAGCGCCACGTCGTCGCTGACGACGAGCAGGCGGCTCTGGTCGATATTCTCCTTGTTCAGCCAGTAGCGAACGGCATTGCCGCTGAGGTTCATGAACGTCGACGGCTTCAGAAGCACCACCTTACGACCCTTCAGCGACGTCTCGCCGACAAAGCCGTAACGGCGGTCTTCAAAAACAGTATTGGACGCCTTAGCAAAAGCGTCCAACACCATGAATCCTGTATTGTGGCGGGTCAGCTCATAGTCCGGGCCGATGTTTCCCAAGCCAACAAGTAAGTATTTGTCCAAATTGTCAATACAATTATGAATTGTCAATTGTGAATTGTCAATTGTGAATTGTCAATTACCCCTCAGCCTCAGCAGCAGCGGCAGCCGAACGGGAAGCACGCGTAGCCTTGACAGAGCAGACGACAACCTCGGGAGAGGTAGCAATCTTCAGACCATCGAACTGCAGGCTGCCAACCTTGATGGCCTTGCCCAGCTGGAGCTCGGTGACGTCGATGTCAAGCTTCTCGGGGATGCTCTTGTAGGGAGCGGTAACGTCGATCTTACGGATAGAGAGGTTCAGACGACCACCGTCGCGAACACCCTGAGCGTGACCGGTGAGGTTCACGGGCAGACCAACGGTAATCTCCTTCGTCTCGTTAACCTCGAAGAAGTCGACATGCAGCAGGGCGTCAGTCGTGGGGTGGAACTGCAGCTCCTTCATGATAGCCTTGTGCTCGGTGCCGTCGATGTTCAGGTTCACAACATAGACGTGGGGCGTGTAGACAGCCTTACGCAGCTCAGCAAACGGAGCGGCGAAAGCCAGGGCCTCGGGAAGGCCGTTCTCACCCTTCTTCTCACCATACAGATTACAGGGAACGAGTCCCTCCTTACGCATCTCACGGCTGGCCTTCTTGCCAGTTGCGGTACGTGCTTTACCGCTTACATTGATTTCTCTCATAACTCTTTGTGTTACTCTAAATTAATACTGTTAATTCACCATCACACGGTGTGCTTTTCGCAGAAAGCGGGTGCAAAGGTACGAAGAAAAATTGAAAAATTGAAAAATTGAAGGATTAAAAATTAAAAAATCGCATTTTTCTTGCATAATCGACCGAAAATTACTATTTTTGCAAGCGAAAACATAAGCATAGACCAAAAATATATATAATAAGTAGATGATAAACCGAGAAATCATACGCATTAAAATCGTTCAGTTAACCTACGCATACTATCAAAACGGTAACAACAACATCGATGCCGCAGAAAAGGAACTGCTGTTCAGCCTCTCGAAGGCCTACGACCTGTATAACTACCTACTGGCGCTGATGGTGGCAGTATCGAGAGAGGCACGACGACGGCTCGAGGTGCTACAGACACGTGCTGAGCGCGAAGGCAGCGAGATGCCGTCAGGCAAGTTCGCCTATAACCGCTTTGCCGTACAACTGGAGGAGAACAAACAGCTGCTGGACTTCACCGAGTCGCAGAAGAAGACATGGAACGACAAGCCAGAGTTCGTCGGACGACTGCTGCAGCAGATAGAGGACAGCCAGATATACAAGGACTACATGGCATCCGACGAGGACAGCTATGCCAGTGACCGGGAGCTGTGGCGAAAGCTGTACCGAACGCTGATACAGGAGAACGAAGACCTCGACCAGCTGCTCGAGGAGGAGAGCCTCTACTGGAACGACGACAAGGAGGTCGTCGACACCTTCGTGCTGAAGACCATCAAGCGATTCGAGGAGCAGAACGGCAAGAACCAGGAGCTGCTGCCGGAGTACGACAGCGAGGAGGACCGGGAGTTTGCACGCAAGCTGTTCCGCGCCACCATCCTCAATGCCAACGAGTACCAGCGCTATATGTCGGAAGCCTCCCAGAACTGGGACTTCTCCCGGCTGGCATACATGGACGTCGTCATCATGCAGATAGCCATTGCCGAGATGCTCACCTTCCCCAGCATTCCCGTCAGCGTCTCAATCAATGAGTATGTGGAGATTGCAAAGTTCTACTCCACCATGAAGAGCGGCGGCTACATCAACGGTATGCTCGATGCCATCGCACGCCACCTCATCAAGACTGGCAGGATGATGAAGCATATCGAGAAGAAGAATTAAAAAGTCGCAATTAAGCGCTTTTACAAAACGTTACGACTAAAAGCAATAATCAAATAGTAAATAACAGTAAATTCCAATGACAAACATTATCTTACAGGCACAAAGTGCACAGGGCGGCGGTATGTCAATGATTATCATGATGGTAGCCATCTTCGCCATCATGTATTTCTTCATGATCCGACCCCAGCAGAAGAAACAGAAAGAAATCCAGAAATTCCAGAACTCACTGGCGGAAGGCACACAGGTCATCACAGGAGGCGGCATCTACGGCACCGTAAAGAAAATTGACCTGGCCAACGGCATCATCGAAGTGAAGATTGCCGACGGCGTCGTCATCAAGGTCGACAAGGGCTACGTCTTCAAGGACAATGCCAGCACACCGATGCAGAAGTAAACAGTAGTCATGAGTCATCTGCGCGCGGGACTACGCCTATTCAGGAGCTTCCTGTTCAGTAAAACGAACAGGGAGTTTCTGATTTTCTTGTTCTTCCTTGCCATCTCCGGCGTCTTCTGGCTGATCATGGCACTCAACGAGACCTACGAGGAGGAAGTCAGCTTCCCAGTGCACATCACCGGTGTACCGAAGGATGTCATGCTCACCAGCGACGATGTCGACACCGTTCGCGTCACCATCAGAGATAAGGGCACACAGCTGATCTCCTATCTCTACGACGAGAACATCCGCCATCTGAAAGTCAGCTTCAAGAACTACGATCGTGGCAACGGCACAGGCATCGTACCAGCCTCCGACCTTCAGAAGCTGGTTCAGCAACGGCTGGGACAGTCAGCGAAGATTACGGCCATCAAGACCGAACGGTTAAACATATTCTATAACACGGGCGCCAGCAAGCGCGTGCCCGTGCGATGGAGCGGACGCGTCATCCCCGAGCACTTGTATTTCATCTCACATGTAGGCTACTCCGTCGACAGCGTCACCGTCTACGCCGCAGAGCGTCAGCTCGACAGCATCAAGACCGTCTATACGGAGCCACTCAACTACGCCGGTTTCCGCGACACCCTCAGCATCAGCTGCCGTCTGCAGCGGAGCGAAGGTGTCAAGGTGGTCCCCGACCGCATCAACGTCACATTCTACACCGACGTCCTTGCAGAGGTGAGCATCGACGACGTACCCGTCACCGGCATCAATATGCCCGAGGGCAAGGTGCTACGCACATTCCCATCCCGTGTCAAGGTGACATTTGTCACTGGTGTCAACAACTACAAGAGCCTCAAGGCCAGCGACTTCACGGTCGTGGCCGACTACAATGAGATCATGCAACGGCCTGCCGAGAAGTGTAACCTCTATCTGAAGCGTACACCATCGGGCATCTCCAGGGCAACTCTGCAGCAGACACAGGTAGACTACCTCATCGAGGAGGAAAATTAAGCATTAAGCATTGAGCATTAAGCATTAAGCATTAAGCATTAAGCATTGAAAAAAACTGCTATCACAGGAGGCATAGGCAGTGGCAAGAGCTATGTGGCACGGCTGCTGAAACGACGCGGTATCGACGTCTACGACTGCGATGCGGCGGCAAAGCGGCTCATGCGCCACGATTCGGAACTACGCCGACAACTCACCGCCCTCATAGGCCCAGACTGCTACCTCGTCCCGGAGTCCGGCCCAAACTGTTACCTCGCCTCGGAGTCCGGCCAACAGCCCACTCTCAACAAGGCGGCCGTAGCACAGTTCCTGCTGGCCAGTGAGGAAAATGCCCACGCCATCGACGCCATCGTCCACCCCGCCGTCTTCCGTGACTTCGAGGAGAGTGGGCTGCTGTGGCTCGAGTCGGCCATCCTCTACGAATCCGGCGCCAACCGTCTCGTTGACCGCGTCATCGTCGTTACAGCCCCCGAGGAGGTACGCGTACAGCGCATCATGGCCCGCGACGGACTGAGCCGTGAGAGGGCATTCGAGTGGTTAGGGCGCCAGTGGCCACAGGACGAAGTGCGCCGCCGTGCCGACTTCGAAATTGTGAACGACGGCATCGCTGACCTCGACAGCCAGATAGATGCCTTCCTCAGTCGATATAACGACATCACGTTATAACGACATCACGTTATAACGAAAGAACGAAAGAAAAAAGACACATAAAAATAACAACATAACGAAAAACAACAATGAAAGAAACAATTCTGTCTATTGCCGGCAAGCCCGGCCTCTACAAGTTAGTATCACGCGGCAAGAACAACCTCATCGTCGAGGCACTTGACGCCACACACCGTCGCCAGCCCGCCTTCGCCACGGACCGCATAACGTCGCTCAACGACATCGCCATGTACACAGAGAGCGACGATGTACCCCTGACAAAGATCCTTGAGAGCATGAAGACCCTCGAGAACGGCAAGAAAGCCTCCGTCGACTTCAAGAAAGCCTCGGGCGACGAGCTGCGCGAGTACTTCACCAAGGTGCTGCCCGACTGGGACCGCGACCGTGTACAGAATAGCCATATCAAGAAGCTCATCCAGTGGTACAACATCCTCATCGAGGCTGGTGTCACCGACTTCGTTGACGCTGAGGAGGCCGAAGCTGAGGAAAGCGAGAAGGCCGCAGAGGAATAATAAACTACGGAAGCCACAGAGGAACAGATACAACAAAGCGATAGAGGAATAGATACAACAAAAGCCACACAAAACTCTCATGAAAAGGATCTCATTGATGTTTGCCTGCCTGCTCACGGCAGGCATAGCAATGGCTGGTGGCCATTGGGTAGGCACATGGGGTACGGCTCCACAACTTGTCGAACGTCATAACAACCCGCCAGCACCGGGACTCGCCAACAACTCGCTGCGCGAGATTGTACAGGTATCCATCGGCGGCAAGAAGGTACGTCTGAAGCTGACTAACGAGTTCAGTCAGGAACCCACGGAGATCAAGGCCGTAGAACTGGCCATCGCCGAGACCTCCGGCATCAGCAGCGACATCGATGAGGCGACGACCATCAGCCTGACCTTCGACGGCAAGCCGTCCGTAACTATCCCCGCTGGCGGACAGGTCGTCTCCGACGCTGTCAAGTTCCCCATCGCTGCCCGTGAGAACGTGGCTATCACCATCCACTACGGTGCAGCCTCAGCCACTGTCAGCGGGCATCCCGGCTCACGCACCACGTCGTTTCTGAAGGCTGGGAACACCACCGACTTTACCGGTGCCGTAAGGACTGACCATTGGTACAACATCCAGACACTCGAAGTATTGGCCCCCAGCAAGGCGGGAGCCGTAGCTATCCTCGGAAACTCCATCACCGACGGCCGTGGCTCGACCACTAACCAGCAAAACCGCTGGCCCGACGTCCTCTCACGCCGTCTGCTGAAGAACAAGGCCACAAGCCAGATCGGTGTCCTCAATATGGGCATCGGCGGCAACTGCGTACTACGCGGCGGTCTGGGACCCACGGGAGAGAAGCGCTATCCGCGTGACCTCTTCGGACAAGAGGGCGTGAAGTGGATTATTCTCTTCGAGGCTGTCAACGACCTCGGCGGCTCATGGAACGGTGTCGAGACAGCAGATCGTGTCATCGACGTCTACAAGCGTATTATCGATGAAGCACACCAAAAGGGCATCCGCGTCTTCGGTGCCACCATCACCCCGTTCAAGGGCAACAACTACTACTCTGAAGACCATGAGAAAGGGCGTAGCACACTGAACGAGTGGATACGTACCACGAATATGCTCGACGGCGTCATAGACTTTGACCGTGCCGTGCGTAATCCCGAGGACCCCGCCGCCCTCCAGCAGCAGTTCCTCTTCGAGAACGACTGGCTCCACCTTAACGCCGTTGGCTATGAGACGATGGGCAACAGCATCGACTTGAATCTCTTTGCAAAGTAAAGACGTTCTTTTTGCTGCCCTTGCTATAAAGACGTTCTTTTCGCTGCCCTTGCTAAAAACAAATCTCCGAGACTACTGAAGTCCCGGAGATTTTTGTTTTTATAATAATCGTGTTTGTGTTGATTCTTTCAAGCTGGCTTTTTTACATGGGGCCTCCGAAGCCACCGCCGAAGCCACCGCCGAAGCCTCCGCCGAAGCCACCGCCACGGTTGCCGCCGCGGTTACCGCCGCGGTTACCGCCGCGGTTGTTACCACCGCCCATCGGCATACCGCCACCGAAGCCGCCCATGCCCATACCCATGCCGTTGCGCATACCGCGACGGGCTTCACGGGTACCGAAGAGGTTGATGCGGTAGATGACGTGCAGCATAGCATACGAGGTAACGGCATTGTACTCGTTATCGGTACGTGCCATGGCGCTAATGGTACGAGAGAAGTTCGACTGCTGTTGCAGGATGTCATAGAACTGCAGCGAGACGGTCAGCGGCTTGCCCTGCAGGAAGCCTTGCGAGATCTGTGCGTTCCAGATAAGCTCGTTGGTGTTCATCGAAGCATCGCTGTAGCCACGACGGCTGTTCATGCCCATATCGGTAGCAATCTGGGTGCCCCAAGGCATCGTCAGCGTGGTATTGAAGCCGTAAGCATAAGTCCAGGTGTCGAGGTTCGACTGCGGCTGCAGCTCATTCTTCGTGTGGTTGTAGTTCAACGAACCATTGAGCTCCACCTCAACCCAGTCGTTACGGAAGCTGAGTCCGAGACGGCTACCAATCATGTTCTGCTTCGTGACGTTCTTCACCGACTCACCGTTCTGAGTGATATAGCTCACGCGGTTGTTGAAGTTGTCGTTCAGAGAGACGTTGTAGCTGAAGTAGCCCAGCGAGTCAATAGCCGAACTCCACATCACATTACCACCAGCATTCCAGTTTCCGTTGATATTCTCAGGACGTGAAGTCTGTCCACCGGTCTTCTCGTCGTAGGTCACCTTGTTAGAGATGCTGTTAGCCGTGGTCGAGAAGTTAGCGTTGGCGTTGATAAAGCGCTGGTGATTCATGATGTAGTTGTTGAAGCGCAGGTTGAAGCTCTGTGTGAACGACGGCTTCAGGTCGGGGTTACCAGTGGTCTTGTTCAAGGGGTTCGTATCGTCGTTGATGACAAGCAGCTGGTCGATGGACGGCTGACTGGTGCTACCACGATACTCGAAGCGCAGCTGACCCTGCTGGTTAAAGCGCCAGCGGAAGTTGGCTGTCGGGCTCCAGTTGATGACCGAGCGGTTCACCACGGTGTCGACACCTAAGTAGCGCTGTGTGTACTCAGAACTCTGGGGTACCAACTGTACACCGATATTGAAGTCGTAGGTGTTGCGGATGAAGCGCAACTGGATTTCACCCGTATGGATATAGTTCTTATAGGCTGAGTAGCGGCTCTGATCCTTACTATAGAAGTCATCGCCCGATGACGGGTTGTAACCATTCTGAACCAGATTGAAGTAGTCGCCCCACTGACGGTAAACAGGTGTTATACCGTTAAAATCATATCCCAGATTAGGATCCTTGTTAGGATTGTTCAAAAGCGGCTTCGAGTAGTCATACGTCTGACGGTCGTTCTCGTTGTAGCGATACTGGAAGGAGTAGCTGAACTGCAGGAACGTGGCGTAGGCAATAGGCTCGCTGTAGGTTGCACGGGCGCTGTAGTCCCACGACTTGGTGGGCGAGAAGTTGTAACGGTTGGTCTGGTATTCTGACAGACCGCTGATGCCATTGAAAATGGTTGTTGACTGGAAGAGTTTAGTCTGGTTGCTTGAGAGCTGCTGGTTCTCGTTGTTGCTGTAGTTGGCGTTCAACTGCAGGGTAATATTACGTCCGCGACCATTGAGCAGGCGGTTAACCATCAACGTACCACCCAGTCGCTTATTCTCTCCATATGAGAGCGAATTATTTCTGCTACCATTGACAAGAATGCTGTCCAGACTAACGCCGTCATAGCCTTTGTTCATGAGGATTTCCTGCAGAACGGCCGAAGTCAGCTGGACGTTCAGGTAGTCGTAGGGGTCCTGATTGAACGTGGCCGATGTGCTCCAGCTACGGCTGTCGCTAGTACCGTAGCTCCAGTTTGGACGGAAGTTGATGTTCCAAAGTGTATCGGGTGTCCACTCAATGCGTCCGCTGGCGCTCCAGTTGTTCGAGCGCGAATAGTTCTGGTTCACCGAGTTCTGGAACGACGAGGTGCTACCCACGAAGTTCTCGCTGGAACGGCGTGACCATGAGTCGCCGTCGCGGTGGTTCCAGTTTACACTGGCCTGTGCAATGATTTTGTCGGTCTTCTCGAAGTTGTAGTTCAGCATGCCTGACTTGGCAGCATTCAGGCCGCCGCCACCCATGCCACGGCCACCGCCGAAACCACGACCGCCACCGCCGCCGAAGCCCATGTCGTTGGTATTGTTGGCATTAAGCATGGCCATCAAACGATGGTCGCCGCGCATCATCATGCCAAAGAGACGTCCGGAGTAGCGTTCCTTCGTACCTACTGCCACATCGGCATTAGCCATCGTACCACGATTCATGCCGGCACGCAGTCCGAAGTCGATGACTGTCTGCTCGTTGCCGTCGTCAATACCGGTGATACGTGCCAGGTCACTCTTCTCGTCGTAGGCACGGATACGCTCCACAATGTTCGTCGGCAGGTTCTTCAGGGCGGTCTTCGTGTCGCCGAACTCCTTGCCGTCCACCTTAATCTTCGTCACGGACTTGCCGTTAATCTTGATGTTGCCGTCGTCATCGAGCTCAGCACCCGGCAGACGCTTCACCAGCTCCTCAACAACGGAGCCCTCGGGCGTGCGGAACGCGTCCGCGTTATATATTAAGGTGTCACCCTTCGACTGGACCTTGGCCAGATGAGCCGTCACCGTGGCACCCTTCAGCATGATGGCGTCAGGGGCAATAGCGATGGTTCCCATGGACACAGCCTTGCCCTGAATGGTGACACGCTTCGTGTAGGGCTTGAAGCCCACATACGTGATGCGGAGGATATAAGTGGCGTTGGAAGGGGCCTTCACCGTGAACTGTCCCTCCATATTGGTGACAGCATTGGTCACTACCGTCGAGTCGCTCCTCAGCAGGCTCACCGTGGCCTGGATGACGGCATCCTGAGTATCTTTCTCTACTACTTTACCCGTAATGTTTCCTTGGGCAAAAACTGAAACGGTTGTCGCCAGGACAACCACTGCAAGAATGAGTCTTTTCATAAAATATTTTGGCTTTTTCTGAACTTTTGACGCCGAAATGTCTAAAACGTTTAATCTTATTTGAGAAAAAAATGTGTAATTAATACATTTTATCATTTATTTTGTTGCATTTTCAGAAAAATTCAATTATCTTTGCACCGCAAACCGTAAACCAATGAATACCCAAAAGGTCATTATCTCCCGAAATCTGGAGGAAGAACTGTCTGCCGCCATGGTGGATTGTGAGCGTGACCGTCTATTCGTACTCGTTGACGAAAATACAGAGCGACTCTGTCTGCCACTACTGAGCGACATGGACTGCATGAAGGGCGCACAGGTCATCACCATTGGTGCTACGGATGCCAACAAGACGGTCAACACACTGCAGCAGGTGTGGACAGCACTCCAACAGGGCGGTGCCACACGCCACTCGCTGCTGGTGAACCTCGGCGGAGGAATGGTGACCGATCTCGGCGGCTTTGCTGCCGCAACGTTCAAGCGTGGACTGAACTACATCAACATCCCGACAACGCTACTCGCCATGGTCGACGCCTCGGTAGGCGGAAAGACGGGGGTGAACTTCGGAGGACTGAAGAACGAGGTTGGTGTATTCTCGAACGCCAGTGCCGTGATTCTCGACACTACGTTCCTCAAGACGATGGACCACGAGAACCTGCTTTCCGGCTACGCCGAGATGCTGAAGCACGGACTCATCAGCGACGACCGTCACTGGGCAGAGATCCTGAAGCATCAGGAGACGCTGGAGAACCTGGAGAGTACGGATAATCTGGTCAAACTCTCCGCTTTGCTGGCCGACAGCGTTGCTGTGAAGCAGCGCATCGTCACGGAGGACCCAACGGAGCAGGGACTGCGTAAGGCTCTGAATCTGGGACACACCGTGGGTCACGCCTTCGAGTCGCTGGCTCTGCAACGCAAGCCCATTCTTCATGGCTATGCCGTAGCCTACGGACTGGTCTGCGAGCTCTACCTGAGCTGTGTCAAGACGGGATTTCCCACGGACAAGATGCGGCAGACGGTCAGTTTCATCCGCGAGCACTACGGGCAGATGAGCATCACCTGTGACGACTACCCCACCCTGCTCCAGCTGATGACGCACGACAAGAAGAACGTTGCCGGCAAGATTAACTTCACGCTACTGGGTGGTGTCGGCGACATCCGCATCAACCAGACGGCGACAGAGGAAGACATCAAGGAGGCTCTCGACTTCTACCGTGAGGGCTGACAACGATAGAGATAGAAAAAGCCTATATTACCAATAATACTTTTTAACTAGATTGCTCTTTTATCAATCAAGAAAAATCTAAAACCATTATTACACTAACCACAATCGAGGCGTTCTTCGTGAGAAGCGCGCCTCGATTCGTTTATTGTCGGGAAAGACCTTCTGTTGCTTTAAGGACTTTCCGCTGTCTTTGTTGTAAGAGTCTTCAGGGGGACTGTCTGCCGTTCCGTCTACGAGTGGAGCTCGAGCACGAAGCGGGTACCCTTGGTGTACTGTCCGTCAATGTCGAGATCACCGTTCATCTTCTGGGCCATTTGCTTGCAGATAGGCAGTCCAAGACCGTCGCCGGTAGTCAGGTCGCGGATTTCGAGGAACGGCTTGAACACGTCCTCGCGCTTCTCCTCGGCTATGCCTTCGCCGCTGTCCGTCACCAGGAACTGGTGAGTGTGAGGACCACGCTTCTTGAACTCCAGGGTAATCGTGCCGTTCTCGGGGGTGTACTCCGCAGCGTTCTTCAACAGATGGCGCAGGATGTGCGACACGTACTCCTTGTTGATCTCGGCACTCATCTTCGGCGCCGTCACCGTCAGCTTCACACCACTCTTCACCTTCGGACGGATCTCTTCTATCAATGCTTCGCAGAAGGGTGTCACCTGTGTATTCTCCAGTTCCACAGGGGCATCGGAGTTCTCCAACTCCGAGAGTGTCTGGATGTGGCTCGAGAAGTCCAGCAACGCCTTTACCTCGGGCTGACGGGCATCGAGTTTCTGCAGCGTGGGATCAAGCTGCGCCGAGATGTTGCTGATGAACTTCGCCTTCAGGGCGTTGTTCTCGTTGGCCAACTTGATGGTCTTCTTCTGCTTACGCGTCAGCAGGATGAAGCGCATCAGCACGATGGCACCGAGTACCAGGGCGGCAGCAAGGATAGCAGCGAGCACAGCTAGTCCGATGATGATGGCCTGACGCGTGGTCAGCGAACTGTCCTTCTCGGCTATCGTCGCCTCGTTATCAGCAATCTGCTTCTTCAGCGCTGCTCGCTCGTCAGCCACCTTGATGGCGTCCACAGAGTCCTTCCAGGCTATGTAGCTGCTATACGACTGTGCCACGAGGCTGGCGCTGTTGCTGCGGCGACCGTTGGCAATGAGCGTCTTGTAGGCCTCCTCCACCTTGTCGTACTCCTTATCGGCCGTGAGTTTCGCTGCCATCTCCTTGAATACGGCATTTCCCTGAGCCGTCAGTCCGAAGGTGTAGTAGTAGACGGCTTTGCTGTAGAGCAGGTCGTTACTGACAGCATCGTCGTGGGCCGTGGCGGCAAGGTTCTCCATCGTATTGAGGAATTCCTTGGCGTTGGCGGCGCGCTTCATCTTCATGTACATCTGCATTCGCTCCTTGGCGGTGTAGTAGCGCAGAGCGGCGTTCTCAGAGGCCGACGGACGCGAGTTGCTAATAGCCTGATCCACACGGTGGAGGAACTCAAAGGCCTCGTGGTAGAGATTCTCGCGGTAGTAGAGAGCCGTAGCTTTCGCACCACACTCCACGCTCTGTCGCATCTGTCCCTTGCTGGCATAGTCCTCAAAGGCACGGATATACAAGGAACGGGCGTTAGCCACCTTTCCGCTCGATGCCTCCTCCTCGGCACGCTGCTGCAGCGAACTCTTTGCCGACTCCTGTGCACTAACCAGCACACAACTGAGGAGCAGACTCATGATAATTGCAAAAAACTTTCTGTTCATATACGATCTGTTTTTCTAGTTTCTTTACTTGTTAACCTCTTGATGACAGGCATTACTTGCACAATGTTGGTGCAAAGATAGCAAAGATAATTTATTCCACCAAACTTTTTCCGCTCTTTTCACTTTTCATAGGACTTTCTCAGCGGTTTTCCCGTGGCTGTCCGTGGAAGACTCGCCACATGGATCACCTGGCGCGGACGCCAATAGCGGGGCAACACCGCGTCGCACACCGCCCGTGCCTCAGTCTCGTCACCTTCGGTCAGCAGTACTACGGCCTCGCCAAGTCGTGAGTCACGACACTTAGTAATAAGGAACGGTGCGGTGAGTTTCCCCTCCAGTCGCCGTTCCACCTCTTCTGCCTGTATCTTAATGCCACCGGAGCAGATGACATTGTCCTTCCGTCCCAGCACGCGGAACCTCTTTCCACCCGATTCAAACTCCACGATATCATTGGTGACCAACCGGCCCTCATGCACCGCTGGCGCGTCAATCACCAGACAGCCCTCATCCGTCTGCGACAGCGTGACGCTCTCGAAGGGAGTGTACCACTCTGTCGCTTCGGGGCCGTTAAGTCGTCGTAGGGCAATGTGGCTGAGTGTCTCCGTCATGCCATAGGTGCTCCAGACGGCGTTGGGAAAGTCCTTCAGCTCCTCAGCCAGCGATGCATCGATGCCACCTCCTCCTATAATAAGGTGGCGGATGGCCATCAGCCGTTCGCGTTCCTCGGCCACCTGCAGCGAGTTCCATACCTGTAGTGGCACCATCGCCGCGAAGTCGATACAGGGGTCATTGAGCATTATGCATTGAGTATTATGCATTGAAAGAGGATGTCCACTGGGTTCAACGGCTATGAGCCGCAGTCCGCAAGTCAGCGCCCTCACCACCATCATCTTGCCGGCTATATAGTCCAGCGGCATACAGAGCAGGGCGGTGTCGCCCTCACGGAGTCCCAAGAAACGGCAGGTGATACGTGCCGAGGCCTCCATGCGCCGTTTCTCCACGAGCATGGGCTTCGGCAGTCCCGTCGAACCGCTGGTATGCACCAGCACCGTCGGGCTCTCGCTGTGCCACTCCTTCAGGAACTCCTCTATCGTCATCAATGCTTAATGCTTAATGCTTAATGCTTAATGCTCAATGCTTAATGCTTAATGCACAATTCTTCACCCTCCACAGTTTGTCGCCACGAATTTCCAGTCCCATATCGATATTGTCCGTAAACAGCTGGCCCGTGCCGAGTCCCTGGGGCATCGTGATCTGTTCGCCATAGACGTCGCTGCAGAACTGTGCGATAGCGTTCAACCCGACATTGCTCTCCAGCGCCGAGGTAATCCACGAGCCGATGGCCCTGTCGTGTGCCTCAGCTATCCACTCACGACAGCCCGCCATACCACCGTGTAGCGACGGCTTCAGGATGATGTACGCAGGACAGATGGTGTCCAACAGCTCGCGTTTACGGTCGGGAGCATTGATGCCAATCAGCTCCTCGTCGAGGGCGATGGGCAGCGGCGACTGTCGGCAGAGCTCCGCCATCTGTTCCCACTGTCCGGCACGGATAGGCTGTTCGATGGAATGCAGGGCATAGTGTGACAACTGCTCCAGCTTTCCCAGAGCCTCATCGGGGGCAAAGGCGCCATTGGCATCGACGCGCAGCTCCACGTCTGATGGGCCGAAGCGCTGGCGTATCTGTTTCAGCAGCGCCAGCTCATCGTCAAAGTTGATGGCCCCGATCTTCAGCTTCACACAATGGAAACCCTGCGCCAGTTTCTGCTCAATGCGCCTGCTCATCTCCTCGTACGTACCCATCCACACCAGTCCGTTGATGGGGATGCCCACCTCGCCACGAGTAAACGGTGTATCGAAGAGTGTAGAGTGTAGAGTATAGAGCGCCGTCTCCAGTCCGAAGAGCATCGACGGATAGTCGCGCAGAGCATCAAAAGGAAGCTGTCCCGTCCGCTCCACCTCGTCGCAGTAGCCCCGCAGTACCTTCACGTACTGCTCCGGTAGCAACGCGTCGCAGCTCAAGTCGGGCAGCGGTGCACACTCTCCTGTTCCGACGGCAGAACAGTCGGACGCTCTAAGCAGCCATATTCGCCGTTCGGTATATACGCCACGCGATGTTCCCGCCGGCTGTTTGAAGTGGAGCAACCGCTCCTCAATATCTATCTTCAATGCTTAATTCTTAATGCTCAATGCTTAATGCTTAATTTCTCAATCTCTCAATTCGCAAAGCGCATCAGGGTATCTTCGGGTACTTCTCAAAGTCGGGCTTACGCTTCTCAAGGAAGGCATGGCCACCCTCCTGTGCCTCGTCGAGGAAGTAGTAGAGCATCGTGGCATCGCCAGCCAGCTGCTGGATGCCCGCCTGTCCGTCGAGTTCGGCGTTCAGTCCGGCCTTGATCATGCGCAGGGCTATCGGCGAGCGTTCCATCATCTCCTCAGCCCAACGGACGCACTCGTCCTCGAGCTCGCTGAGTGACACCACCTTATTGACAAGGCCCATCTGAAGTGCCTCCTGAGCCGAGTACTGGCGACAGAGGAACCATATTTCGCGCGCCTTCTTCTGACCAACGATACGGGCGAGGTAGCTGCTGCCGAAACCGGCATCGAAGGAGCCCACCTTGGGGCCCGTCTGTCCGAAAATAGCATTCTCGGACACTATCGTCAGGTCGCAGACGAGGTGCAGCACATGGCCACCGCCGATGGCATAGCCGTTGACCATCGCGATGACCGGCTTTGGCAGACGGCGTATCTGCATCTGGACGTCGAGCACCGAGAGGCGGGGCACGCCCTCATCGTCGATGTAGCCGCCACGTCCCTTGACGTGCATGTCGCCACCCGAGCAGAACGCGTGTTTCACGTCCTCCGGGCGCTTACCTTCTGGCACGGGGCTCATGGCTCCCGTGAGCAGCACCACACGGATGCGCTGCAGCTCGCGGCAAAGCGCAAAGGCCTGACTCATCTCCAACGTCGTCAGCGGCGTGAAGGCGTTACGATACTGCGGGCGATTGATGGTAATCTTAGCAATGCCCTGATACTCCTCCAGACGTATCTCCTTGAAGGCTCTGATTTCTTTCCACTCTCTCTGTTGCATATTCTCTTTCACAATTTTGTCGCAAAGTTACGAAAAAAGTCGCGAAGTTACAATACCCGACATAAAAAAATAAATGAATTTCTTTTGTTTTGCTCTCAACTTTTCGTAACTTTGGCTTTGCCGAAGTTACTTGCACTCGGAAATGAAAAGAAAAACGAGCTTTCCTTTTGCATTTCCCTCGTTTTTTCGTAACTTTGCCGCGAAATCCTAAAATAAAACTTACTACTATGAAATACGAGACTAGAGGCAACAGAACAAAACGAGTCATCACAATCCTTACCATGCTGTTGACAGCCGTGGTGGTCAGTGCCAACCCCATCAGCAAGGCCCAGGCCCGTCAGAAGGCTGAGGCATTCCTCAGGGAGCAGGGCGACACCCGACTGCTGACACCCGTGGCCGACGGCAAGAGTATGTCGCGACAGCGGCGGGCTGCCGCTAACGAGTCGGCGGCGTATTACGTCTTCAACAAGGGTACAAATGAAGGGTTTGTCATCGTCTCGGGCGACGACCGTACGGAGACGGTGCTGGGCTACAGCGACACGGGCGACTTCGACTACGACAACCTGCCGCCGGCATTGCAGGGGCTACTGGAGTACTACGCTAGACAGATAGTGGCGCTGCAGCAGTCACCCTCCGCCAGCCGGTCAGCCTCCAGTGGCCGGCGTGCCGCCTCGGTGCCCACCCATCCGAAGGTGGAACAGCTGATGACGTGTACCTGGAACCAGGGAGAGCCCTACAACCGTTTCTGTCCTATCGACAAGGACGGGCAGCGCTCGGTGACGGGCTGTGTGGCAACGGCTATGGCGCAGATACTGTACTTCCACCGCGAGAAGATGGTGACGGAGACACAGGCTGCCATCCCCGGCTATACGACGTGGCACGAGAACCCCTCAAAGCAGTTCTACGTTGATGGCATCCCCGAGGGTTCTGCCATAGACTGGGACAACATGAAGGACAAAGGCGGCACGATGGAGATTGAGAAGAACGCCGTGGCCCACCTGATGCACTACTGTGGCGTGTCGGTGAAGATGAACTACACAGGCGGCTCCTCGGGAGCACAGATTTCCGAGGTTCCCACTGCCATGATCAACTACTTCGGCATGAGCCCCACCGCTACTCACATCTGGAAAGGCGACAGGACCGACACCCAGTGGGATGCGCTCATCTACAACGAACTGGCGCAGGGACGCCCCGTCTACCTGGGAGGCTACACCAGCGGCAAGAACGTTGTGGGACACGCCTTCGTGACCGACGGCTACGACGGCAACCGCCGCTACCACATCAACTGGGGCTGGGGCGGCACCTCCGACGGCTACTATCTGCTGACGAACTTGACGCCAGGCCAACAGGGCACAGGCGGCAACGACGACGGCAGCGGCTATAGTACCGACCCGAACTGCGTCATCGGCATCGAGCCGCTGAACTACGCCACCCGTGCGATGTCGTTCAGCGACGGCAACGTGCGTCGCCTCTGTTTGGCAGCCTTTGACGCTGACGGCGACGGCAAGGTGACCTACGGCGAGGCAGCTATGGTGACCGACCTGGGCGAGACCTTCAAGGGACAGCGCATACAGACATTCCCCGAACTCTACTACTTCACAGGCCTGACAACGCTAGGCGACGATGCCTTCAACGGCTGTACGCTGCTGACGTCGCTACGCCTACCAAAAGAGCTGAAGAAGATCGGCAACCGCACCTTCAGCGGCTGTAGCAAGCTGACGACACTCAGTCTGCCGTCGAAGCTGATAGCCATCGGCAACGAGGCGTTCCGCGACTGTAAGGTGCTGGCGGACATCACGCTGCCATCGGGACTCAAGACGATAGGCGACGGCGCCTTCCAGGGCTGTCTGAAGCTGGAAAAGGCAGAGTTCCCCATCAGCCTCAGCGCCATCGGTAGCAGCGCCTTTGCCAATTGTACGGCGCTGGCATCGGTCACCGTAAAGACATACTCGCCCGGCGCCCTGAAAATGGGAACCAGCGTCTTTGAGGGCGCTCCGCTCGAGACGGCCACCCTGAACGTCATGGAGGGCATACAAGGGTGGTTCAGCGAGACAGCACAGTGGCGTGACTTCGGCACCATCAGCGTCATACGCGAGCTGTCGGCAGGACAGTTTGTAGCACCGGTAGCCGGCGAGACCTATTATCTCTATCATGTGGGGACGGGACAGTACATGACCAAGGGTGAGGCATGGGGAACGCAGGCCGTCGTCGGCAGCGAGCCCATGCGTTTCCAGCTGAACGCGGTGAAATCGCTCCCCGAAGGCACTTATCATCTGACATCGGAAGACACGGAGAAGACGGGCAAATACCTGTTCCGCACGACGGATGACGGCACCGTCGGAAAGGGTGTGAAAGCCTGTTTCGTCGACGGTACGTCACTCAGCGCTAAGGGCTACTGGACGATTCAGCGGTTGCAGGACAGTCCCTACGGCGACGAGGTATACACCATACAGATACCCGCCACTAACGGCGATTACAAAGAGGGCTGCTACCTGGGGGTGCAGACCGACCACGCGAGCAACGCTGCACAGCCCACCTACGGTGTTTACTATGACGTGGAGATGACTGGCCGCGAGGCAGACTGCATGTGGCGCTTCGTGCCCTACGATGCTACCGTCACGCAGAAGTTCAAGAGCATCAACACGCTGGCAAACCTGTTGGAACAAGCGAAGAAATACGGTGTCAAGACGCGACAGGAGCGTGCCGTCTACGACAACATTGAGAGTACGGACGCAGACATTCAGCGTGCCCAGCGGTCGCTACGGCGCAAGCTGAACTTTGTCGACTTCGCTGACGCGACGGCCCACAAGGAGTTTGTGGACTTCGGCGACTTGAACAGCGACGGCGAGCTGAGCAAGTCGGAAGCGGCCGTCATCAAAGAGCTCAACGTCAGCTTCAGGGGCGACCAGACGCTGACGTCGCTCGACGCGCTGAGATACTTCACCAGCCTGTCCACCATCCCTGTAAACAGCTTCATGAACTGCAAGGCGCTGCGTTCGGTGTCGCTGGCCAGTGCCGATCCAGCTACCATCAAAGTGTCAAGCATGATGTTCACGGGAGTACCCCTGGCCGACTGTACGCTACACGTGCCGATGGGCTCCGAGGAGAAATACCGTGCAGCTACTGTCTGGAAGGACTTCGGCAAGATTGTTGGCTACCGTACCGACGCCCAGGGACTGGCTCTGGAGCAGCTGCTCGCCAATGCCGCTGAAGCAGAGGTGGACACTACTGCCGAGCAGGCCGTCTACGACAATGCCGACAGCAACGAGGCCGACATCACGGCGGCGATAGCCTCACTCAGAGAGAAGATGCACTACATTGACTTCACCGACACGAGAGCACAGACAATCTGTCTGGAGTACTGGGACACGACGCTCGACGGTGAGCTGTCTGTCGAAGAAGCCGCTGCCGTCAGCAGCATCGACAATGCCTTCAACAACGTCGCCGGACTGGCATCGCTGGAGGTGCTGCGCCACTTCACGGGGCTCACGGAAATCCCTACCTACGCCTTCCGCAACTCACTCTCCCTGAATACCGTGTATATCCCCGCTGGTGTCAAGAGCATCGGCGAACTCGCCTTCACGGGTTGTAACAACATGAAGTTCCTCGTCATTCTCAACGGCCAGGAGATGCTGCCCCAGCAGATGTTAGGACTGCCCAGCAAGGGGACTACCCTCTTCGTACCCTCAGCAGTCTACGACAGCTACCGCAACGACTCCGCCTGGCAGTCGCGCTGCTACATCTCGGAATATACCGGCAAGCCCTCAGTCACCATCGAGGCCACCCGTCAGTACAGCTACTCCACGGCCGACGTCGTCATGCGCGTCTCTGGCGCCCCCGTTGACGGTGAGGCGGCCTACAGCTGTCCCGAGATGAGCGACACCTCGATACCCGTTGGCACCTATGCCATCGCCGTCAGCCGCGGCACCATCGCCAATGACGATGTTGAGCTGCACGACGGTGTGCTGACCATCGAGCCTGTTTCCATCAAGGTGACGGCCAAGAGCTATACAAGGAATGTGGGAGAGCCGAACCCCGACTTCGAGGTCTCCTATGTCCGTTTCCGCAACCGCGAGAACGCCAGTGTACTGACGAAGCAGCCCGTCATCAGCTGCGAGGCTACCGCCGACAGTCCCGCCGGCGTCTATCCCATCACCGTCAGCGGCGCCGAGGCACAGAACTACGTCTTCACCTATGTCGAAGGCACGCTGACCATCGTCGACCCCACGGGTATCGATGCGCCAAGGAGCGGAAAGCAGCCGACCGTCCTCTACGACCTGCAGGGACGCCGGACGACACAGCCCCGCAAGGGCCTCTATATTCAGAACGGAGTACTGATCGTGGTTAAGTGAGGTGAGAGTGCATGGCGGTTGAGGAACAGGTAGGTGGTATTCAGGGCGATGTAGTCGCGCGACATATACCAGATGCCCTTGTACTGTCCGCTCTCTCCCCATGAGTTCTTCACCATATAGTAGGGATTACCCTGTTCGTCCACAGCCTTGCCGTAGATGACCATCACGTGGTCATAGGTCATACGCCAGTCGTCCCACTGCTCCTGCCGCAGCTGTTGTGTGGGCTGCACGCCATCGGGAAGCATGGCCAGTCCCGTGCGGGTGAAGTCGCCCGTCACGTCACCTCCCCACGCCACCGTGTAGCCAGCATCCAGCGCCTTGTCGAGCACGGTCATCAGCTCGTTGATGGGTATGTTGTAGCTGGGTTTCAGTCGCCATTTGTAGGGAGCCTCGATGACGAACCACCTGTTGAAGGGATGATGCGTATAGCTCGTCAGACTCACGTAGTCGTCGAGGTTCAGCCCCAGGCTCTCGGCAAACGAACGCGGCGTGTACGTCTTTCCCTCGTACACGAACGACTCCGGGCAGCGGCCAAGATACTTCTCGATGACCGCCTGCACACTATCCTGCCAATGTGGCAACGGCTCTTTGGCGTCCTTGCGCACAATGCCGCTCACCCTCCGCTCTAACTCCGGGAAGAACACGTTGAAGTTGGCCAGCGAGTCGCCAGTCAGCGAACCCGGTGCCGGCATGGCGTTCTCCGGACAGATGCCGTGCTGGCGTATCACCTCCAGCACATCGTCGCACGACCCGCCCTCCGATATCTGACTGTAACCGTGCATCCGCACATAGTGCGTGGCGCAGTCCATATAGTCCTTGCTCACCACAAACATCTCGCACAGGTCGTACACCCTGCCCGTCTGCCGCAGTATTTCAGTCTCCAAATACCCCAGCGTGGCGTAAGCCCAGCATGTGCCGCTACGCCATTGGTTCTTCACGCTGGTTATAGGGATTTCCTTCAACGTAGTGAACGTCTTCGTCACCTCCGAGGCCTTCGCGCCCCGCTGCAGATTCTCCTGTGCCGCTGCCGTCGTTGCCATCAGCAGCAATGCCATGATTACTTTATAATAATGTGTCATACTTTCTTAAACCTTTTGCAAAGTTACTACTTTTCTACCAATTATGTATGCAAAAAGCGAAAATGTTACGTCTGAAAATCTAGATTTTTACACAGTAGGTTCCATTCTGTAGACGAAATGATTACTAATCCCCATTATTCACGAAAAAACGAGAGAAATGCAAAAGAAAACGGCGTTCAATTTCTAAAGAAATGTAAATTCCCCGCCAAAATTCTTAATTTATGATAATTCTTACTGAGGTGTCCTGACTTTTGGGACACCCTTCGCATTATTTTGCAATCGAATTACGAATACAAGCCAAACGAAGTTTAACAAAAATAGAAAAGTTATGGAAACAAAGAAACTGTATTTGATGGATCAAGTGATTGACCTCTCAATGACCAAGCTCTTCCAGCTGGCAGAGTA
>JAEEQH010000024.1 GCA_016285245.1 Prevotella sp.
GCAACAAGTTCTACTACTCGACGGGCAAGACGAAGATGAAGGCCTTCCGCGCTTACTTCACGCTGCCCGTGGTGTTGGCGGATGTCTCCAATGCCAGTTCGCGAATTGCCTTGTCGTTCGAGGAAACGACGGACGTGAAAGAATTGAAGAGTTCAAGAGTTGAAGAATTGAAGTCTTATTACAATCTCAAAGGCCAGCGTGTGGAGGCGCCCGTAAAGAAGGGACTGTACATTCAGAACGGTAAAAAAGTGGTCATAAAGTAAAGGGAGGACAGAGCTATGAAGAAGACTTATATGAAGCCTGTGGTTCAGACGGTGTCTGTCCGCTTGACGGTGATGAATGCCAACAGCAACGCTATTGTCAGTAGCCTGCCTCAGGAGACGCCCATCAAGTATGGCGGCGTCGACGAGGAGGGCGAGCTGGATCCCGCCTCCCGTCGCGCCAATGACTGGGATGATGACGAGGACTATGAGAAATAAGAGGTTGAAATTGAGAATTTAGACAGAATGGAGGGGCCAAAGACTAAAGAGCGTCTAAGGGCTCCAGCGTTGTGCTCAACAACAACTGACAAAGGAAGTCCAGTGCTTCTGTCGTGATGTAAAGTAAAAACCTATTGACAAGAAACTATGTGTAATGTACTAACCTTATCGCCGATGTTCAATTTGTCTATGGCCTCTAAAGAGTTGTTCCATAGCAATATGTTGTATTGGATTAGTCTGTCTTATCCTCAGTTGTTTTTGAAGATTCTAAACGATTTAAATGTTGAGACTTGTTCATGGAAAGACAAAGAATGGGTGACATACCGCGAGAAGAATCATTTTGACCTTTCCGTATATGCGAAAAATGGTAATAAAGAAGAATGTTTGCTGATTGTTGAAAATAAGGTAAAGAGCATTCCACATACAGACCAATTAAATGAATACAAGGACAAGGTAAATACGCAGAATGCGAAACTGTTGCTTCTATCGTTGACAACAGACTTGCCTAATAGAGAATACATTGAGGGTAGTGGTTGGATAATCAAGAATTACCAAGAGCTGTCACTTGCTATTATCTCTGTGCTTCCATCAATTACCGATGTATATCACCGTCTCCTTTTAGAGGACTATAGTATGTGCATTCTCTCTCTTCACGAGAAGCAGCTCTCATGGAAGTATGATGTAAATATGTCATATATTAAGCAGTTTGTTAATGCTCCCAATGAAGAGAAATCTCTTCGTATTGAAGATATGCGAAAGAAAGTCTTGTATTCTAGATTAGCAGGTGAATTGCAAAATAGACTAAATGCCAAACTTTTCACTAATAATCAAATTACCAATCCCAATAATCCAAAGGATTCAGGCATCTACGTCAATTACGGCATGACGCGCTCTATCGGACTACTTGACATAAAGATAAGAATAGAGGGGAATTTCATGTTCGTCATACAGTTACAGGGAGAGTCATATAGACATTGTGTGGAGACTCTTGACAAAGACGGAATAACATTCGTCAATGATATTAAGTTGAGACTTGCAAATAATAATCCTGTCGCAAAAAAATATAGCTCACATGTTGATGCTATCGTGAACGAATTCTTAAATCCATTGAATAATAATCCAAACAATAGCAAATACCCCTTCAAAGAGTCGTGTTTTGTTTTGCCTAAAACACGCAAAACAAAGCAAGGCGAAAATAGAGCTTACAACCAGTATGGCCAAACATTTATCTATCAGTATGTAAAACTGACAGAAGGAGCGGCCGTCAAAGATGTAATAAATGGCATTATTTCTGACGTAAATAAAGTGAACAAATTTCTGGGAAAACAACAATTTAATAAGATTATATAATGAAGAAAGTTTTAACAATTTTGATTTTGCTTTGCGTATTAGTGTACGCAAATGCTAATGAAAATATCACCTTTGCCGATGCCAACGTGAAGGCAATCTGCGTTGCTAACTGGGACACGGACGACGATGGAGAGTTGAGTGAGGCAGAGGCAGCCGCTGTGACTGAGCTTGGTGAGGTATTCAAGGGCAACACGGAGATTACATCGTTCGAAGAGTTGCAGTATTTTACTGGGTTGACCAGCATAGGCAATGATGCTTTTTATCATTGTTCTAGCCTGACATCCGTTAGCATTCCGAATAGTGTGACCAGCATTGGTAGGCGTGCTTTTGTGTATTGTTCCGGCCTGACATACGTTAATATACCCAACAGCGTGACGAGCATTGGGAATGATGCTTTTTGCCGCTGTTCCGGCCTGGCCTCCATCACGATTCCCAACAGCGTGACGACCATCGGAGAATGGGCTTTCTCGTATTGTTCCGGTCTGACATACGTTAGTATACCCAACAGCTTGACTAGCATAGGTGAATCTGCTTTTGGTAACTGTACTAGTCTCACAAAAGTAATTGTTTCAGATATTGCCGCGTGGTGCAATATCACTTTTGGAGATTATAGTTCAAATCCATTGTCTGTAGCTCATCACCTTTATAGTGACGAAAGTACAGAAATCAAAGATTTAGTGATTCCTGAAGGTGTGACCAGTATTGGCTTTTGTGCTTTTAATGGATGTTCTGGCCTGACATCCATTAATATTCCCAACAGTGTGACGAGCATTGGTAGGAGCGCTTTTCTAGAATGTTCTGGCCTTACGAAAGTAATTGTCTCAGATATTGCCGCGTGGTGCAATATAACTTTTGAATATTCTAGTTCAAATCCCTTAACTTGTGCTCATCACCTTTATAGTGACGAAAGTACAGAAATCAAAGATTTAGTGATTCCTGAAGGTGTGACCAGCATTGGCTTTTGTTCTTTTAATGGATGTTCTGACCTGACATCTGTCAGTATTCCGAATAGTGTCACCAGTATTGGCAATAGTGCTTTTTCTGGTTGTTCTGGCCTGACATCTGTCAGTATTCCTAATAGTGTGACCAATATTGGTAATCTGGCCTTTGATGACTGCAGCAGCCTGACCTCCATCACGATTCCCAACAGTGTGACGACCATTGGCGGGGGCGCTTTTCGTGATTGTTCCAGTCTTACGAAGGTAATTGTCTCAGACATTGCCGCGTGGTGCAATATAACTTTTGAAGAATCTACTTCAAATCCATTGTATTATGCTCACCACCTATATAGTGACGAAAGTACCGAAATCAAAGATTTAGTGATTCCAGAAGGCGTGACAAGTATCAGTGAAAATGCTTTTTATTATTGTTATGGCCTGAACTCCATCACGATTCCCAACAGCGTGACGAGCATTGGTGGAGATGCTTTCTGGTACTGTAGTGGCCTTAAGAAATTAATTGTTTCAGATATTGCCGCGTGGTGCAATATCACGTTTAATGATGATTTTTCCAATCCATTGTCTTATGCTCACCACCTATATAGTGACGAAAGTACCGAAATTACAGATTTAGTGATTCCAGAAGGCGTGACAAGTATCAGTGAACGTGCTTTTCAAGGATGTTCTGGCCTGACATCTGTCAGTATTCCTAATAGTGTGACCAGCATTGGTTCTCGTGCTTTTATGGGTTGTTCCAGTTTTACGAAAGTAATAGTTTCAGACATTGCTGCATGGTGCAATATTGCTTTTGGAGATCATTATTCAAATCCATTATATTATGCTCACCACTTATATAGTGACGAAAACACAGAAATCACAGATATATGGATTCCTGAAAGTGTGACCAGCATTGGTTCTCGTGCTTTTATGGGTTGTTCTAGCCTGACATCTATCAGTATTCCGAAAAGTGTGACAAGTATTGGTGGTTCTGCTCTCCGGGATTGTTCAAATTTGACGAGCGTGGTCGCTGGAGCTGCAACGCCATTAACTATTGACTCGAACACTTTCACTAATCGTGCTAACGCCAAGCTCTATGTCCCTGTTGGCAGCAAAGCTGCATACCTGGCCGCAGACTATTGGAAGCAGTTTAAGGAGATTAAGGAGTTCATTGAAGGCGACGTGAACATGGACGGCGAGACCGACGTAGTGGATGTGGTGGACATTGCCCGATACGTGGTGGGTACACCGGCCGAGACCTTCGTGAAAGTGCTGGCAGACATCAACAGCGACGGTGGAGTGGACATCGGCGATGCTGTGACGTTGGTGAACGATATTGCCGGCGACCAGAACTTCGCAAGAGCTTACAACATGCCTAAGAATGTTGCGGAGGGTTCTGACGAGCTCACGCTGACAGAGAGCAGCAACGGTCTGTCGCTTTGCCTGGCGAACCAACGCGACTACACCGCCTTCCAGTTCGATCTGTATGTGCCTGAGGAAACTGACGTGATGCAGATGCAGCTCAACAAGGAGCGCAAGCAGAAGCACCAGCTATTATATAATAAGGTGGAGGACGGCCATTGGCGCGTCGTGGCACTGTCTACCTCGAACCGCACGTTTGCAGGCAACGACGGCGAGCTGCTGAACCTCACGCTCAATGATGTGGTCAGCAACGTAACAGTATGCGACATCATCTTCTTCGATACGATGGGCAACAGCCATCCGTTCAGCGACATCTGTCTTGGCAATACGACAAAGATAGACCTCGCTACCAGCAATCCTCAGAGAAAAGAGGAAAGCGTGTACACGCTCGACGGCCGTCGTATCAATGGAAAACCTTCCAAGAAGGGCATCTATATTATCAATGGTAAAAAGTTCATCATGAAGTAACGATAGAGGAGGCAAAACAATGAAAAAATATATTCTTTCTATTTTCGTCTGCGTGCTCGGACTATCTCATATACAGGCTGACAACATCAGCGTACCTAATGTGACCATTGAGCCAGGACAGAGCGCAACGGTAGCCATCAGTCTTGAAAATAATGAGGCGAATTTGGTGTCGTTCCAAATGGACCTGACGTTGCCCACGGGTATCAGCATCAATAAGAGCGGGTGCTCGTTGAGCAGCCGCTTTACCGACGAGGATCAGGAACTGACTATCGGCAAGCAGGGGACCAACGTCTATCGTCTTACCTCAACGTCGTTTGCGTTGATACCCATTACAGGCACCAGCGGAGAGATTATCACACTGACGCTCACGGCCTCTGACAATAGCGAAGGAGGCACAGCCACGCTGAGCAATATCCGCTTCGTCACCAGTGAGTCGGGCAAGGTTGTTGTCAGCGATGCATCATTTAGCATCACTGTTGCCACGCCCTCACCTGCTATCACCTTCGTCGATTCCAACGTCAAGGATTTGTGTGTGGCCAACTGGGACACGAATGATGATGGCGAACTGAGCCTAGATGAAGCAGCAGCTGTAACGAGTCTGGGCGAGGTGTTCCGTGGCAATACAGAAATCACTTCTTTTGATGAAATCAGCTATTTCACGGGACTGACAGGATTTGATGATGATGCCTTTAATGGATGTAGCGGACTGACATCGTTTACCATACCTAGCAACATCACGAGTATAGGAAGACGTGCATTCCAAAATTGCAGTAGTCTGGCATCCATCACCATTCCAGAAAGTGTTACAGATATTTATTACCATGCGTTCTCATATTGCACAGGCATAACCTCAATTACAGTCGACCCTGGGAACGGCGTTTATGATTCCCGCTATGATTGTAATGCTATCATAAAGACCAGTGCGAATCAACTGGTAGCAGGATGTAAAAACACCATTATTCCAGATAATGTAACAAGAATCGGCAATTACGCATTTTTGGGATGTAGTGATCTGACATCCATCACCATTCCAGAGAGCGTAACAGCCATTGGTAACAGTGCCTTCTATGACTGTTCGAATCTTGCATCGATAGAGATTCCTAATAGCGTTACATCTATCGAAAGTGCTGCTTTCCGTAAGTGTAGCAGTTTGACAACTGTAACGGTTGATATGGATACACCTCTTGAAATTGATAACCTTGTGTTCGCCACCCCTGCCAACGCCACACTCTTTGTGCCCATAGGCAGTAAGACAGCATACGAGACTGCTGACAATTGGAAGGAGTTTGGCACAATCGTGGAGTATGGAAACATCACCTTCGCCGATGGCAACGTCAAGGAGTTGTGCGTTGCCAACTGGGACACGGACGATGACGGCGAACTGAGCCTAGATGAAGCAGCAGCTGTAACGAGTCTGGGCGAGGTGTTCAAGGGCAACACAGAGATTACGTCGTTTGACGAACTGGCTTACTTCACGGGAATGACCACAATTAGCGCAGATGCATTTAGTGGATGCACAAGCCTGACGAGCGTGAAGTTGCCAAGCACGGTGACGAGTATTGGACATGGAGCATTTTGGAGCTGTGGACAATTAGCGAGCATTGACTTTAATGGTTGTAAAGCTAGTATAAAGTATGATGCATTCGGATATTGTACCAGCCTCGTTAACGTCACTCTTCCTTCAGGGACATATCCAGATGGACACAATTGTTTTTATGGTTGTACTTCGCTGAAGAGTTTTGTCATGGAGGCGTCAGACAATCTGCCAGACTCATGGTCTGGAGGCACATTTGACTTGTGTTCAAATCTGGAAACGGCAGTTGTATACGGCAAAGTCCTGCGAGGACCAAATAACTTCAAGGAATGTACTAGCCTGCAGACCGTCACCTATCTTGACAGCACTCCAGGTACTAACTACAACCAGAATTTCAGAGGGGCTGCTTCAGGAATCCAGTTTATTATTCCCGAGGGTTCGGCTGAGACGTTCCTGCGTCAGGGCTACGTGAACCTGTCGGACAAGAGTGCCCTGCCCATAGCCCGCGAGGAGTTCGAGGACGAGGTAGCACGCATCGAAGCAATGGCAACAGCCGCCGGCAGTGACGCAACGGCACTGAGCCAGGCCATCAGCGAGGCACGTACTATCGTGAACAATGCGACCGACTACCCCACGGTGTTTGCTCAGATTGCAGCCGTGAAGGAGGCTGCCCGTGAGTTCCTCGCCACAGCTACGCTGACGGACGAGTTCGATGTGACAGCCGCCTACGTCACCAACCCAGATATCACGCGCTTCGACATTGGTTGGCAGACGTCAAGTGGCTGGATGACTGCAGGCTACCAGACGGCAAGCTACACGAATGGCGATGTCAGCATTGACCACTTTGTCGAGATGCAGAAGGGCGATGGCGCCTTGCCCGACGGTGAGATTAATCAGACCATCAGCCAGCTGCCTGCTGGCAAATACAGGCTGGAGGCCGACGTGATTGCAGCCAATGCATTGAGTGATGCCGAAGTGACTGGTGTCAGCCTGTTCCTTGGAGGAGAAAGCACGGTTGTCGTTACAGAAGACATGAAGCCTCAGCACTTCAGCGTGGAATTCACCAATAATGAGACACAGGATGTGGAGTTTGGCATCAACATAGCCAGCACCACCGCCAACTGGGTGGCAGCAGATAACTTCCGCCTTTACTATCTGCAGGAAAAGATAATCGAGTTTGCCGATGAAAACGTCAAGACGCTGTGCGTGGCTAATTGGGATACTAGCGGTGACGGCGAGCTGAGTGAGGCAGAGGCATCCGCTGTGACTGAGCTTGGTGAGGTGTTCAAGGGCAATACGGAGATCACATCGTTCGACGAACTGCAGTACTTTACAGGACTGACAACTATCGGCAATGATGCTTTCCGTGATTGCAGCGGATTGACGTCCGTCACCATTCCCAACAGCGTGACAAGCATAGGAGAATGGTCTTTCATGGGTTGCATAGGTTTGACCTCTATTGTCATCCCTGCTAACGTGACAAGCATATACGGTAATTCATTCGCAGGCTGTGTTGCTATGGAACAGATGAGTGTAGACCCTTCAAATTCGGTGTATGATTCGCGAAATGGATGTAACGCCATCATTGAGACGTCTACTGACAAACTCGTCGCTGGTTGCCAAACCACACAAATACCCGATGGTATCGAAACCATTGGCAATTGTGCTTTCGATGGTCGATGGGAAATGCAGAAAATGGCAATTCCAGAAACAGTCACGACAATAGAAGACTATGCATTCGTATGGTGCATATCTTTGAGTTCTATCACCTTGCCGGCATCAGTCAGTGTCATTGGTAATGGAGTATTTAATAGCTGTGAAAACCTGACAAGTATCCAATGTAAAATGGAGACGCCACCTTCCATCTCTGAGGATGTGTTCACAAATCGTGCCAATGCCACGCTCTTTGTACCAGTAGGCAGCAAGGCTGCTTACCAGGCCGCAGACTACTGGAAGGAGTTTAAGGCAATCTTTGAGGGTGACCTGCCGCAGGAGAATGTTGAGCCGACGGACGTTTCGGCCATCGACAACGTCATCTACATGGAGCCCATCGAGGCAACGAAGGGAGGGGAGGTGACGGTGCCGATACTTATGAAGAACACTACACCAATTCGTGGTTTCCAGTTCGATATGTACCTGCCTGATGGAGTGACGGTCAAAATAAATTCGTACAATCGTCTCGACTGCTCACTTAGTAGTGACCGCCTGCCCTCCGGCAGCGCCCACACGCTGACGGTGAGTGAGCAGCAGGACGGCGCTATCCGCTTCCTCTGCGGCTCGCAGTACGACGAGACGTTCACGGGCAGCGACGGCGAGATACTCACCGTGCGGCTGTGCCTTGACGAGCATCTGCTCGATGGACAGTATCCCATCGTCCTGAAGAACGTGAAGATGACGGAGACGACCATCAACAACTTCTATCTGACTGAAACCGTTCAGACTGCGCTAAACGTTATCCCGTATATCCCCGGTGACATCAGCGGTGACGGTGTGATAGATGTCAGCGACTACATCGGCGTGGCTAACTACATCTTAGGCACTTCTCAGGAAGGCATAACAGCGGCAGCAGCGGATGTAAACAAGGACAAACTGGTTGACGTGAGCGACTACATTGGCGTGGCCAACCTCATCCTGTATAACAACATCTACGGCCAGACGGTCAGCGCCTCGCGCAGCGCGGAGCGCCGCCGCGTGAACACCGACGTGAGCACGCTGGACAACGTCATCTACATCAGCCCGTTCGAGGCGGTCTCTAACGGCGAGACACAGGTGTCCATCAGGATGAAGAACACCGTGGGCATCCGTGGCTTCCAGTTCGACCTGTACCTGCCCGATGGCATGACGGCTGTGAAGGACGGCAACAACCGCTACGTCAGCACGCTCAGCAACGGGCGCAAGCCTGCCGGCGACCAGCACACGCTGACGCTGAGCGAACAGCCCGACGGCGCCATCCGCTTCCTCTGTGGCTCACAGTACGACGAGACGTTCACGGGTACTGACGGCGAGATAGCGACGCTGACCATCAGCATCGACGCCGCCGTCGAGGCTGAGGACTATCCCATCTACCTGCGCAACATGAAGCTGACGGAGACGGACATCAACAACTTCTATACGACGAACGAGATTGAGACGTCGGTGACGGTGACGGGACCTGCGGACGGCCGCGTCATACTGCGTGAGACGGCGACGTCGCTGCCTGTCGTCGACGAGACGGAGGAGGTCGACGTCGTGGTTTACCGCACGCTGAAGGCTGGCGAGTGGTCGACCATCTGCCTGCCGTTCGACATGGACGAGGACCAGCTGAAGGAGTTCTTCGGCGACGAGGTGCAGCTGGCGAAGTTCGACAAATACACAGCAACGAAGACTGGCTCGGACGTGACGGGCATCACCATCAGTTTCACAGCTGTCGACCTGGCTGACGACGGCTTCGAGGCAAACGTCCCCTATATCATCAAGCCGTCGAAGACCGAGGACATCACGTCGTTCGAACTCACCACGATGGTCGCCGCCGACGACGTCAAGGACGGCTCCAACAAGAAGGGCTGGTTCTATGGCACCTACGAGGCTGAGACGGTCGTCCCGGAGAACAGCCTGTTCCTCAACGGCAACAAGTTCTACTACTCGACGGGCAAGACGAAGATGAAGGCCTTCCGCGCTTACTTCACGCTGCCCGTGGTGTTGGCGGATGTCTCCAATGCCAGTTCGCGAATTGCCTTGTCGTTCGAGGAAACAACGGACGTGAAAGAATTGAAGAGTTCAAGAATTGAAGGATTGAAGTCTTATTACAATCTCAAAGGCCAGCGTGTGGAGGCGCCCGTAAAGAAGGGACTGTACATCCGTGATGGTAAGAAAATGGTCATAAAGTAAAGGGAGGACAGAACAATGAAGAAGACTTATATGAAGCCTGTGGTTCAGACAGTGTCTGTCCGCACGATGGCCATGATTGCCAACAGTAATGCTATTACCAGCAACCTGCCTCAGGAGACGCCCATCAAGTATGGCGGTGTCGACGAGGAAGGCGAGCTGGATCCTGCCTCCCGTCGCGCCAATGACTGGGAAGACGAGGAGGAGGACTATTAGAATTAAGAGTTTAGAATTAAGAATTAAGATTTATCGCCTTCGGCGAGTAAGAATTATGAATTAATAATTACCTCACAATGGGGACAGTCCCCGTTGTGAGGTTTTTGCGCGCGTATATAGTAGTCTAACGGAAAAAGAAGTCGCTTATCCCACTTATCTCGCAGTACCACCATTGCGGGATAAGCGGGATAGTTGTGAGGTAGTGTTGGTTCGGGTGCGGGATAAATTGTGATAGGTGTAGGATCATTGTGAGATAAGCGGGATAAGCGGGATGTTTCCGGGTCATGCTACTATACTATGCGCGTACGTGTACGCGCGCACGTATATATATAGCGAAAGGGAAAATTATCCTACCTATCCTACCTATCCTACACCTAAATCAATGCTTCGCTCGACCTCTGGTCGCTTTGCTTGCAAAGAATGCATAATGCTTAATGCTTAATGGTTTGCCCGTAGGTGTAGGATAGGTAGGATAGGTAGGTTATTTTCTTGTTTCAGTACTATATATACGCGCGCGGGGAAATGAGACGTTTTTCTGGGAAACGAATGAGACGTTTTTTGGGGAAACGAATGAGACGTTTTTCTGGGAAACGAATGAGATGGTTTTCTAGAAACGAATTTGAATAATTAAAACGAATTTTATCCACGAATTATTCTAATTAAAATCAATTCCTTGGTGATTATCTGAAACTAATTTCCGTAATTCCCGTAATTTTGTCCGTAATAAAATATCATTAGAAAAATTAAGGTCAATTAGGATAATTCTTTGCAAGCAAAGCGGCAAAGCCGAGCGCGTTTCTTAAGAAGAGGAGAGTATAAATATTCATTTCTCAAATTGTTATTAGGAAAATTAAGGTCAATTAGGAAAATTTGTTTCTTAAAACAGACAATTGGTTGAAGAAAATTTGGTGTTCGTGACCGTGCCGCCTGAAAAGGTGACCTTTACGTTTCTAAAGGTGACCTTTAGCCGTGAGAAGATGACCTTTACAATTCTAAAGGTGACCTTTAGCGGGCTAAAGGTCACCTTTTCGTGCATAGATATGCGGTTAATTATGCATTTTCAACTATGCGGTGAGTGATTCATTCGTTTGATCTTCCACCCGATGGCGGCGACGACGATGGTCATCAGGGGACTGAGGAGGTTGAAGAAGCAGTAGGGAAGATAGGCGACGGTGGCGACGCCGAGGACGGTGCTCTGCGTCATGCCGCAAGTGTTCCACGGCACGAGGACGCTGGTGACGGTGGCGGAGTCCTCACAGGTGCGGCTGAGCAGGCGCGCCTCGTAGCCCTGCTTCTCGTAGACATTCTGGAACATATTGGCTGTCAGCACGATGCTGATGAACTGGTCGCCGGTGGTGACGTTGAGGAACAGGCCCGTGCCGGCCGTCGAGGCCACGAGCCCTACCCTGCTGCGCACCCAGCTGATGACCACGCGGGTGATGCTCTCGATCATGCCGCTGGCCACCATGACGGCGCCGAAGCACATGGCGCAGATGATGAGCCAGATGGTGTTGAGCATCCCCGTCATGCCGCCCGTCGACACCAGCTCGTTGAGTTCGGCAGAGCCCGTCTCGACGGCCGTGGCGCCGTAGTAGGTGATGGCCAGGCCCTTGGTCAGGGCGGCCGCCGTCGGCAGCGACGGGTCGTCGGCTATCTGCGTCAGGATATGGGGCTGCAGGACGAGGGCCAGCACACCGGCCATCAGCGCCGACAGGAAAAGGACGATGAGCGAGGGCACGCGGCGGACGATGAGCATCGCCGTGAGCACGGGCACGAGGAGCGTCCATAGCGAGATGTGGAACGTGGACGCCAGGCCCTCGGTATACTGATGGACGTGGACGGCGCTGTCGGTCCCCTGCCCCAACCCGATGGCGGCGAAGATGATGAGCGTCAGCGTGAACGTCGGCCCGGTGGTGAACATCATGTAGCGGATATGCGTGAAGAGGTCGACACCCGTCGACGACGAGGCGAGGATGGTGGTGTCGCTCAAGGGCGACATCTTGTCGCCGAAGTAGGCACCCGAGATGATAGCGCCCGCGGCGACGGCCTCGTTAATGCCCAAGGCGTGGCTGATGCCCAGCAGGGCGACGCCGATGGTGGCGATGGTGGTCCAGGAGCTGCCTGATAGCAGCGACACCAGGGCACAGATGATGCAGGCGCAGAGCAGGAAGAACTGTGGCGAGAGTAGCTGCACACCATAATATATTAAGGTGGGAACGATGCCGCTGACCATCCACGAGCCCGCGAGCATTCCCACGGCCAGAAGGATGAGGATGGTGATGGAGACGCCGCCGAGGGTCTTCGCTATCTGCTGGTCGAACGCCTTCCACGGCACATGGTAGAAGACCATCGAGATGAACACGCAGACGGCCATGCCCATGATGAGGGCCACCTGGCTGCCGCCGCTGAGCGAGTCGCTGCCGAAGAGTGCGATGACCACGGCCAGCAGGCCGATGAGCACCACGATGGGAATGACGGCAACGAGCGGACGCGGCAGGCGTTCAGGGTCCATGGTCGGCGGGGTTACGTTGACGCGTTACTTCGGCTGTTCGGCCTCGAGCTTGTCGATGGCACCGGTGACGGGGTTCAGCCAGAGGTGGGTGCCGTAGTGCTTGTTGAAGAGTTCGCCGCTGAGCAGCTCGACGTTACCGAACTGGGCGGCGGGCATCTCCTCCTGGCTGTCAATGGTCAGTCCGTGGGTGATGACCGAGCGCAGCCGTCCCGGCACATTGTAGTAGAGCCCGTTCTCGGCGGCCTTTTTCTTCTTTGCGTCGGCAACGGCCTTCGGCACGCTGTTCAGGTCGGTGATGGTGATGACGTAGGGCTCGCCGCTGAGGTCGTCGGCATCGACCATGCCGAAGTGGCGCGAGAAGCGGAACAGCGGCTGGTTGGTGACGTTGTCCGTGGGATGGACGTAGAAGACGTACTCCGTGGTGTCGCAGACGGTGGTACCACTGAACAGGCGCGTCAGGGCACGGTCCTGAAGATCGGTCTGGTCGAGCATCATCTTCATCTGCTGGCCGTCGTGGGGCATGAAGTCGGCCTGTCCCTTGACCAGCAGCGAGCGGTTCTCGCGAAGGTCGTAAATCTCCTGTGCCGTCAGCTGCGCCATCTTGGCCAGCGAGCCTGCCGCGAGGATCTCCTGCGTCAGGAACTGGTGAGGATCGGGCAGCGGTGCCTTACGGGCGGCCACGAACGCGGCGGGCAGCTGCTGCGGCTGGGCCGGGGCGTTGATGGCCAGCAGCACGCCGTCGTCGGCCAGTACGACATTGATGGCCGAGGTCTTGTTGTTGAACTTCACGCTGTAGGCCTTCGTCGTGTCGGCCACACCGACAGCCATCTGCTTGATGCTGAGGATGCGGTGGGTGACGCTAGCCTCATCGCCGACGTTGTTCAGGTGGAGGTAGCGCTGGGCGTAGGCAGCATACTCGCCGGGCGTGAACGTGGTCTTCTCGGCGAGCACGCTGATGCGGATGGCGGTTCGTGGCAGGAAGAACGTGGCGCCGTCGGGGGTGACGCCGGCGTTGTAGGCGGAGAGCTGTGTCTGCGCCACTACGGGGCTAACTGATAAATGACAAATGATAATGGATAAAGCTATCAGCAGTCTTTTCATATCTCTGTTCTAATCGTTAAGTCGTTTGAAGGCACGGGGCAGGAAGCGGATGATGTCGCTGGCGATGAGACTCTCCTCGCCCAGTTCGCGGGCGGCCATGTCGCCAGCCAGGCCGTGGAGGTACATTCCGACGATGCAGGCATCGCGATGAGCGTAGCCACGAGCCAGCAGGGCAGTAAGAATGCCCGTCAGCACGTCGCCGCTGCCGGCGGTAGCCATGCCGGCGTTGCCCGTGGTGTTGAAGACGATGTGGCCGTCGGGGCAGCAGAGTGCCGTGCAGTGGCCCTTGAGGATAACGTACGCCTGGAGCCGCTGGGCCAGGTCGCGCGCCTTCGACAGCCGTTCGTAGCTGTCGGAGGAGTGCCCTTCCAGCCGGTCGAACTCGCCGGGATGGGGCGTAAGGATGATGTCTTTCGGTAGCTGCTGTATCCACGCGTGGTGGTTGGCCAGCATATTGATGGCATCGGCATCGCACACCAGCGGGCACTGTGTGCGCCGCAACTGGGCAATCATCGCAATGCTCGTCTGCTCCGTCGTGCCTAAGCCCGGACCGATGCCCACGGCCTGGAAGTCCTCGGTGTCGACGGCCTCGGAGAACGTGGTCTCCTCGCGGTCTATCTGCAGCACCGCCTCGGGGACAGCCGTCTGCAGGACGATGACGTTCTTCTTAGGCGAGTGGACGGTGACCTTCCCCACCCCGCTGCGCAGACAGGCCTGTGCGGCGAGCACCGCAGCACCGGCCATGCCATAGCTGCCGGCAATGAGCAGGGCGTTGCCCATAGTCCCTTTGTGCGAGAAGGCGTCGCGCCGCAGCAGACAGGAGCGCACGTCGTTCTCCTCGAGCATGGTATAGTGGGCGTCCAGCTTGTCGATGCCCTCCTTGCTGAGTCCGATGTTGAGCACGCGTACCTCGCCCACGAACTTCTGATTCTCGGCGAAGAGCATACAGAGTTTCATCTGGCCGAGCGTCAGTGTCAGCGTGGCACGGACAATGTTGGCACTAACATTATAGGTGTTGTCCTCGGTCATCAGTCCCGACGGGAGGTCGATGCTCACCACCTCGGCCGACGAGGCGTTGACATACTTCACCAGCGAGGCGAAGCCGCCCGTCAGCGGCTTGTTCAGTCCCGAGCCGAAGAGACCGTCGACGACCAACATCCCCGAGCCCAGCTGCGGGGGGTCGAACTCCTGTGTCACCTCCGTCAGCTGGCTGCCCTTCTTCTCCTTCAGACGGCGGCAGTTCTCGCGGCAGTCGTCGGAGAGGTGGCCGGTGACGTTGAAGAGGAACGTCTGCACGCGGTAACCCTGGTCCTGTAGCAGCCGGGCCACGGCCAGCGCGTCGCCGCCGTTGTTGCCAGGACCGGCAAAGACGACCACGGGCACCGCCGCACTCCACCGCATGACGATGGCGTTCGTCAAGGTTTTCGCCGCACGTTCCATCAAGTCAATCGACTTGATTGGCTCGTTTTCTATCGTGTATTTGTCGAGCTCATGTATCTGAGCACTTGTAAAAATCTTCATTCCGAGGGCAAAAATACGAAAAATATACTAATCAGTGGCAGAGTTTAGCAAAAAATTTGTAATTTTGCAGCAAATTTTAGCAAAAGAGGCATGAATAGAGTCGAAATCAACGGCAAAACATTCGAAGTGTCGGTACCGGAAGCCGACATCAAGCTTCGCGTGAAAGAGCTGGCGCAGAGGCTGAGCCAAGACCTCGAGGGACAGAACCCGCTGTTTGTCGCCATCCTCAATGGCTCGTTCATCTTCGCCGCCGACCTGATGCGCGAGATGACCATCCCCTGCGAGATCTCGTTCGTGAAGCTGGCCAGCTATCAGGGCACCGCGTCGACAGGCACCGTGCAGGAGGTGATTGGTCTGAACGAGGACATCACGGGACGTACGGTGGTCATCGTCGAGGATATCGTCGAGAGCGGACTGACCATCCAGAAGATGAAGGAGCAGGCCGCCGCCCTGCACGCCGGCACGGTGAAGGTATGTACGCTCTTCTTCAAGCCCAAGCTGCTCAGGGAGGGCACGGCGCCCGACTACGTGGCGTTCGAGATTCCCAACGCGTTCATCGTCGGCTACGGACTGGACTACGACGGTAAGGGGCGACAGCTAAGAGAGGTGTATTCACTAATTGACAAGTGATAATTCACAATTCACAATTGATAATTATTGATGAGAGAAGTCAAGCTACCACACCTGCCCAGTGACGTTGAGGCGCGGAAAGGCGACCTCATCACCGACCTGTGGACGAAGGGCAAAGAAATCAAGGAACAAATAACCAACCAAGAAATAAGAATCAAGATGAAGAACATCGTCATTTTCGGTGCACCGGGCTCAGGCAAGGGCACCCAGAGCGACAAGCTCATTGAGAAGTACGGTCTTAACCATATCTCCACCGGCGACGTGCTGCGCGCCGAAATCAAGAAAGGTACGGAACTGGGCAAGACGGCCCAGCAGTATATTGACAACGGACAGCTGATACCCGACGACCTGATGGTCAGCATCCTGGCATCGGTCTACGACTCCTTCGGCCGCGGCCACAAGGGTGTCATCTTCGACGGATTCCCCCGCACCATTCCGCAGGCCGAGGCCCTAAAGCAGATGCTCAGCGAGCGCGGCGACAAGGTGGCCTGTATGCTGGAGCTCGACGTCCCCGAGGACGAGCTGATGAAGCGTCTCCTGCTGCGTGGCCAGCAGAGCGGCCGTGCCGACGACAACGAGGAGACCATCAAGAAGCGCCTCGTCGTCTACCACTCGCAGACGCAGCCGCTCATCGAGTGGTACCGTCAGGAGGGCATCCACCACCACATCAACGGTCTGGGCGAGCTCGACCGCATCTTCAGTGATATTTGCGAGGTAATTGACAAACTGTAATCAAACATCCCTCCCTTGGGGAGGGCTTGGGTGGACTTTATGGAGAGTAACTTTGTAGACTACGTCAAGATACTGTGCCGAAGCGGCAAAGGAGGCCGCGGGTCGATGCACCTGAAGCACGTGAAATACAACCCCAACGGCGGACCCGACGGGGGCGACGGCGGCAAGGGCGGCAGCATCATCCTGCGTGGCAACCACAACTACTGGACGCTGCTGCACCTGCGCTACGAGCGCCACATCTTTGCGGAGCACGGCGGCAACGGCGGCAAGGACAAGTGTCACGGCACCGACGGCAAGGACATCTATATCGACGTGCCGCCGGGCACCGTCGTCTACAATGCTGAGACGGGCAAGTTCGTGTGCGACGTGGCCTACGACGGCCAGGAGGTGATGCTGCTGAAGGGCGGCCGCGGCGGTCTGGGCAACTTCCAGTTCCGCTCGGCGACCAACCAGGCACCACGCTACGCACAGCCCGGCGAGCCGGCACAGGAGATGACCGTCATCCTGGAGCTGAAGCTGCTGGCCGACGTCGGACTGGTGGGTTTTCCCAATGCCGGAAAGTCGACACTCGTCAGCGCCCTGAGCAACGCCAAGCCGAAAATTGCCAACTACCCCTTCACCACGATGGAGCCCTCGCTGGGCATCGTCGGCTACCGCGACCAGAAGTCGTTCGTCATGGCCGACATCCCGGGCATCATCGAGGGTGCCGCCGAAGGCAAGGGGCTGGGACTCAGGTTCCTACGACACATTGAGCGTAACTCGCTGCTGCTCTTCATGGTTCCCGGCGACACCGACGACATCCTTCATGAATATCATGTGCTGGTTGACGAGTTGCGCCGCTTTAATCCCGAACTGCTTGAGAAACCGCGCGTGCTGGCCATCACGAAGTGCGACCTCTTAGACGAGGAACTCATCGACATGCTACGAGAGGAGATCACTGCAAAGCTGGGCTTGCGGGGTAATGACGCCCCTCCCTCGCAGGGAGGGGACGGGGGAGGGTCTCTCCCTCTCGTCTTCATCTCCGCTGTCACCGGCTTCGGACTCGAGGAGCTGAAGGACGTGCTGTGGGAGGAGATGAACGCCGAGTCGAACAAGCTCGCCGCCATCACCACCACCGAGTCGATAGCCCACCGCGACAAGGACATGACCCGCTTCGCCGAAGAGCTGGCCGACGAGGGCGAGGACGAGGACATCGAGTACATCGACGTCGAAGACGCTGATATTGAGGACCTTGACGACTTCGAATATGAAGAGGATGTTTCATAACACGCTGAGTTGAACAAAAATCTTCAAAAATCAAACAAAAATGGCTATCAACAGGCTTATTGATGTCAGATTTTTGAAGATTTTTGTTTTTAATTCATCCTGATATTATATAAGGTAAATCGCTACCCAAAAAGGGTAGCGTTTTTTTTTGCAATTTTTCTCAAAAAACAACACCAATATCAGATATTTTAACTACCTTTGCAACCGAAAACAAATATGTGCGGGTAAAACCGCCACAATCATTCATTAAATTTTTTAAAGTTATGCAGAAAAGATTGTTCTTTCTGGTGGTCACGTTGCTAACGGTTTCGTTAACGGCGCTGGCTCAAGTGACAACTTCAGGCATCAGTGGTAAGGTGACAGCCAACAACGAGGAGGTCATCGGTGCTACCATTGTTGCCAAGCACCTTCCTTCGGGAACGGTTTATCGTGCAGTGACCAACGTCAACGGCCGCTACACCATGACCGGCATGCGTGCTGGTGGCCCTTACGAGGTAGAAGTATCCTACATCGGCTACCAGACGAAGAAATTCACAGACATGAGACTGCTTCTGGGTCAGAACACAGTTCTCGACGTGTGGATGGAAGAGGATTCCCAGATGCTGAAGGAAATCCAGGTGTTCTCAGCAGCCGGCGGCAGCAACATGCGTACCGACCGCTCGGGAGCTGTTACCAGCATGAACCTTGAGCAGATTGCTGCCATCCCCACCATCGGACGTAGCATGACCGACATCATGAAGATGACTCCGCAGAGTAGCTCTTCCAGCGGTCTCGCCATCGGTGGTGGTAACTACCGTCAGTCGAGCGTCACCATCGACGGTGCCTCGTTCAACAATGCTTTCGGTCTGGGTTCCAGCCCGCTGCCTGGCGGCGGCACGCCGATCTCGCTTGACGCTCTGGATCAGATGACCATCAGCATCACCCCGTACGACGTCCGTCAGAGCGGTTTCACCGGTGGCGGCATCAACGCTGTGACGAAGAGTGGTTCCAATGAGTTCAAGGGTAGCGCCTACACCTACATCACCAGCACCTCGCTGAAGGGTAACCGCGTAGGCAACTCCGTGCTGTCCGTTGACAACGGTCACAACGACACCTACGGTCTGTCACTCGGCGGCCCGATCCTGAAGGACAAGCTCTTCTTCTTCGTCAATGGTGAAATCGAGGATAACCTGCAGGCTGGTCCCGCTGCCCGTGCCGGTAACGGTAGCACTCCCTACAGCCCGACTAACCGTCGTCCGCAGCTCAGCGAGCTTGAGAGCCTGACGGAATATATGCAGAACACCTACGGTCTGACCACCGGTTCTTGGCAGGGCTACAATGTGAAGACCCCCGCCTTCCGTATCCTGGCCCGTGTGGACTGGAACATCAACGAGAACCACAAGTTCAACGTCCGCTTCACGAAGTCAAACCGTAAGAGCTCAAGCCCGGCTTCTGCTTCGCGTACGCTCGGCGTCAGCCAGGCCAACGCCATCTACGGCGGTAACCAGAACACTTACGGCAGCAATACCGACTATGGTATGAGCTCGCTGTCGAGCCGCTACTACTCAGAGTATAAGTTCACCTCGTTCGCTGCTGAGTTGAACTCTAAGCTTGGCAAGTTCAGCAACACCCTCCGTGGTACTTACTCTTTCCAGGACCAGCCCCGTTCTACCGAGTATGGCGACAACTATCCCGTTGCCGAGATCGTGATGAGCGACGGTCAGAACCACTACCCCACATGGGCACTGACGGGTGATATCTTCACCTATGGTAACCTGGCACAGACCAAGAACACCGTGATTACCGACGAGCTGAACATCACCCTCGGCAAGCACAACCTCTTCGGCGGTCTCCAGTTTGAGCACAACTATGCCGCTAACGGCTACGCACAGGCTGCTGCCGGCTACTATGTCTTCGAGGCTACTCCCGAGCAGGTGGCTGCCGGCGACTGGGCTTCGGTCTTCGGTGCTCCCGCCCGTCTGTTCGGTATGACCGTGGGTAACAACGCCGATGGTTCGATGTTCACCGCTAAGATGAAGACCAACCAGTGGTCACTCTACTTCCAGGACAACATCAGCTGGAGCGAGCGCTTCCGTATGTCGGCAGGTGTACGCTTTGAGCTGCCCTCCTATCCCTCACTGGCAAACAACTACAACGAGAAGTTCCATAACATTGACTTCGGTGGCCGTCACTTCCGTACGGACAACGTGCCCGACGCCAGCATCAGCTTCTCGCCGCGCGTAGGCTTCAACTGGGACCTCACCGGTGATCAGAAGTACATCCTCCGCGGCGGTACCGGCCTCTTTGTCGGTCGTATGCCGTTCGTATGGCTCGTCTCTGCCGTTGGTAACTCCGGCGTAGGCCAGACCACCTATGTGAAGAACAACTTCAACATCCCGTTCACAATGAACCAGGCTGAGATGAGACAGGCTCTCGGCGCCAATGGCGAGGTGCTCGTTCCCACAGGCCCCACCATCCTGAGCGAAGAGCTCCGTATGCCGAAGACCTGGAAGGCTTCGCTGGCATTCGACGCCAAGCTGCCCGGTGACATCGACTTCACCGTGGAGGGTATCTTCAACAAGGACCTGAACCCCGTTGTCGTGTCTAACGCCAACGTCTACTGGGACGGTGAGTCGACCATCGACCTCGGTCATGGCGACATCCGCCACAAGATGAGCAACTACAAGTCTCAGAAAGACTATCCCGACTATAAGTTCGCAGCAAACGGCCTCTCTGCATACGTTCTCGAGAACGCCGGTAAGAAGGCTTACTACGCTTCACTGAGCTTCCAGCTGCACAAGGCCTTCGACTTCGGTCTCGACCTGAACGCCAGCTACACCTTGTCTAAGGCAAAGAGCTATACCGAGGGTATCGGCGACCAGGTGTCATCGGCATACAACAACTATCGTAACTCCATCCACGCCGTCAACGACAACGAGACAGGTTATGCTACCTATGTTGCTCCCAGCCGTCTGCTCGTTTCAGCCACCTACAAGCTGAAGGAGTCGAAGAACGCTTCCTCGTTGTTCAGCCTCGTCTACGACGGTTACCAGTACGGCTACCTCGGCAACTACTCGTACAGCCGCTACTCTTACATCTTCAACTCTAACATCAACAACGACCCGTCAGCTCCTGGCAACCTCATCTTCGTGCCTGGATCACGTGAGGAGCTTAACAACTGGGCCTTCAAGGACAACGGTAAGGTTAATGGTGAGGTCTATACGGCTGACATGCAGCGCGACGACTTCTGGGCATTCATCCAGCAGGACGACTACCTGAAGAACCGCACGGGACAGTATGCTGAGCGCGGCGGCGCCAAGATGCCTTGGCACCATCAGCTCGACTTCCGCTATCTGCGCGACATGAACGTACAGTTCGGTAAGACGAAGCACGCCCTCCAGCTTGGTCTCGACGTGGAGAATGTGCTGAACTTCCTCTGCAAGGACTGGGGTCTGTACAAGCAGGTGTCGGGTAACACCCTGCTCACCTATGATACCAAGAACAACCAGTACACATATAACCTCGTGAACGGCGCCCGTCACACCTCGACCTCTCAGAACTACGAGTCGACGGCTTCTACCTACCGCCTCATGTTCACGATCCGTTATATCTTCAACTAATAGTTGATATTGGACTACAAAAAGAAGAGAGCACGCGTGCTCTCTTCTTTTTTTGTGTATAACAGAATCATCTGAGTTATCTGCGCTATCAGCGTCATCTGTGGTCGGATAACCGGCCATCTTAGTGCTTCCGCCGGATGTTTCCCTTCTCGTCAATATAAGCCTCGCTGTGCGGAATGTCCTGCTGCGACAGCTGACGTATCTGACGGGCGACGCTGCGCTTGTCATCGCGTCGCGGACCGGTGCCGGGATACTGGATGAAGGAATGGATGCGGCCACCAAGGAAATGGCCCTTACGGTCGGTGTTCACCTCAATGACAGGCGCATAGCCGGAGACACCCTTGAGGTTCATGCCGTAAGGGGTACAGAAGTTGCCAAGGCTGTAGGCGATGAAGCGGCCCTTGTATACCTCCGTGGCACGGACGACGTGCGGTCCGTGGCCATAGACGATGTCGGCGCCGTGATCGATGCAAAAATGAGCCAGACGACGCAGGTGGCCACGCTTCTCCTTATAGAACGTCTCCATGGAGTCGGGCAGATGGCTGTAACGTGAGCCCTCGGCACCGCCATGGAACGAGACGATGACAATGTCTGTCGTCTTCACCAGATGGTCGACGATGCGACCGACGGTCTTCATTTCCTCGTCGGTATGTCGCAACGTATAAGGGTTATGGCCAAAGGCACAGAACCCGATCTTCAGACCCTTACGCTCGATGACGGCTGCCTCCACACGCCCTGCCAGTCCGGCAAACTTGATGCCCTGCTGCCGCAGTACATGCTCCGTAGAGGCGATGCCCTCCTCGCCGAAGTCGTTGGCATGGTTGTTGGCCATGCTCAGGAAGTCGTAGCCGGCATCGCGGAGCCATTGGCCGTAGGTTGTCGGCGTACGGAAGGCGTAGGTATTAGGACCCTCCTTCGTACTCGTGCCGCCATCGCAGATAGCGCCTTCAAGGTTACCCACGGCAAGGTCGGCACGACGCAGCACGGGCTTGACGTCACGGAACAGCTGTGCTCCCTCGTGACGCGGCAGCATGGTGTCGGGATAGGTGGTTCCCATCATGATGTCGCCCGTCATGGCGATGGTGAGGGTGTCGGCAGAAACAGAAAAGCTGGCTACAGCGTAGCCAGCCATTATCATGGTTGAGAAGAGTCTCTTATACATCTTACATTATTGTAATACGCGGCGCACACCGACAAAGCGGCGGGCATAGAATCCATCGCTGGAGTTGGTGATGACCACACCCTTCGACGTGCTGGCGTGGATGAAGCTGAAAGTCTGTGTCAGCGGGTCGACATCGACGACGATACCCACATGACCAACGTTACGACCAGAACGGGGACTGGTGAAGAACACCAGGTCGCCACGCTGCATCTCGCTGCGCTTGACGGGCATATTCTTGGCATACTGGTCACGGCTGCTGCAGCCAATCTGCACACCGGCCGTACGACCAAAGACGTAGCTGGTGAAACCCGAGCAGTCGAACGACGACGGACCCTTGCTACCACTACGGTAGCGGGCGCCGAGGTGCGACATCGCCTCGTCCATAATACCATTGATGGTCAGAACATCGTAGTTGAGCACATCCTCGCTCTCGTTATACAGGAAGTCGTAGTTGTCAATTTCTTCTACACGCTCCTGAAGCTCAATCTTCGGAGTCTGCTTAACGGCGCGCTTCTTACGCACCTTACCATTGGCAATATCGCCACAAGCGAGGCAAATAAGTAGTGCTAAAAGGAGGATTCTTCTGGTCATCTGTTGGTTACGGTTTGTATGGCTTGTTTTCAATCTCTCGATTCTCAATTTTCAATTCTTCAATTTTTTAATTATACTTCAGAATCTGGCCCATCTTCAGGCGAGTATTCTTACTGATACGGTTCAGCTTGCAGATAGCGTCCACCGTCGTGTGACGCTTACGGGCAATGGAGTAGAGCGTCTCGCCCTTCTTCACCTTATGCAGACGGGTGGTAGCTGCACGGGGAGCCTGCTTAGCCGCTGTCGCAGCACTAGCACTACCCGGCATATCCAGCTGGTCTTCCATAGCAACGGAAGAACCGCCGACGCCACGCAGGCGGGTAGCCTGTGCCGACTCCTTCGAGTAGGTGTTCTTGCGGAACAGATAGTAGTCGCCGACAACATCCTGATTGCGGAAGTCGAACATCAGGGCAGGGTTCAGGGCCACACCGCAGAGGCGGGTCTCGAAATGGAGGTGCGAACCGGTAGAACGGCCGGTGTTACCACCAAGACCGATAGGGTCGCCAGCCTTCACATCCTGATCGGGCTTCACAAGGTGCTTGGACATATGGCCGTAGATGGTCTCCAGACCATTGTGGTGGCGGATGACAACGAAGTTACCGTAACCGCCGGCTTCATAGCGTACCACACGCACCTTTCCAGGGAAAGCGGCACGGATGGTATCGCCGATATAGACCTTGATGTCAAGACCCTTATGCTGACGTCCCCAGCGCGAACCGAAGTTCGAGGTGAGCACGCGGCTATCAGTAGGCATACAGAAGTTGCGCAGGTCGATACGGAAGGAGTCGGGAACGGCCGTGGCGCGGTGGGCGTAGTGGTTCTCCCAGTCCTCATAGAGGTCAGCAGCGGGCGACTCAAACTGCTCGTACTGAATCAGGCGGATCAGTGCGACAGAGTCTACTGCTTTCATCTTACGGTCAATGGGAGCCTGACGAGCCAACAAATCCTGTGCCTGTGTAGGCAGAGTCATTAACATCATCAGGGTTGCTACTATTATCTTAATTTCCTTCATATTCATTATAATTATTTTTACAGTTTCCATGCAAATTTGAAAACTCGTTTGCAAAGGTAACAAAAAAATGGCGGGAAGCCAAGGCCTTCACGTATCTGTTAACAGGATTTGGTGTCTTTTAACACTCAATCATGCATAATTCATTAATAATTAAGAATTAAGGGTTTAGAATTAAGAATTCTTTGCAAGCAAAGCGGCATAGCCGAGCGATTGGCTGACGCCAATTAAGAAATATGAATTAAGAATTATGCATTGTGAATTGTGAATTGTGCATTAAGCATTACGAGATGGCTCCAAAGTTTATGTGCAACTTCTTCAGTTGACGTAGCCGCTGCCACAACAACTGGTAACGTGGCGACTGACAAAGCGGGTCGTCGTCGATAATCTGGCGAGCCTCATCGCGAGCCATCTGCACCAGCTGTCCGTCGCGGGCAATGTTGGCTATCTTCAGGTCGAAGGCCATGCCGCTCTGTGCCGTTCCCTCGAGGTCGCCAGGACCACGCAGCTTCAGGTCAGCCTCAGCAATGCGGAAGCCGTCGTTCGTCTCACACATGATGTCGATGCGCTTGCGTGTCTCGGCAGACAGCTGGAAAGGTGTCACCAGCAGACAGTACGACTGGTCTGCACCACGTCCCACACGGCCACGCAGCTGGTGCAACTGACTCAGTCCGAAGCGCTGGGCATCGAAGATGACCATTACCGAGGCGTTGGGGACGTTGACGCCCACCTCGATGACCGTCGTGGCAACAAGCAGCTGTGTCTCGCCGCTGACGAAGCGTTGCATCTCCGCCTCCTTCTCGGCGGGTTTCATCTTGCCGTGGACCTTACTCAGCCGGTACTCGGGGAACGCCTGACACAGCATCTCGAAGCCTTGTTCCAGGTTTTTCAGGTCCGACTTCTCGCTCTCCTCAATCAGCGGGAAGACAACATACACCTGACGTCCGAGCTGCATCTGTTGGCGCATACCGCTGAAGAGCTGTGGCTGGCGGTTGTCAAAGAAATGGTGGGTGACGATGGGCTTACGTCCCGGCGGCAGCTCGTCGATGACGCTCACGTCGAGGTCACCGTACAGCGTCATCGCCAGCGTTCGTGGTATAGGTGTGGCGGTCATCACGAGGACGTGTGGCACACAGTTCTGCATACCCTTCTCCCACAGTTTTGCACGCTGTTTCACACCAAAGCGGTGCTGCTCGTCAACGATGACGGCACCAAGCCTGGCGAACTGCACATTATCCTCGATCAGCGCGTGGGTACCCACGAGGATGTGGACGGTGCCGTCGAGCAGGCCGTCGAGCACCTCCTGACGACGTTTGCCCTTGACGATACCCGTCAGCAGCTCCACCCGCACGGGCATGTCGCCTAAGAACCCGCGAATCGTCTGCAGGTGCTGCTCGGCCAGGATCTCCGTCGGTGCCATGATACACGCCTGATAGCCGTTGTCCAGGGCTATCAGCATCGACATCAGCGCCACCAGCGTCTTGCCGCTGCCGACGTCACCCTGCAGCAGGCGGTTCATCTGACGGCCGCTGCCCATGTCGGCACGAATCTCGTGCATTACCCGCTTCTGTGCCCCTGTCAGCGGGAACGGCAGGTGGTCGTGGTAGAACGTGTTGAAGAGTTCCCCGACACGGCTGAAGACGTAACCACGGAACTTACGGCGCTGGTCGCTGGCATAGCGAAGGATGTTCAGCTGGACGAAAAACAGTTCCTCGAACTTCAGACGCACACGGGCACGCTCTAACTCCTTGGCTGACTGCGGATAGTGGACGGTGCGGAACGCCTCGTCGCGACTGACGAGGTGCAGCCGCTGGTTGATGAAGTCTGGCAGCGTCTCGGGTAGCGGCGGCAGCTTCTCGATGAGCGTCTTGGTAAGGCGTTCCACAGAACGGGAGGTGAGTCCCGCCTTCTTCATCTTCTCCGTCGTGTTGTAGTAAGGCTGCATACCCATGCCCGTCACGTCAATCTTCGACGCATCGTCCATATCCGGGTGCTGCACCTGTATACGGTTATTATACACTGACGGTCGGCCGAAGACCAGATAGTCCTGACCTATCTTATATGTGCGAGCGGCATACTTGCCACCATTGAACCAGACCAAGTCCATGATACCCGTGCCGTCGGTGAAATGGGCGACGACACGCTCCTTGCGCGGTCCCATAGGGAAGGTCTCGAAGCTCAGGATGTGGCCGACGACCTGCACGAACGGCATGTCGCCCGTCAGCTCATGGACGGTGTACACCCGCGAGCGGTCCACGTATTTATAGGGATAGTACTCCAGCAGGTCACCATAGGTCTCGATGCCAAGCTCCTTGCTCAGCATCTTCTTGCGGCTGGGGCCTACGCCCGGCAAGTACATGATGTCCTGGTCGAGTATATTCAATGGATAATGGATAATTGATATTGGATAATGGCTTCCGCCACAATGATGTCGTAGGGCGTAGTTATCTTGATGTTCTCGCGGTTGCCCTCAACAAGGGTGATGTCGAAGCCGAAAGCTTCGACCACACTGGCATCGTCGGTGAAGCCGTCATTGTAGGGCTGGCGGTTGGCGGCCTTTAAGAGCTGAATGTCAAACGTTTGCGGTGTCTGCACGAGGCGGTAGTCGCCGCGGGGAACGGTGACGGAGCCAGTTCCCTCCAAGTGGCGTACGGTCTCGACGACGGGAACCACGGGGATGACGGCCTTCGCTGTGCGCGCCGTCTCATAGCAGCGGCGGATAACGTCAATACTGGGGAAGGGACGCACGCCATCGTGTACGCCGACCACGCCCTCAGCATCATCGGGAATCATAGCCAAACCGTTCTGTACGCTATGGAACCGTGTCCCGCCGCCATTGGCTATGAGGTAAGACCCTCCCCCTTGCCCCTCCCTGTGATGGAGGGGAGTAGTTACTGGCAACGGGAAGTTATACTGTTGGCAGAGTTCGCGCCAGTACCCCTGCTGTTCGTTAGGCAACACGAGGATGATCTGCAGGTCCTCGGAGTACTCGCGGAACCGCTCGATAGTACGCATCAGCACCGGTTTTCCACCTATCGGCAGGAACTGCTTCGGCACGTCGCCGCCCATCCGCAGGCCCTTCCCGCCTGCCACTATGATTACATAATCCATTATTTCGACATCAGGTGCTTGAAGCGCATACCTTCGGCAATCTGGTCTGAGGTTTTCTTGTCGACAAGCTGGGTGAGGAGCTCATAGGCGTAAGGGAAGGCGGCAGCGGGACCTTCGGCGGTGGTAATGTTACCATCGACGGTGACGAGGTCGCCAGTGTACGTGGCACCGTCCAGTGCTTTCTCGAAGCCGGGGTAGCACGTGGCACGCTTGCCCTCGAGCAGTCCGAGGGGAGCCAGTACGACAGCGGGAGCAGCACAGATGGCCGACACCTTCTTGCCAGCGGCAGCCTGCGCACAGACGGCCTTGCAGACACCCTCATGGTCGTAGAGGTTCGAGGCACCGGGCATACCGCCAGGCAGCATCAACAGGTCCGCATCCTCGTAGTCCGACTGTTCGAACTGGATATCGGCCTCGATGGCCACGCCATGAGCCGACTCCACCAGTGGGAACTCCGTCGTACTCACCGTTACTACCTCCACGCCACCGCGGCGCAGCACGTCAATAGGGATGAGGGCCTCGACATCCTCGAAGCCGTCAGCCAGAAATACATAAACTTTTGCCATATTCTCAGTATTTTTGTCTTTTAGCTGCAAAGATAGAGATATTTTTCGAAACCTGCAAGGAAAAAAGGAGGGATATTTCAAAGAAAAATGCTATCTTTGCACCCGCATAGAGAAAAAAACGAGAAAACGGGTATGAAGAGACGAATCATTACAGCCGTTCTGACGCTCATAGCAACATCGATGCTGACAAGCGCCCACGCCGCCGACTTCGGGAAGCCGGTGACATGGGACCGCCACAGCCTCATCGTCGACGGCCGCCGCGTGGTACCCGTCATGGGCGAGGTACACTACTCGCGTATCCCTGCCGGTGAATGGGAGCAGGAGGTGCGCAAGATGAAGGAGGGCGGCGTGACCATCATCGCCACGTACGTCTTCTGGAATCATATAGAAGAGGAGGAGGGCATCTTCCGGTGGGACGGCCAGCGGTCGTTGCGCGACTTCCTCGAGGTGTGCAAGCGTCAGGAGATGCCCGTGGTGCTGCGTCTGGGCCCGTTCTGTCACGGCGAGGTGCGCAACGGCGGCATCCCCGACTGGGTGTTCCAGAAGGGCTGCCGGCTGCGTGAGCAGAACGCCGTGTTCATGGGTCTCGCCGAACGTCTCTACCGTCAGATCTTCACACAGGTGCAGGGTCTGCAGTGGAAAGACGGCGGCCCGGTGCTGGCGGCACAGTTCGACAACGAGTACCGCGGTCGCGGTGAGTACCTGATGGCGCTGAAGCAGACGGCTCTGAAGGTGGGCTTCGACCTACCCTTCTACACCCGCACGGGGTGGCCCGAGCTGCGCACACCCGTACCCTTCGGCGAGATGCTGCCGCTCTACGGCGACTATGCCGACGGCTTCTGGGACAAGGAGGTGTCGGAGGGCTGCGGCAACTACTATAAAGCCTTCAACTTCAAGGCTTTCCGCTCGTCGACGGCCATCGGCACCGACCTGTTAGGCAAACAGGAGGCCACCGTCAGCAAGGGCGACGGCGACTACCCCTACTTTACCTGCGAGTTGGGTGGCGGCATGGCAACGGCCTACCACCGCCGACCCTACATCTACCCCGAAGACACCTACGCTATGGCGCTGGTGAAGTTGGGCTCCGGCTCCAATCTGCTGGGCTACTATATGTATCACGGCGGCACCAACCCCGAGGGACGCCTGCACACGCTGAACGAGTGTCAGACGTCGCCCGGCACGGCGAACAACGATATGCCCGTGATGACGTACGACTTCCAGGCCCCGCTGGGAGAGTTCGGACAGAAGAACCCCTCCTATTATATGCTGCGCCCCCTGCACCTGTTCATGCAGGACTACGGCGAGCTGCTCGCACCGATGGAGGCGACGTTCATGTCGCCGCAGGACCTCAAGCAGGGTGCCGACAGTACGCTGCGGTGGACGGTGCGTAGCAACGGGGAGAGCGGTTTCATCTTCATCAACAACTACGAGCGCTTCGCCAACCTCTCGGCCAAGAAGGACGTCGTGCTGGAGGCCTGCGGCGTACAGCTGCCCCGCCTCACCATCCCTGCCGGAGCAATGGCGGTGCTGCCCGTCAACATCGACGGCATCCGCTATGCCACGGCGCAGCTGGTAGCCCGTCGCGACGGCAAAGTCTATCTGATGCCCGTGAAAGGCATCGCCACCACCATCTGCCTACAAAATGGCAAGACGCTGCGCAACCTGAAGCCACGCGGCATACAAAAGCCCGTCTGTACGAATATCTATCTCCTGACGCAGGACGAGGCCGAGCGGCTGTTCCTGACTGAAGAAGAAGCCGACCGCACATCCAGCGACGTGGCTTTCACGAAGGTGAAGGCGGCTGGTCCGTTGCGTACTATTAAGAAAGGTAAGGCGAAGGTGGCCGAGGCCCCGTCGGAAGAGGAATGGCAACAGGCGGCCGTCTACAGGGTCAGCCCCCTACCCGCCGACTCCGCCCTGCTGAGCATCGACTATCAGGGCGACTGCGCCCGTCTCTACGCCACTATCCCCACGGCCGACGGGCAGGAGCAGAAGGTGCTCGTCGCCGACAACTTCCAATACGGCCGTCCGTTCCTCTATGGACTGTGGCGACTGCCAAAGGGTGCCACCGCGCTGGAGCTGCATATCCTGCCGATGCAAGACTCCGCCCCCATCTACCTGCCCCGTGAAGCTGCTTTTCGAGGAACGAGGAAGGAGGAACGAGGGACGAGAATAGTTCGAGCATTAAGCATTAAGCATTGAGCATTAAGCATTAAGCATTAAGCATTGAGCATTGAGCATTAAGCATTAAGCATTGAGCATTAAGCATTGAGCATTAAGCATTAAGCATTAAGCATTAAGCATTAAGCATTGAGCATTAAGCATTAAGCATTGAGCATTAAGCATTGAGCATTAAGCATTAAGCATTGAGCATTAAGCATTAAGAATAAAGAACTATGGAAAAGAAACTCAGGCCCGGCACCCTCTGTGTGCAGGCCGGCTACAAAGCCAAGAACGGAGAACCTATCGAATTGCCTATCATTCAGTCGACGACGTTCAAGTACGACGACTCCGACGAGATGGCACAGTTGTTTGACCTGAAGAAGGAGGGCTACTTCTACACCCGTCTTCAGAACCCCACGAACGATGCCGTCGCCGCAAAGATAGCAACGCTCGAGGGCGGTGTGGGTGCCGTGCTCACCTCGTCGGGCCAGGCAGCCAACTTCTACGCATTGTTCAACATCTGCCAGGCCGGCGACCACTTCGTCACGTCGAACGAGATCTACGGCGGCACCTACAACCTCTTCGGTGTCACGCTGAAGAAGCTCGGCATCGAGTGTACGTTCGTCAGCCCCGAGGCCAGCGAGGAGGAGATCCAGGCAGCCTTCCGTCCTAACACCAAGGCGCTGTTCGGCGAGACCATCACCAACCCCGGCTGTGCCGTCCTCGACATCGAGAAGTTCGCACGCATCGCCCACAAGAACGGTGTACCCCTGATCGTCGACAACACCTTCCCCACCCCGGTCAACTGCCGTCCCTTCGAGTGGGGTGCTGACATCGTCACCCACTCCACGACGAAGTATATGGACGGTCTGGCTACACAGGTCGGCGGTGTCGTCGTCGACAGTGGCAACTTCGACTGGCTCGCTCATGCCGAGAAGTTCCCCGGCCTCTGCACCCCTGACGAGTCGTACCACGGACTGACCTACGTGAAGGCCTTCGGCAAGATGGGCTACACGACGAAGCTCGTGGCCCAGCTGATGCGCGACCTCGGAAGCATCCCTGCCCCGCAGAACTCGTTCCTGCTGAACCTCGGTCTGCAGACGCTCCATCTGCGTATGGCCCAGCATTGCAAGAACGCCCAGAAAGTGGCCGAGTTCCTGCACGCCAGCGACAAGGTGGCATGGGTGCACTATTGCGGCCTGAAGGACGACCCCTACTACGAGCTCGGTCAGAAGTACCTGCCCAACGGTTCCTGCGGTGTCATCGCCTTTGGTCTTAAAGGTACGCGCGAGACGGCCATCAAGTGGATGGACTCGCTGAAGATGATCAACATCGTGACCCACGTTGCCGATGCCCGCACCTGCGTGCTCCATCCCGCCAGCCACACCCATCGTCAGCTCAGCGACGAGCAGCTGCGCGAGGCTGGCGTTGCTCCTGACCTGATCCGTCTCTCTGTAGGCATCGAAGACGTGGAGGATATCCTCGACGACATCCGTCAGGCCATGGAAAAAATCTAAAAAAGCCCCGCTTTTAACAAATAGTAATTAATAATTCAAAAATATCCGACAATTTCCTTGGAAGTTGCCGGATATTTTCCTATATTTGCACAGTCAAATAACATAATGACACCTTATCCTAAAACAGCATACTATGGATGTGACAAAGATTATGCAGGACCTGGAGCGCAAGCACCAAGGAGAGCAGGAATACCTGCAGGCTGTCCGCGAAGTTCTGGACAGCATCAAGGACATTTACAACCAGCACCCGGAGTTCGAGAAGGCGAAGATCATTGAGCGCCTTGTCGAGCCGGAGCGAATCATCACCTTCCGCGTGCCCTGGGTCGACGACAAGGGCGAGGTACAGGTGAACCTGGGCTACCGCGTACAGTTCAACTCCGCCATCGGCCCCTACAAGGGTGGACTGCGCTTCCACGCCTCCGTGAACCTCTCCATCCTGAAGTTCCTGGGTTTCGAACAGACCTTCAAGAACGCGCTGACCACGCTACCCATGGGCGGCGGCAAGGGCGGCAGCGACTTCTCCATCCGCGGCAAGAGCAACGGCGAGGTGATGCGCTTCTGTCAGGCGTTCATGACCGAGCTGTTCCACCACATCGGTCCCGACGAGGATGTGCCGGCAGGCGACATCGGCGTCGGTGCCCGCGAGATTGGCTACCTCTACGGACAGTACAAGAAGCTCACCCACCAGTTCCAGGGTGTCCTCACCGGCAAGGGACGTGAGTGGGGCGGCAGCATCCTGCGCCCCGAGGCCACGGGCTACGGCGCCCTCTACTTCGTCCAGCAGATGCTCACCGAGCACGGCCACGACATCCAAGGCAAGACGGTGGCCCTCTCGGGCTTCGGCAACGTCGCCTGGGGAGCCGCCAAGAAGGCCACCGAGCTGGGGGCGAAGGTCATCACCATCAGCGGCCCCGACGGCTACATCTACGACCCTGCCGGTCTCGATGCCGAGAAGATCGACTACCTCCTGGAGCTGCGCGCCTCGGGCAACGACGTCTGCCAGCCCTATGCCGACGAGTTCGACGGCGCCACGTTCTTTGCCGACAAGAAGCCATGGGAGCAGCAGGCGGACATCTACCTGCCCTGCGCCACACAGAACGAGCTCAACGGCGACGATGCCGACAAGATTCTGGCCCACCAGCCGCTGTGCGTCGCCGAGGTGTCGAACATGGGCTGCACCGCCGAGGCTGCGGAGAAGTTCATCGCCGCACGCCTGCTCTTTGCTCCCGGTAAGGCCGTCAACGCCGGCGGCGTGGCCACCAGCGGACTGGAGATGACCCAGAACTCCATGCGCCTGTCATGGACCGCCGACGAGGTGGACCGCCGCCTGCACCAGATCATGGCCGGCATCCACGAGCAATGCGTCGAGTACGGCCGCCAGTCGGACGGATATATTAACTACGTCAAAGGTGCCAATGTCGCCGGCTTCATGAAGGTGGCTAAGGCGATGATGGCGCAAGGAATCGTATAGCCCATGAGAGCTCTCTTAACGTTAATAGCCCTCATCACTCTGTGTCTGCCCCTTTCGGCTCAGACACAGAGCGGCAAGGCATCGTACTATGCGAAGAATTTCAACGGACGGCGGACGGCCAGCGGCGAACGGCTGCACCGTGACTCGTTGACCTGTGCCCACCGCAACTATCCTTTCGGCACCATGCTGCGCGTTACCAATATGCTTAATGGGCGACAGGTGGTGGTACGCGTCAACGACCGCGGCCCGTTCCACAAGGGACGCATCATCGACCTCTCATGGGCTGCGGCGAAGGAGTTGGGCATGATTGCGCAAGGCATAGCGCCGGTGACGGTGGAACGGCTGGAAGAGTTCGACATCCCCTTCAAGCCAGAGGAGCAGAAGATTCCGCAGCTCGAGCTGGACATCGCGGACGTGAAGGAGGACACGGACTCCGCTACCGTCGCGAAGTGGCGGCGGTAATCTTTAAGCTTTTTCGGCATCAGAAGTTGGCGCTGGCTATTTCAGCATCAAATGATGGTGCTGGCTATTTCGGCATCTCCACGATGAAACGGCAACCATCGCGATAGTCCTTATCATAGACGAGATCACCACCCAGACTCATGGCATGGCGCTTGCTGAGTGGCAAGCCGAGACCGAGGCCCTCGGAGAGGTCGTCAATCTTGAAGAACGGTTTGTAGAGCAGGTCGTCGGCATCGTCGGGCAGCCCGCTACCGGTGTCCTCGATGGTGAAGTTGACGGTGGTGGCGGTCTCCGTGACGTACAGGTGGATATGCTCTCCGTCAGAGTACTTGGCGGCATTGTAGAGCAGCTCGCGGATGGTACGCATCAGGTAGAGGTGATTGGTGAGTATATGCACGGCGTCGGACAGCTCGGTGGTGAACTGTATCTCAATACCCTTGAAGTGCTCCTTGGTGTATTCGATGCTCTCGCGGGCTATCTCGTTGCACGACACCTCGTCCTGGCGGTTACCCATGAGGTGCTGGGCGCTGCCTGCCGACGAGCTGTCGAAGAGCATGAGCACCATGCGCTTCAGGTGGATGGCATTATACTTCATCATTCCCGTGACAACGCCCAGGTCCTCCTTCAGGTATTTGTCGTTGGCCTCGCCCCCCTTCTCGCGCTGCAGAATGTTGTTCATCAGGACGGCTGAGAAGCCCGTGACGACGTTCAGCGGCGTGCGTATCTGGTGCGACAGGTTCTGTATGAAGACGCTCTTCTTCCTGATGCTCTCCTCGGCCATTTCCATTTTGTGGGCCCGCTGCTCGTTCTGCTTCTGTATCTCTTCTGCCGTCTGGCTGATGCTGCCCATGTGTTTTTGCAACGCCTGCTGCATACCGGCAAAGCTGTTCTGCAGCTGTCCGATGTCGTCGGGTTGGTCGGAGTGCGGGATGGGTTCGTCGTAGTTGCCGTCAGCGATACGCTGCGTGTAGCCCAGCAGCTGCTTGATGGGCTGTATGGTCTGGCGCACCACCTTGCTGCTGAGCCATAGGACTACCAGCAGGCCGATGAGTATCAGCGCCACGATGACGTAGGCCAGCCGGTTGTAGCCTGCCAGCACCTCGCTCTCGGGGCATACCATGGCCAGGCTCCACGAAGTGCCAGGCACGGGCTGGTAGTTGACGTGATACTTCTTGCCGTTCACCTTCACGTGCATGATGCCCTGCATACCCTCTGTCATCTGGTGTCCCAGGGCAATGATGTCGGCATTCCGTTTGGGGTCGGCATCGGTGTAGATGGTCTTCCGGAACAGGCGGGTGGTGTCAGGATGGATGATGTAGCGGCCGTCGGCACCCAGCAGCACGAAGTAGGCATCGGGGTAGGAATGCTCCGTCGAGGCGATGCTCCTGGCCAGCTGGCTGAACGCAAATTCGGTGTTGATGAGTCCCATGATGCGACCTTCCTCTGAACGTATCGGCCGACAGTAGGCGGCAACGGCATCGTTGTAGTTGACGGCACCTTCCATCTGCTCGCTGAACGGCTCTATCCAGAAGGCTTTGTCGGCCTGCATACCCTTCCTGTACCACTGTCTGTCAAAATAGTTGTAGTAGGTCTCACGGACGGTGACGATGGAGTCGTCGTCCTTGAGGGTGTAGACAGAGAACTGTTGCCCATACTGCGGGAACATATCGGGAGCGGCGCTGACGTAGCAGTCGAGGACGTTGGGGTTGAGGTTGACGATGCGACGCGTGATGGCCTCTATCGACTGCGGGGTGAACGTCTCCTCCAACAGCCAGGCATTGGCATCGGTAGAGCTCTCGATGGTGTTCATGAAGTTGCTGACACGCTGGATGGCTGTGCGCAGCACGCTGTTGGAACGCTCCACGGCCTCATGGTGTATGAGGTAGCTCGACTGTAGGAAGAAGAGTCCCAGCGAGAGGATGAAGACGGGCATGGCCAGCAGGATGATGTTGGTGCTGAGCTTGCGTGCCAGGCTTTTGCTGATCTTACTCATGGGGCACCTCCTTTCGTTCTTCTTCTTTCTCTATCTCCAGGGCTTCTACCATGTGGTCGAGCAGGTCGAGGATGATTTCGCTCTGCTTCTTGATGACGCCCACCTCGTATTCCGCCTCTGCTGGCGTTATCGTGTCGTAGTTGTTGCTGAGCTTGGTGACGCTGCGCTCTATCAGGTCGGAGGGCACCGTCATCTGGTTGGTCATATAGTGCAGGAAGGTGGTCTTCATGCGGTCGGAGCCCTTGGTCTGACCGTAGGCCTTCTGCAGCTCCGCGCTACGCTGGGTCAGCGTGGCCGTCAGCTGTTCCAGTTCGTCGGACTTGCCCGCCAGCGACTGCTGCATCTGCAGGAAGTGGCGCTGCAGCTGACCTATCTCGTCCTCACGCTGTGTGTAGGGCACCTCCTCGTGGTAATGACCCTCGATGATGCGCTGTGCCGACTTGGTGAGCATACGCAGCGGGCGCATCTGCCGACGGATAACCATGCGGCAGAGGATGAAGAACACGAGCACACCGGCAATGGTGATGGCCAGCACCATGTAGACGAGGAAGTTGTACTCGCCGACGATGTCGTCCTTTAGACAGACCAGTCCGGCACTCCATCCCTGCCTATCCAAAGGGATGCCAAACTCCTTGACACCCAGCTCGGCGGCCTGGGTGGACCAGGAATGCAGGAATGGCTTATAGAACACATACCAGTCCTCGCCGTCCTTTCGGAACGACTTATAGCCACTCTCGCCGCCCAGCATCGCCTCGGCAGCCTTGCGGACGCTGATGTCGGCACCGGTTGCCTCCAGGTCGAAGACGGTCTCCTGCCGCATGAGCTTCTTCGTGTCGGGATGAACGATATAGGAACCCTTTTGTCCCAGCAGCACGCTATAGCTATGGGGTTGTGGCTTCATGGCCATGATATGTGAGAGCAGCGAGACGGACACGTCAACAGCCAGCACACCGAGAACGTCCTGCTGGCTCCTGGTCTCGGCCTTCGTATCCTTGGCATAGATAGGCAGACAGAGCGAGAGCGTCACACCCTCGTCCTCCTCTTCGGCCAGCGGGTCGGTCCAACAGGCGTGACCGGTCTTCAGGGGAGCGGTGTACCACTCCTGCAGGGTGTAGGGACGCTCGCCGAACTTATTCGAGGTGACCAGCGTGCTGGTACCGTCGTCAGACACCTTCTGGTGCACATAGCTCATGAACAGCTCCTGTCCTTGATAATAATGAGGTATGAAGGCGATGGCACAGCCCGAGACGTAGGGGTTGTTCTCGATAATCTCACGACAGTAGACAGCCATGCGGTCGGGCTTGTCCAGGTTCTCCTGCAACTCCTGATAGACGTTGTAGGCCGTCAGCTCGACGCTCATCAGGATGTTGTCAATGTGCTGAACGGTACCCTCCAGCGTCTCTTCGGCATCCCGGAAAGCCTCTTCCTTCAGTCCCTGACGCGAGAAGTAGAGCAGCACCGCCAAGGAGAGGAAGAGCAGCAGCACGATTTCGCAGACCACCAGCACGTTCAGTCTGACGGACATACGGGGCAGGGTTATCTTCGACAGTTTCAGCATCGGCGTTTTACTTTTTACCCTTTTACTTTTTTACCCTTTTACTTTTTAGCCACGATGACGGCTACCGACCAGTCGACACGCTCGATGGGACCGTAATACACCGTTGAAGGCACACCGTTGATGTCCATATCGATGGTGCCTGCCTTGCCGTGTTCCAGGTCGCGGATGACGTATTCCTCCGTGATGGCCACCTTCTTACCCTCCGGGAAAGCGATGCTGCTGCCATCCTTGTGGAGGACGACGGAGTAGAAGTCGCTGTCGCTGCCGAAGAGATGGCTGTTCAGCAGCTCGTTCTGCTTGATGCTGTCGTCAATGCGCCGCAGCTCCTTGGTCAGCCATTCGAAAGTCAGGTCGGCACCACAGATGCACGCCAGTCGGCCGGCCTTGTCGAAGACGGGCTTGACGAACGTGGTATAGTGGCCGCTGATGTTCGTGCCGTCGTAGTAGTAATAGGGCTCCGACCAGAAGCTCTCACGCGACTGCTTGGCTCGCACGTACCACGGCGACTTGAAGTAGTTGTGACGGACATTACCCACCAGCCGCACCTCGAAGGCATTGCTGTCCACATGGTGCACATAGGGCTCGAACCACTTGCCTTTCTCCGGGAAGTAGTCGGGCTCGAAGGCGGCAAAGTAGCCACGCACCTCAGGGTTCAGGTTGGCCTTGCTCTCCAAGGCGGCAATGACGGCATCGGGCGAGTCGAGGTGCTTCTCTACCTCGTCGAACTCGTTCATGGCATTCATCTCCAAGCCACTAATCGTCTTGGCCAGCCTCTCTGCGGCGATGTTCATGATGCCCGCATAGCGTGCGTGACGCTCTGCGGCCATGGCCTTGGAACAGATATAATAGGAGGTAACGGCAGCCACAACGACGACCAGCAGCGCAGACAACAGCACATACAGTCTTGTCCGTTTGTTTGATGATTCTGATGCCTGTTTCATATTCTTGTAAATATAGTAGCATTTTAGATTACAAAAATACAAAAAAATATTATTGCAAGCCTATTTACGGCCTCGTTTTTAATCATCTTTAACAGTCCACAATGGAGACGAAAAAAGAGCGCGGAAACGCTTGAACGCTCCCGCACCCTTCTCTATTCTAAGCAAGCTCTCACTTCTCTCACTTAATCACGACCTTGCGACCATTGACGATGTAGAGGCCGGGCTTCGTGGGACGGTCGACGCGCTGGCCGCGGAGGTTGTAGAGGCGGCCGTCGCTGTTCAGGGCTGCCCTCACCTCGGCAATACCGTCAACCACCACGTCGGGGGTGATGACGGCGGCACCGTGTGTCACGCTCTCCGGCAGGATGACGTAGATGGTTCCGGCAGGCAGCTTACCGATGTCATTGACATTGTCGAGCTTCTTCATTTGACCACCGTCACCAGTAATGTCGCCATAGCTCTCGTAGTAATAGACGACGTCGCCATTGGACAAATCATCGAGATGGGTGGCACCGTTCACGTTGATGTACTCATACTTCTGAACCGTTCCGTCGATAAGAGGCAATTTTGACGGATGGAGCAGCAGGTAGCTGTCAGACCATTTGTCAGACTTGAGCATGACGCTCCAGCCCTTGTCGGCAGCAGTAATGATGTGGTCGGTCAAGTATGGGGCTTTCGTGGCCAGGATATGGGCTTCCAGGCCTAAGCCCTCGAAAGAGACGGCGAAGGGGAACTCCTCGATGGCCACACCATCTTTGAGGTTCTCACCGGGATGGTAGATGCATCCCAGCTGGTCGGTATATCTCCTGTTGGAAGAGCTCTGATCCTTCGTTTCCCACTCTCGCATCATGTCGTAGAACATCTTGCCGTCGGATTTCGGCACGCAGACGTTGGTCATCGCATTATTGCCGTAACTGTTGCCGAAACAGCCAAAGCCCAGCTTCATGTTCGTGCGATAGTTGTAATCGGCGAGGCCGTCGATGAGGATGAGGTAAACGTTCCTCATGTCGGCAAAGGCATACTCACCAATCTCCAGATACCTCGTCGAAGGACCCATGATGGTAATCATTCCCGGCCGACCGGCAGGCATGGAGACGCCGCGGAACGCAGAGGCGCCAATCTTCTTGACGTCGTCCAGGTTAAGCTGGGTCATGTAGCCATGCTCGCCTGTCTGCGACGTGTTGGAGCCGCTGCCGTCGAAGGCACGCTCACCAATCTCGGTGATGACGAACTGGCGGTCCCAATCGTCCGTGACGCGCTTAGAGCAGTCCACGGCGAATTCGTCATTTGAGGATTGACAGATCTCGTTGGCCCAGATGACTTCGCCACGGTTCATGCCGGCGTCCCACGACTTCACGTCGAAGCACTCCGTCACACCATAGCCACCGGAACGGCTGACGTCGTAGGAGCCCTCCTTGATCAGATTGAGAACCTTCTGATAGTTGTCATGTGTACTATAGGCTTTGACGCTGCCTTTGGGCACATAGACTCTCAGAAGATCTCCCCTGTAGGGTGAGAAGTTTTTGTCGTCGGGCGACGTGGCCAGCGGTGTGCGGATGTTCATGAACACGCGGGAGAGCTTCTCGCAGCCCCAGAACATACCGTCCTTTTTCTTGTCAACGGCGATAGACGTCACCGAACTGGGAATCCAGACATCAACCAGTTTCTTACAGCCCGAGAACAGGCCGTAGCCCAGCGAGGTGACACCCCAGGGAATCTTCACGCCGGTGAGGGACTCGCAGCCAGAGAACGTCTCGTTGCCCACACGCTTCAGGTTATAGGACAGCTTCACGGACGTCAGACTCTGACAGTTGGTAAACGCATAGTCGCCCAGCGTCGTCACCGTGTTGGGCAGCGTCATCGTCTGCAGGCCGCTGCAGCCGTAGAAAGCACCCTCGCCGATGGTCTTCACGTTCGGCAGGCTGATGCTCGTCAGTCGCTTACAGTCCTGGAAAGCATAATCGCCCACATTGGTTATCGTGTTGCAGGAGAAGTCGCCGGTAATGATGGACGCCTCTCCATTAGCGTCGCACGCATAGGCGCCGATAGACGTTACGGTGTAGGTGTTGCCTACGTCGTCAGTAACGCTGGCACGAAGGTCGGACGTTTGCGTGAATATGGTAATCTCTGCCGTGTTTGACGTGAGCACAGTATACCTCGTGTAACCCTTGAAGAAGTCGTAGCCAAAGTCCGTAAAGCCTTTGAACTGCTTCCAGTAGTTGGCATTCTTGTAGGAGTCTGCCAGTCCCCTGCGTGCCAAAACGGTGGCACTCTTACAGGATGAGTTGGCAAAGGTATTGTCGTACGCCGTCGGCACAGACTTCATGTTACAGACAACAGTTTTCAAAGACGTACAGCCCTTGAAGGCATTCGTCATGGCCCAGTTCGTGACGCTGCCGGGGATGACCGCCCTCTCCAGCGCCGTGCTGCCCTCGAAGATGCCCTGATTGATCATTGTCACACCGTAGGGGATGGACACAACATTCTGCTTCGTGCCGGCAAAGGCACCTGCGCCAATGTTCTTCACCGTCTTCACCCAGCCGTTCTTCGTGTTGGCAGGGGGACAGAAGAGGAGTGTCGTCTTGCCGTAGTTGTAAAGCCAGCCGTTGACAGACTGGTATTTGGTGGTGTTAATCTCGATGTTCTCCAGATTGGTGATACCCGTCAGGGCCGTATGGTCCAGCGTCCCGATGGAGGCAGCGCCGAAGTTCAGCGTCTTCAGGCTGGTACAGCCCGAGAACACCTCAACGCCCAGCTGCTTGATGCCGGCAAGCTGTGTCGTCGTCAGGCTGCTACAGTTCTTGAAGGCGTAGCTGTCCACCAGGTTCACGGTTCCGGAGACGGTAACGCTGGTCAGGTTCTTGTTGCCCTGGAAGGCGCTGACACCGATGGAGGTCAGGGGACTCCTGACGATGAGGGTCTTCAGATTGCTGTCTGCCACATTGTTGGCCTTTGGCGAGATGGACACCACCTTCCACGACTGGCCGCCATAGGCCACGGAAGCAGGGATCTCCCAGGTCGTGCTGGTCGTCGCAATACGGAACACCACCGTCACCTCATTATAGGTGGAATTGCCATTTTGCAACAGCGCACAGCCCCCAGCCTTGAAGTCGTAGGGAGCGATGCTCTGAACCAGCGTCACGTTGCTCGAGTTGAAAATGGTCGAAGCCTTGTGGGCATTCAGGTCGGCACTGTAAGGAATATACACCGTCACCTTCGAATTGAAGATGGCTGCACTACCCAGGAGGGCCGACTGCTTGCTGACATAGACCTCCTTCAGCTTCTGACAGTCCTTGAAGGCATCGGCCAGGATCTGATTTACACAACTCGTCAGCTCGACCGTCGTCAGGTTAGAGCATTCTATGGTAAATTCCAAACATATTATGTGATTTAACTATTTATTTAACACTTGTCTGCCTATGCGGCCTCTTTAGCGTTTCTATATATGTGATCAGGGTTGTATTTCTGTCTGTTTCTGACCATTGCCACAAGCCTGTGGAGCATCTTGTTTTTGATATTGTTGTGGATTAGTAGTGGATGCTTCCCTCGTTGAGTGAGTCGCTGGTAGTAATTATATATGTCGATATCGGTTTTGATAGCTGCCAGTGCTGCTTGTGAGAGTAGCGACTTGATCATCCTATTGGCAAATGGGCTGACCCGTGGTTTCCCGTTGATACTGCTTCCTGACTGTCGTCCAAAGGGTGCTATGCCATAGTAGCAGCCAATCTTTCTAGAGTCATAATCAAACTTCTGGAAGTTGTCAGTATAGACCATCAGGCATGTGGCGTTCTGGACTCCGATGCCAGGCATGGAGGTGACGATGTCAAACACTTCTCTGAGTTCGTCATCCGAGGCAATGATTTCCTTTATCTTCTGGTCGCACTTGGCAATGGCCTTGTTCACTTCCGTGAGCAGATGCTTGCTGGTAAGCGACATGAAGGTCTTAATGTCAGAGCTCTCTTGTGTGAGTCGTTTCTCCTGCCTTCTAACCTGCAGTGCCACCTTTTGCTTGACAAGGCTGTGACGGTAAAGGAATACCTCTCTTAAAGCGTTCAGAGACGAGCTTTGAGGCTTATACGGAATCATTCTGTCATAATTGCGCATAGCGTATTCTGCAATTGCATGTGAGTCGGCCTTGTCGTTCTTCACACGCTGGATACCCACAGAATGCTTGATGTTGTAGGCGCATTCCAGCCACATATCGTAACCAGAGGCATAGAGATAATTGCACAGGGCAATACTATAGCCACCGGTGTTTTCTCCGCAGAAAAGCCACATGTCTGCCGCAAAGCCTTCTGCATGAGCCTTCACCCACTTTACAAGACGACGGTAGCCTGATGTCTTGTTGTCAAACACTTCGTGCACGTCGGGAGCACATTCCTTCAGCCCCTCTGCCTGAATGAGGGTTGCGTCGAACTTTTCTTTCGAGAAATCGATGCCGATAAAGATTTTTTTCATACCTTTGCAACAGTTTTATAAAATGAAGGAATTGGCCAATAGTTGTCTGGTCTTGGACTCTAAATAGGCTCTTATGCCACTGGCATTCTATCTGGACTTTGCAACTAAACAGGAAGGACTGAGGCGGTTCATAGACTCTAAAGGACTGCAGACCCTAATATAGTTTCCCTTTCCTGTCGGCCGATTCCTCCTTCTGACAACAAAGGTAGGGAATCAACCGGTATTTAGCAAATTCTTCACTGATATATTTTATCAGGCGCAAAGTTAGAGACCCTACTGTGCACTTTTTGATCATGGGGTCGGTTCTCCTGATCATCTTCTTGATCATTCCCTCCATTTTCTATTTCTTTACAACTGGATTTGTGGGAGGGCGATGGCTTCACGGTGAGGGGGCGCGACGGGGTTCGGAAATGTTTTGACTTTAGCTTTTTTTAAGGGAAAATAGTGGCTGCCGACTGTTGGAAGTGGGCGGCTTTTTTCGTACCTTTGCAGTTCGTCACATTTTTTAAAAATAGGAGGATATGAAAGAAAAAGTTAAGACAGAAGAACTGAAAGAGGCGGCTCGCGAGGTGCGCCGCCAGTTGGAACGTGAGCAGGAGCGGAAAACGGAAGAGGCACAGCGGCTTGAGCAGCTGTTGCTGACGCTGGACGCTACGGAGGACTTGTTGGCCGAGATTGAGCGGCTGAAGGATGAGGGTGAGGGGCTGCGCAGGGAGAACGCGGGGCTGCTGCAGCAACTGCAGGAGAAGGACACGCAGCTGAAGGAGCTGGGCAAGCTGTCGGCTGGGGTGGCCAAGAAGTCGTCGCAGGACGACGTGTCGAAGGCGATGCGCATCTACCTGAACACGTCGAAGCGTAAGACGCTGAGCAAGCGGGAGGCGGCCAAGACGGTGTTCCTGGAGCTGATTGCGGCTGCCAAGCTGGAGTTGCCTGAGGACATCATGGAGCTGCTGAACCACTTTGACGACGAGCAGATTGTGGAGCCGTTGTCGACGGGTGGCAGCGTGACGGAGGACATGTCGGAGCTGTTTACGCCCCAGGCGCAGGTGTTGTGGCAACGGCTCCGTGGAGCGGGCTTCATCGTTGCCGACGGCTATGCGCTGGCCGAAGGGGTGTCGGCCAACCAGGCGGCCTACATAGCTACGGTCATGGCCGAGAAGTTGCAGGTCAAGAAGAAGTGGAAGCTCTTCCAGCAGCTGTGGGGCATTCCGAACATGGCTCAGCTGGCAGGGTCGTGGCAGCAGACGGGGAAGCTTCCACCGAGGAGCCAGGAGATTGACCGGCTGATGGAATAGGTTGACGCTCAGCGTATTAGGGTCTTATATAAGTCTTATAGTAAGTCTTATATAAGACCTTTTTTTTTGCCTTTCTCCGTACCTTTGCCCTGTCAATCGACCACTAACGGCGTTGGCAAGGAAAAACCAATGGAAACAAAAATCTTAAAGGTGGTACGCCAGGGCGAGGCCTTCAGCGTACAGTCAGCTAAGGCTGAGGCTGGTCAGATTCAGAAGTGCAACATCGTGCTGAGGGAGCTGGGGGGCTCGAAGTTCGAAAACGAGTATGTGTGCGCCATGCTGGGCAACCTGGCGGCGTGCAGGTTCTACGAAGGTGATGTGGTTGCGGCCACGCTCCGTTTCTCTACCCACGAGTATCAGGGACAAGTATTTCAGGAAATTCTGGCAACGGACTTGGTAAAATTGAAAAATTGAAAAATTGAAGAATTGAAGTTATGAAAGAGATTCAAATTTTCAAGAATGAGTTGTTCGGAGAAATCCGGACGCTGACCAACGAGCGGGGCGAACCGCTGTTTGTCGGAAAGGACGTGGCAACGGCACTGGGGTACAGGAACCCGTCGAATGCACTACAGGTACATGTTGATGATGAGGACAAAACCTCATACCTGATTCAGGTACCAGGTTCCAACTACAAAGCTAACACTTTGATGATCAACGAGAGCGGACTGTACTCGCTGGTCCTCTCATCGAAGCTGCCGACGGCGAAGGCCTTCAAGCGCTGGGTGACAGCTGAGGTGCTGCCGCAGATCAGGAAGACGGGCGGCTACATCCCGACGAAGGATGCCGAGGGCCGCCAGCTGTCGGACGAGGAGATTCTGATGCTGGCCGAACGGATTGTCGGAAGGACGCTGCAGATGCTGAATGCTCCCAACGACGACTGTCTGACGGCTACGGAGGTGGCACGGTCGTGGGGCATGGACGTGAAGTCGTTCAACGGCCTGCTGCAACGCATGGGCATACAGCAGCGCAGGGGCGGCCGCTGGCAACTGAGTGAAGAGCTGAGGGGGATGGGACTGACTCAAGACCGACACTTTCTGTACTACTCGCTGCACGGACAGCCGAAGTCGCGCACCTATCTGGTATGGACACCTGAGGGGGTGAGGTTCCTGAACGAGCGGTTCTTGAACTCCGACTGGCAGAGTCCGAGGCTGGTACAGCTGAACTTGTTTATCAATTAAGAATTGAAAAATTGAAGTTTTTCAAGTGGACAGGTAAAAAAGTTTAACAATTTTGAGTTGAAGCAGAGGAGGATGTTCTCGAGTAAATGGCCAAGGAATCTGACACTTCTTCTCGCTAAAACTTAGAAAAATGAAACAGAAAAAGATTAAGAATACGACAAAGAAACAGGTAACGCTGGAGGGAATGATGACCTTCGGCTTGTTGGAAACAGGTCTGCACACCGCCGACTTCATGTGCTGCGAGGATGTGGAGATGGAGGCGTTCATCGCTAAGTGTAAGGTGCAGGGCATGAGGGATGGTAACATCTACATGACTGAACTGCCGAAGCGCATGAGGAACAAACCGCTGTTCCGCGACGATAACAGCTCGCTGTCGCTGGGTAGGAACGGAAGGTACTACTTCGTGTTCTCTATGCCTCAAGAGCAGGTTGACGAGCTGCCTAAGGAATTGGTAAGGCAGGCAAGTGACATTGCACAGAAAGTATTAAGGGAACTTATTTTGAAACAGCAGGCAGTATGAGTGTATTCGAGATTTACAAAGGCGATGGTGGCGCAAAGTTCATGCGCCCCATCCACAACAGAGAAGAGTATCTGCAGAGCCGCAACAGCGATAAACAACAGCTGACATTGAAGGCTGTCCGTTCGGGTGAAGAAGGTAGGAAGTCGCAGTTGATACAGATGAACTATTCGTGTCTGCCGAACGAGGATGGCACGCTGAAAGGCTCGAAGCGTATGAGTACGACGGTGGGTATGGACATCGACCATATTACACCCGAGGATATGCCTAAGGTGAAGGAGCGCATCCTGCAGAAGAAGGACGAACTGGGTCTGCTGA
>JAEEQH010000025.1 GCA_016285245.1 Prevotella sp.
GTGGCGGCACGCTGACCACGCCGCCGCCGATGCCGAAGAAGCTGCCGCCGCTGCTCAGGCTGCTGACGAAGAACGTCCCCTCGTTCTACAAGCCCGCCGTGGCCAACGCCGTCTTCCCCGCCCTCGGTGTCCACCTGCACGGGGTGAAGTTCAGGTATTGGGATAATGTGGAGCATGAGGCCACCTTTATGAATGTCCTGATAGGCCGTCAGAGCATCGGCAAGGGCACCATCAAAAAACCTATCGAGTACATCATGGACGACATCAAGCAGCGCGACAAGCCTAACCGTCAGCGCGAGGCCGATTGGAAACAGAAGAACCCGGGCGCGAAGCAGAAGAAAGACCCGCGACCAACTGATATCTGCATACAGATGTTGATTGATAATCTGACGGATGCAGTGTTTAATCAGCGTATCGTAGATGCCAACAATAACGGTCAGCGTTTCATCTACACCATCGTGGACGAGATAGAGGGCTTGAAGAAGGTGACGTCGAAGGGTACTGTCGATGAAGTTGGTCTGCTGATTCGTAAGGCGTTCGACAACAGTGATGCCGGTCAGGAGCGCGTAGGTGCCGATAGCGTATCGGGTATTGCCCCCTTAAGGTGGAACTTTAACGCCAGCACGACGCCTCCCAATGCAAAGAAATTTTTCTTGCGAATGGTGAATGATGGTACAGTAAGCCGACTGGATATATCGACTATTATCAGGACTGATGAGGACGATGATACGGAGCCGATTCTGGGTATCTACGACCACACCTTTGCCGCAGAGCTGAAGCCCTACATCGACCGCCTGGAGGCCGCCAGCGGGCTCATAGAGTGCAACCCGTCGCGCAAGCTGGCCCTCGAGATGAAGCAGGAGAACAAGGACGCCGCCCGGCTCTACGAGAGCGAGGCCTACCGCGTCTTCTCCTACCGCGCCAACGTCATCGCCTGGCTGAAGGGTATGGTGCTCTATGTGGCTCACGGCTACAAGTGGTCGAAGGAGATTACCGATTTTGTTAGGTGGACTCAGCAATATAATTTGTGGTGCAAAATGTTATATTTTGGGCAACAATTGGAGCGCGAACTTCGCGAAGAGGTGGAGATTCAGCGTCAGTCTGGGCCCCAGAACTTACTGGAGCTTCTGCCCGATGAATTTACGAAGCCACAGTACCGCCAGATGCGCCAACAGCAGGGCAAGAGTGGCGACGGCGACAACACCCTGCGCTCCTGGCAGGCCCGCGGCTATATCTTCTACGACGACGTCAGCGGCCGCTACTGCAAGACCGAGGAGTACAAACGGAAGTTCCACACCACGTAAGCAAATCGCTCAGGGGGTCTATCCCTCTGAGCGATTCATTTGTTGCAGTTGCTGCAGTGCTGCAGTTAATACACAAACGGGACGGTTCTTGCTTCGCTGATTAAGAAGTAGTTTTTATCACTTACGAACCACGGTGGCGCGAAGGATGCGTACATCGTGGACGGGACGGTCGTCGTCGTCGCGGATGTGACGCTGGATGCGGTTGGCGACGTCCATACCTTCGGTGACCTCGCCAAAGACGGTGTAGGCGCCGTCGAGATGGGGCGTGCCGCTCTTGCGGGTGACGATGTAGAACTGGCAGGCGCTGGAGAGGTGGCCGGGGTTCACGTCGTCGCCCTCACGGGCAGCAGCCACAGAGCCGTAGCGATGGCGCAGGGCGGGCACGATCTCGGGCTCGAGCTGGTAGGGCAGGTCGCCCTCGCCGAGCAGCGTTCCCGGCTCAGCATGGCGGCTGTCAGGGTCGCCCGTCTGGATCATGAAACTGGGTATGACGCGGTGGAACAGCAGGGAGTCGTAGAAGTGGCTCTCGACGAGTTTCAGGAAGTTGTCGCGGTGGCGCGGCGTCTCGTTGTAGAGGGCGATGCGGATGTTGCCTTCGGTGGTCTCGAGGAGCACTTCTGCACGTGCCGTCTGGGCTGCGTTCTGAGTCGCCAGAGCGTTGTTCTGGGCCTTCAGCGGCAGGAGGGCCGCCAGGCAGAGGAGGATGGACATCAGGTATCTCATAGCTTTTTCTATACTTTGTCGGCAAAGGTAGGCATTATTTGTGAAATAGCAAAATATTTTTGGTAAGAAACGCCCACTCAAGTAACTGAGAGCGGCAACAGTTTTCATTGAAGATAACGACCGGTTCGCTGAATATTTTTGGCGAGCCGGTCGGTTTGCATTATCTTTGCACCATTATTACTTAAAAGCTGACAAAAGATATGAAGAATGAGCAAATTGAGTGGCATTTAGCATTTTTCCGACGAATAACCATGAGGATCGGAAAAAAAATTGTACCTTTGTCGCCTGTTACGGATGCCGTGCTTGGTGTCCCGTCAAAATAAACACAGGAGACAATGAAACACATGAAGCTATGGATGCTGGCCGCCATCCTCATCATCTGCGGCACGACGACAACGCTGACCTCATGCAGCAAGGACGACCAGGTGACCGAGGCGCCGGCAAAGAAGGAGTATTTCGCATCGTGGAACCAGTGTGAGGCGCTGACGGCCCTGAAGCAGTATGTAGAGGACGTGACGAACCCCAAGTCGTCGAACTTCATCAGCCAGGAGGACCGCATCGCCACGTTCGACATGGACGGCACGTTCGTCGGCGAGCTGTACCCCACCTATTTTGAATACAACCTGCTGGAATACCGCGTGCTGGACGACGCCCAGTACCGCGACAAGGCACCTGAGGACGTGCGCCAGGCGGCACAGGCCATCCGCAGCTTCGTGCGTCAGGGGACACCCCTACCCGACCATTTCGACATGATCCACGCACGGGCTGCCGCAAAGGCCTACGCAGGGATGACTATCGCCGAGTTTGACACCTACGTGAAGAGCTACGCCACACAGCCTGCCAACGGTTTTTCGGGGATGACCTACGGCCAGAGCTTCTACAGGCCGATGCTCGAGGTGTTCGACTACCTGAAGGACAACGGCTTTACGTATTACGTCGTCTCGGGTTCTGACCGCTTCATCTGCCGTGCGCTGGTGGAGTCCATCGGCATCGCCCCGAACCGTGTCATCGGCATGGACGTGAAACTGGTGTCGAGTCGTCAGGGCGACGAGGCCGGCGTGGACCACACGATGACAAAGGACGAATACCTGGTGCGCACGGACAGCCTCCTCATCAAGAACCTGAAGACGAACAAGGTGCTGCAGATAACCCAGGAGATTGGCAAGACGCCCGTGCTGTCGTTTGGTAACAGCAGCGGCGACCAGGCCATGCACAACTTCTGTCTGAGCAACCAGAAGCACCGCAGCGCAGCCTTCATGCTCGTAGCCGACGACGACCAGCGCGACCACGCGAACCGCGAGAAGGCGCTGACGCTGGCCGAGAAATGGCGCAACGCGGACTATCACGTCATCTCGATGAGGGACGACTTCAAGACCATCTACGGTACGGGCGTGAAGAAGGTGGACTTCACCTTCCCCGCCGAATAACAGCAACAGAAAAAGAATGGCAGAGATACTGAACCTGCCGACGTACGACGCCAGGCTGAGCGACGAGGGCGGACGCAGACGCATTTTCGACGTCCTGCGCCGACGCTACGTGGCGCTAACACCCGAGGAATGGGTGCGCCAGCACTTCGTACACTTCCTCATGGACGTGAAGGGCTACCCGCAGGCGCTCCTGGCCAACGAGGTGGAGCTGCGGCTGGGCGACAAGAGCCTACGCTGCGACACGCTGCTCTACGGCAAGGAGATGGCGCCGCGGATGATCATCGAGTACAAAGCCCCACACATAAAAATTCAGCAGAAGACGTTCGACCAGGTGGTGGCCTACAATCTTCTGCTGAAAGTGGACTATCTCGTGGTCTCCAACGGATTGGAGCACTACTGCTGCCGCATGGACTACGAGCGCAATAGCTACGAGTTTCTGAAGGATATCCCGGCGTACGGGGAGTTGTGATTAATCCATATCGTTGGCATCGGCAGCCTTCTTCGACGAAGCCGTCGAGGTCTTGCGGATGGCACGCTTACGGGTGGTCTTCTTCTCCTCGGCGGGTTTCTCAATCTTGACGCCTGCCAGTTCGGGATCGATAAGGATACGACCGCAGTACTCGCAGACGATGATCTTCTTGTGCATCTTGATGTCGAGCTGACGCTGGGGCGGAATCTTGTTGAAGCAGCCACCGCAGGCGTCACGCTGGACGTAGACGATGCCCAGACCGTTGCGGGCGTTCTTGCGGATACGCTTGAATGAGTTAAGCAGACGCGGCTCAATCTTCGCCTCGAGCTCCTGAGCCTTCTCCTTGAGTTTCTCCTCCTCGGCACGCGTCTCGGCCATGATCTCGTCGAGCTCGCCCTTCTTGATCTCGAGGTCGCCCATGCGCTCGGCAATGACGGTCTTGTTGCGCTCAAGTTCCTCGTTCTTCTCGGCGATGCGTGCCTGTGCCTCGCGGATTTTCTTGTTGCACAGCTCAATCTCCAGCGACTGGAACTCAATCTCCTTCGACAGGGTGTCGTACTCGCGGTTGTTCTTCACATCGTCCAGCTGGCTCTTGTAGCGTGCCACACTGGCCTCAGCATTGGCTATCTCGCCCTTCTTCTGAACAACGGCCTGCTGGAACTCGTTGACGTCATCCTGAATGCGCTGTACGCGCGTATTCAGACCCTCAATCTCGTCCTCGAGGTCGTTCACCTCCTGAGGCAGCTCACCACGGAGCGTGCGCTTCTCGTCAATCTGCGAGAGTGTCGACTGCAGCTGGTAGAGAGTCTTCAGTCTCTCTTCTACCGGCATTTCTGTAACATCTTTCTTTGCCATCTTGGTAATTTACAATTTAACTATTTTCGATTTACGATTTATTTCTCAATTTTCGTTATTACGTTATAACGTTATGTCGATATAACGACCTCATTAATAATAATGGATCGGATTCGTGACGGTCTCGGCAATCTCCGTGCGGACGCCAGGGCAGCGGTCGTTGATGATGTCACGGAAGATCTCCGTGGTGTACTGCTCGCTCTGGTAATGGCCGATGACGCATATCTGCACACGCTGCTCGTAGCCGAAGTACTGGTGGTAGTGCATCTCGCCGGTGATGAACGCATCAGCAGCGGCATTGACAGCCTCGTCGAGCAGGAAGTCGCCGGCACCACCACAAAGGGCCACACGGCTGACGGGACGCTCCAGAAGCTCGTTAGTCTGGGCACAGACGACGCCAAAGGTACGCTTGACGTGGTCGATGAAGTCGCGTGCCGACAACGGATGCTCCAGCTCGCCCACGACACCGCTGCCACAAGTGACGTCGCCAACGGTCCGCGGAGCGAGGAAACGGACATCGCGCAGTCCAAGCTTCGCCGCCATCTTGTAGTTCACCCCGCCTTCGGCATTGTCCATATTGGTATGCATCGAGACGACGGCGACATCGTGCTGGATGGCCTTACGCACCGTGCGCTGCACATCCGTCAGGTCGCTGATGGTCTTCAAGCCGCGGAACAGCAGAGGGTGATGGCTGACAATGAGGTTGCACCCCTTTGCCAGCGCTTCGTCGACGATAGACTCGGTCACGTCAAGACACAATAATGCCCCTGAAACCTCCGCCTCTGTCACTCCAACCTGCAAGCCAGCGTTATCCCAACTTTCCTGCAGGGGCAGGGGCGCAAATACTTCAAGGGCACTTAACAGTTCCTGAATTTTCACGCATTAATCGTATGAATGGACTGCAAATATACGAACTTTTTCCGAATTTTGTTCCAACGGAACCTGTTTTTTATTCTTTTTTAAGGTTTCTGCAGCAACAGCCACGTTCTAAGGCTTCTGCGGCAACAGCCACGTTCTACGGCTTCAAGGCGCCACGCTTGTCAAAGACCGACTTGTCGGCCAGCCACACCGTCAGCAGCAGCGCACCGACGGAGGCTGCCAGTCCGGCCGTCATCAGCACGAGAAACAGCACGGTAGCCACGAGGGGCGACAGCCCGCCCATAAGCAGTCCCGAGAGGAGCATCGGCAGCACGGGCAGTCCCGTAACGGCCATCGCCGCCACCGTCGGCTCCATCATGCTGCGCAGCGCCTGTCGTACGTAGGGTGTCAGAGCCACAGGTCGCGAGGCGCCGTTGCCCAGCTGGGCATAGTAGCTCGTGCTGTCCGTGCGGAGGGTCTCGAAATAGGTGCTCAGTCCGCGGATGTTCGTCGTCAGCACATGAGCAGTCAGCACGGCACCAACCGTCACCACCCAGCGCGGAGCCAGCAGGTGGTCGACACTCACGGCGAGCAACGCCAGCACACCGGCCACGGCCACCGCTACCGTCATGGCTATCCAAGTAGGGAGGAACAGGCGCTGCATGGACAGTCGCGAACGGCTGAGCAGCACCCACGTGGCCACCATCGTCACGGCGAGCAGCCACAACAGGCAGAGCCAAGGCGAAGGTACTTTCCACAGCACCCACGTCAGGGCGCCCACGGCGGCCACCTGTGCCACCATGCGTACAACTCCCCTACCCGTCCGCTTCATCAGCGGCAGGTCCAGACGTGCCAGCACATAGCCCGGCAGCGCCAGCAGCAATAGTGCCAATACGGCAGTCAATAGTGTTATCTTCATCGTGTTTCCTTAGTCTTTTAGTTGTATTGTCTTGTCCGACAGGTTCAGGTATTCCTCGTGCTCGGTAGCCACCACCACCGTGCGTCCCTCGTTAGCCAGCGTGCGCAACTGTCCGAGCATCGTCAGCGGCGGATCGTCGGCCAGCACGATGTCGCGTCCCTGCAGCGTCACCGCCGGCAGCACCACGGGACGTGGCTCCCACGAGGCGGTGCTCCCTGTGTGCCAGATCATCTCCAGGTCGTCCGTCCGCGGAACAAACGTTGAGAGGTGCTCCTCACGCCGTTGCGGCACATAGGCCATACGACGGCGGAACGTGGCGGCCGAGAGTTCCGTCAGCAGCTCGCCGTCGACGCTCACCAGTCCGCTGTCCAGGGGTACGAAGCCCAGCAGCACCTCGAGCAGGGCGGTCTTGCCGCTGCCCTGTCCGCCGACGATGCAGGTCATCTGTCCGCCCTGCGCCATCATCGACATATTGCTCAGCAGCTGGCGACCGCCAAGGGTCAGCGTGGCATCCTTCAGTTCAATCATCTAGCGACCGATAAAGACCACACGCGACGAGCCGTCGGAATGACGTTCCACACAAAGGCCGCCAGGCGCAGCCAGACGACGTCCATGAAGATCGTAATACTCCGTTTCGCCACCGTTCCAGGCACGTGTCTGATGACTGATGGCCGTCGCACCTTTGTCAATCATGAAGATCCAGGTGTTCAGACTCTGGGGGCCCATATTGACCACAACAGACTTCGTCGGCTCATCGATGGCGATGGCTGACTCCTGACAGAGGTTGGTGTTGCTTGTCGACACAATGTGCTTGCCGCTCTTCACCTCGGAGGGCAGGACGATGTTCAGCTCGTAGGTGTTGGCAAACTTGTTGATGGCCATAACGATGAGCGAGTCGCCCTTGATATAGGCGGAGTACTCGATGTTCTTCTGCTCACCCTCAGTCATCCTGGGGTAGGTATCCAGACGGGTAGCGCCAGGAAGGTGCTTCGAGAAGTGTGACATCACATAGGCACGGGGCAGCAGCGTGTTCCTGGTGTTGCCAGGATTGTACTTCGCCTCACCCGTTCCGACGAATGACCAATGGGCACGCATATACCAATAGATGTAACCCGTACAGCCGGCCAGCATACACTCGTTGACGACGTCGGCAAAGTCCAGCTGCTCCATCCACGTGGGCAGGTGGTCGGCCTTGTCGGTGACGGAGTTCTCCGTCATCCATACTTCCTTGCCGTACTTCGCAGCCAGCTCGGCGGCGCTTTTCATGTTGGCAAGGGGCGCAGAGCCGTAGATGTGTCCTCCCACGATGTCAATATACTCACGGGCCACGGGGTCGTTCAACAGCTTGTTGCTGTATTCCGGATTGAAGGCGAAGGGCTCGGCACTAATGAGTCGCACGCCGGGATATGTTTTCCGGTCCAGCTTGTCGGCGTAGTTCTTCACCAGCTTAAGCTGCTGGTCGGGCGTGTAGAGACAACCGGAGTAGTTCACCCACCAGTCGGGCTCGTTCTGAACAGACACGGCATCCATGAGCACGCCATTGCTCTTCATCCACTTCAGGAACGTGTTCAGCCAAGGGAAGAACTTTGAATAGGCATCCTCCCTCAGCGTGGCGCGCACATTACCCTGATCGGCGGCATTACCGCCCTGGGCCGAACCATTGGTTTTATACACTCCAGGCGGCGACCAAGGGGTGCCGAAGACGATGGCACCACGACTCTTGGCCTCCTTGGCCGACGGCAGCGAGCCGTTCCAGTCGTAGTCCGTGGCCCAGCCGTCGGGGTCATTACCCTTCAGGGCTGGCGAGATCTCCATACGCATAATGTTCAGCCCCACCGGCGAATCTGCGCCATAGAGCAACTTGACAGGTTTCGTGTCGGTACCATGAGGTTTCATCGCTCCGTCGCAACAGGCGGCACCGAAGCCCGTGATCGTCTGAAAACGGGTATTATAGACCGTTAGCTTGACGGCAGCCTGGGCAGCGGTAATGGCTGTTAGCGCCAGGATAGTAGCAAAAATCTTCTTCATAAACGTCAATATTATCTGATTGAGCTGCAAAGTTACGAATAAACGAGCAAATTAGCAAAAAAGTAACTATCAAATTTTGTATTTCGTTCGATTTGCACTACCTTTGCACCCATGTTTTCAAGCGAGAGCTATCGTTTACCCGCAGAATGGGAGCCACAGAGCGCCGTACAGCTGACATGGCCGCACAGCCAGACAGACTGGGCGCCCATGCTCGACGACATCTGCGACACCTATCGTGAGATGCGGCGAATCATCGAACGCTACGAACCCGTCATCGTCGTCGGAGCACCTGACGGCGAGCCGGCGGAGGCGACGTTCCGTTGCCCCACGAACGACACCTGGGCACGCGACCATGCGTTCCTGACACTCGTACCGACAGCGAAGAGAATGGGCGACAGCTCTGCGGAGACCAGAGCGCCGCTGCTCCTCGACTTCCGCTTCAACGGCTGGGGCGAGAAGTTCGCCGCCGACCTCGACAATGCCATCAACCGCCGACTCTACGAAGCGGGGGTGGTACGGGGCGAGTACGTGGACAGTCTCGACTTCGTCCTCGAGGGTGGCAGCATAGAGAGCGACGGACGCGGCACCATCTTCACGACAACGCCGTGCCTGCTGGCGCCACACCGCAACCAGCCATTGACGAAAGAACAGATAGAAGCGGAACTGAAACGCCGCCTCTGCGCCCGCCGCATCGTCTGGATAGACCACGGGCAACTCGTCGGCGACGATACCGACGGCCACATCGACACCCTCGTGCGCATCGCTCCCGACGACACCTTATTATATGTAGGGTGTGACGACACGGAGGACGAACAGTACGAGGAGCTGCGACTGATGGAAGAGGAACTGCGTCAGCTGCGTACCCTCGAAGGACAGCCCTACAGGCTGCTGAAACTGCCCATGCCCAGGCCGATCTTTGAGAGAGGAGAGAAGAGTGAGGAGAGAGGAGAAAGATTACCTGCAACCTACGCAAACTTCCTCATCGTCAACGGTGCCGTGCTGGTTCCTACGTATGCACAGCCCGACCTCGACGCCGAGGCGTGCCGCATCATCGGCAAGGCGTTCCCTGGGCGCGACATCGTCGGGCTGGACTGCCGCACCATCATCCGACAGCACGGCTCCCTGCATTGCTGCACGATGCAGTATCCTGCCAAATTAAGCATTAAGCATTAAGCATTGAGCATTAAGCATTGAAAATGAAGATAGGATTCCTACAACAGCACAACACCGCCGACACGAAGGACAACATCCAACGGCTGGCTGACGGTATTGCCGACCTTGCGAAGCGCGGTGCCGAACTCATCGTCCTGCAGGAGCTGCACAACACGCTCTACTTCTGCCAGACGGAGTGTGTGGACATCTTCGATATGGCGGAGCCCATCCCCGGGCCGTCGACGGAGATCTACGGCGAGCTGGCAAAGCGCTACGGGGTGGTCATCGTCACGTCGCTCTTTGAGCGTCGTGCTGCTGGCCTGTATCATAACACCGCCGTCGTCATCGAGCGCGACGGCACCATCGCCGGCAAGTACCGCAAGATGCACATACCCGACGACCCTGGCTACTACGAGAAGTTCTACTTCACCCCCGGCGACCTCGGCTTCCACCCCATACAGACCAGCGTCGGACGTCTTGGTGTCCTCGTCTGCTGGGACCAGTGGTACCCCGAGGCAGCACGGTTGATGGCCCTTCGTGGCGCAGAGATACTCATCTACCCCACCGCCATCGGCTACGATCCCGCCGACACCCCCGAGGAGCAGCAGCGTCAGCGCCGCGCCTGGCAGACGGTGATGCGCGGTCATGCCGTTGCCAACGGACTGCCCGTCGTCGCCGTGAACCGTGTGGGCGATGAGGACGGCGTGCCGTTCTGGGGCACCTCCTTCGTCTGCGGCCCTCAGGGCGAGGTAATTTACGAAGCATCTGAGGACGAGGAGGAGAGCATCATCGTCGAGATGGACATGAAGCGCTCGGAGCAGGTACGCCGCTGGTGGCCGTTCCTCCGCGACCGTCGTATCGACCAGTATACGGACATCCTACGTCGCTATGCAGACTGACTTCAATTAATTGAGAATTGAATTGACAATTAATAATTGATTTGAGAATAATGAGAAAAACGCTTTTAGGGCTGCTGGCCCTACTTCTGCCCCTGACGGTCTCCGCACAGCTGATATCTGTGCAGCCGGGCACGGGACGCGTAAAGACCGAGAAGAAGAAAGACAACAAGGTGAAAGCCACCGTGGATGCCGACATCCTCACCCGCTACTACTGGCGTGGTCAGGAAAAGTGCGGACTGACCGTACAACCCGAGGTACGCCTCAACTGGCGGGGCCTGTCGCTGTCGATGGAAGGCAGTACGGGTCTGCACAACGACGACCACCAGGAGATTGACCTGGGGCTGAGCTACCAGCTGGGACCGGTAAACATCGGTGTCTTCGACTACTGGCAGACAGGACTCGACCAGGAGGACCGCTACTTCTACTACAACGCGAAAAAGGGTGGCCACCAGTTCGAGGGTAACATCGGCTTCACCTGCAGCTACTTCAGTCTGCAGGGCTACTGCGTCTTCGGTGGCCGCGACTACAAGATCAACGGCAACCGTGCCTACTCGACGTATGTGGAGCTGACGGTGCCCTTCCGTCTGGGCAGTCTCGACTGGCAGATGACGGCGGGCATGACGCCGATGGAGAGTGCCGGACAGTGGAATACGGTAACGCGCGAGACTGTCCTCGGTGAGCGCGAAGTCACCATTCGCGATTACGACTATGCCGACGGGCCAGCCTGCTGCTCGGCGGCGCTGCGCTGCACGAAGAACCTGAAGGCAGGCACCGTCCGTCTGCCCGTCTTTGCTGAGATTAACACGAACCCCTACCTGAAGAAGGCCAACCTGCTGTTCGGCCTGAGCATCATTCCGTGGTAGTTGAGAATTCTTTCTAAAGAATGTTGAAAAAATGGCAAATAATTTGAGATTCCAAGTTGTCGCCGAGGCATTCAAGAAGCGCCCCGTCGACGTTCCAAGGCCCGCTGAGCGTCCCTCGGAGTATTTTGGCAAGTATGTCTTCGACCGTCGTAAGATGCGTCAGTACCTGCCTGCAGATGTTTTCGACGCGATGGTCGAGGTGATGGACCACGGTGCCCGTCTGGACCGCAGCATCGCCGATGCCGTTGCTGCCGGCATGAAGCAGTGGGCAACGGAGAACGGTGTGACGCACTACACCCACTGGTTCCAGCCGCTGACCGAGGGCACAGCCGAGAAGCACGATGCCTTCGTCGAGTGGGATGACGGCAAGGCTGCGAGTGAGCGAGAGCAGAACGGAGCTCGCTCCGATTCTGCCGAGCGTGAGCAGGCTCGAACGAAGTTCAAGGGTGGTATGATTGAGAAGTTCTCGGGTAAGCTGCTGGTGCAGCAGGAGCCCGACGCCTCGTCGTTCCCCAACGGCGGCATCCGCAACACCTTCGAGGCCCGCGGCTATTCGGCATGGGACCCGACGAGTCCTGTGTTCATTATCGACGACACGCTGTGTATCCCCACCATATTTATCGCGTATACAGGCGAGGCGCTCGACTACAAGGCACCGCTGCTGCGTGCGCTCCACGCTGTGAGCAAGGCGGCAACGGACGTCTGCCAGTACTTCTACGGCGACGTGAAGAAGGTGCAGGTAAACCTGGGCTGGGAGCAGGAGTACTTCCTCGTGGACGAGGGGCTCTACTCTGCCCGTCCCGACCTGCTGATGACCGGTCGTACGCTGATGGGGCACGAGAGTGCTAAGAACCAGCAGATGGACGACCACTACTTCGGCACGATTCCCGACCGTGTGGTGGCATTCATGAAGGATTTGGAGATCCAGGCGCTGGAGCTGGCCATCCCCGTGAAGACGCGTCACAACGAGGTGGCACCGAACCAGTTTGAGCTGGCTCCCATCTTCGAGGAGTGCAACCTCGCCGTCGACCACAATATGCTGCTGATGTCGCTGATGAAGAAGGTGGCACGCAACCACGGTTTCCGTGTGCTGCTGCACGAAAAGCCCTTCGACGGCATTAACGGCAGCGGCAAGCACCAGAACTGGAGCCTGTCGACGGACACGGGCATCCTGCTCCATGCTCCGGCTAAGGGCGACCCGACGAATCCTGACGCTACGGCTTACGAGACGCTGCGTTTCGTGACGTTCATCGTTGAGACGCTAATGGCTGTCTACAAGCACAACGGTCTGCTGAAGGCGAGCATCATGAGTGCGACGAACGCCCACCGTCTGGGCGGCAACGAGGCCCCGCCGGCCATCATCTCCTCGTTCCTGGGCACGCAGCTGACGGAGCTGCTGGACAAGATTGAGCGCGGTGAGACGTCGGAGGTGCGCGGCAAGCAGAATATGCAGATTGACATCCCGCAGATTCCCGACCTTATCATCGACAATACCGACCGTAACCGCACCTCTCCCTTTGCCTTCACGGGCAACCGCTTCGAGTTCCGTGCACCCGGTTCGAGTGTGAACTGCGCGTCGGCAATGATTGCGCTGAATGCGGCGATGGCCGAGGCGCTGACGTCGTTCAAGGTGCGTGTCGACGAGAAGATCAGCGAGTTGTCACAGCTTCCGGAGTATGCTGCCGGTACGGGCCATACGGCTAAGTTCCATGCCATCGTGGAGGTGCTTCGCGACGACATCAAGGCCTGCAAGCCCGTGCGTTTCGACGGCAACGGCTACTCCGAGGCATGGGTGCTGGAGGCAGCGCGTCGCGGCCTGGACGTGGAGAAGTCGTGTCCCGTCATCTTCGAGCACTACCTTGACGAGGATTCCGTCCGGATGTTTGAGTCGACGAAGGTAATGAACCGCAAGGAGCTTGAGGCTCGCAACGAGGTGAAGTGGGAGATGTACGTGAAGACAGTCCAGATAGAGGCCCGCGTGCTGGGCGACCTGGCCATGAACCACATCATTCCCGTCTGCACACACTACCAGTCGCAGCTCATCAAGAATGTTCAGGGCATCAAGGATATCTTCCCGGTGGAGCGTGCCATGCGCCTATCGTCCCGCAACCAGAAGCTGATTGAAGAGATAGCTGAGCGTACGGAGCGCATCGAGCGTTTTGTCGAGGAACTGACGGAGGCTCGCCGTGTGGCGAACCGCATTGAGGATATCCACGCCCGCGCCATTGCCTACCACGACACGGTATGCCCGAAGATGGACGACATACGGCGCGAGACCGACAAGCTCGAGCTGATTGTCGAGGACGGTCTCTGGACGCTGCCAAAGTACCGCGAATTGCTGTTTATCCGTTAGTCACATTTAACCCTACTGGGGCGTACGACGTTTTCTTTACTCCTCATCCTCCTCCCACTCATCGTCGTCCCATACGCGGCCGCCACGTGCGGCCGCGTTTTGCGTATCGCCACCCTCGATTATCTCGGTGATGGTGACGCTAGTACCTTGGGGGTTCACGACATTGCCCTCGCTGACAATGGCAATCGGCTGTATCTTTATCTTGACGACCCGTGTCGTTGGCTGATCATATTGTCTTTTCATAGCGCTATTCAATGTTAAATTTTTAATGCTTAATCAAAATTGTACATTGTACATTTTTCAATTCTTCACAATAATCTTCTTTCCTCTGCTGATATACAGACCGCTCTTCAGTTGACCATTGACCACCTTCCGGCCATCAAGCGTGTACCACGTGTCGTTACTCGTTACTCGCTCCTCATTCCTCGTTCCAACAATCCCCGTTGTCTCCTCGATGGTGAGTGCCAGACGGGCGGTGGGGTTCACCTTGTGGATGTAGGCGCGCAGTCCGCCGAGATTGTTCTTACCTACGGCTGGGCTGTATAGATTGTTGTCGGTGCCGATAAAGAGGTCGGTGCCGTCGGTAGCCAGTGGCGTGCTGCTGAAGCATCCCTGGAATGTCACGCCGTTATCCGTCTTAGAGCCTGGTGTCGTTGTCTGGATGGTGACGGCCCTGAATGTCGGGTTAACTCTTTCATTGTCTATTTTCAAGAGGAACGGTGTACCTGCCGTAATCACATTGCTTCCGCTAACCGTGCTGAATGTCATCACGCCGTTAGCATACGAGCTATAAGTCGTCATGACAACAGTTTGTCCTGTCCCAAGGGCAGTATACAGGACGCTGCGGTCGACGTCGAACGGCAGACAAAGCGTGTTCCAGATGCCGCCACGTAGCGTACGGCTGGTTGCCACGTCGACGATTTGTCCCACATAATCCGTCCAGCCATCCGTATTCGCATCATTCTCGCTGAGCGTGATGGTCGGTGGTGCCACCATCATCACGTCGTCGAGGTCGCAGTCTATGCCGTTGATATTTACGGTCGCCGTGCTGTTATCGTACTGCATGGGAATGGCAAACTGAAAGTCCTTCCATTCTCCTTTCGTCAGCGCCAGCTGCTGATTATTATAAATGCTCCGAGTCTGGTTACTTCCATACTCCTTATAGTTCTCTACGACCCCTAACGTGGCCTGTGCAGACGTCGTTCTCCCACGAAGTCGGAACGTCAGGATGGCCGAGCGTCCGATGTTTATCTTGCTTGCCACCGTATAACCGCCGGATAATACCTTGTAGCCGTTTGGCTCACTACTAAAATCATTGGCAAAATAATTGGTGTTCACGGTAAAGGTAGCTGTCGTGACGTCGCTGGCGACATTGTCCTTATAGGCGATTGCCTTCAAGGTCATCGTAGTGCTAACAGAGATTGGCTCAGAATAAGGTGTGCTCCCGTTCGTCGGCGTCGTCCCGTCCGTCGTATAGTAGATGTTCGCGTCCGACGTCTCACAACTTATTGTCACCGACTGAGTTTCTGAATAGATGCCGCCGGAAGGGGAGAAAGACGGAGCGGCTACAATATTAGAATTCAAAGCATCAGCTTCTATGAGCACATCATCAATAGCCATACTATTTTCTGTTGCAGCAAAAACTATCCTTGTAGAAGACGTTGCACCTATAATATAAAATGTTACTGACGTATGGGTTTGTGTAGTTGATGATAGTACTGTATTATTCGTTATACTACCATTGCCGCTCAAGCTCACGGAAAGTGAAGCAGATAAATCTCCTTTATTTGCTTTTGCATAGGTAAAACTTACTCTTGCATTATTAGTAGCCATAATGGGCGGAGTAGTTGCTGATCCACTTATCTTTAAACACCTATTTGTCGTGCTTTCTCCATTATATTGCCCTTTACAACTGGATAGAGTCCAATTCTCTATACTTGGACTTGTAAAGTTCAAATCATTAAAGTTCTCACTCCATACTTCCTCCCAATCTGCCCTCGCTCCCAGCGAACACACACATAGGAACAGGGCTAAAAAACATCTTATGTTCATAATCTTCATAGTTTTGGTTATATTTTTCTCCGCAAATATAGGAAAAAATCCATTACCTTCCAAGTGTTTTTACAAAAAATTGAGACTGCGCAAAAAACAGAAATCTTCAAGAATCCTTCAAAACAAGCCTTTCGACAGCCGTTTTGTCAGATTCTTGAAGATCTCCATTCGTTAGTTTTATCAGTTCAGCGCTTCCTGGAAGAGACGCTCGGTGGCCTGCTCGCGCTCATACTGCCGCATCTCCTCGTCCCACTCCATCTGCAGCCCCGCAGGGTCCCAGTTGCTGTTGTACTTCTCAGCGAAGAGGTAGGTGTAGCAGGTGCCGAAGGTCTCGGCGGCAATGCGGTCCCACTCAGGCGTCCACCAGGCGTACTCAGGATAGCCAAGGGCACGCCAGAGGTCGCTGCAGCGACGTTGTAGGAGCTCGCACTCTGTCTCCGAGATGACGTCGGTAAGACGGACGCGCTTGTTGTCGAACCAGACGAAGCGCCAGTCGTCGAAGTCCTTGTCCTCGATGAGCCTGGCCGTCAGCCACCATACCTTTAGTGCCCACCAGAAGTGACCCGTCTCGGCACAGAGGTCGCCGATGTACATCCCTTTCTGATACTTGCGTTTACAACTCTCGGCACAGCGGATGGGGTGGATGGTGCTGTTGACGATGTTCTTCAGCAGTCGTGCCTCGAGGTGTGTGACGATGCCTTCGCTTGTGCAACTGCACACGCGGTAGGGAATTCTTCTTCTCATAATACGTAAGCTTTTTTGTGTAACAATTGTGTAAAAGATCACCTAGCGCCGGCCTCTCTTGAGGCCGGTGTTTGCGGGTCTTGCGACCCTCTTGTTACACGTTGCTTACAGGAAGCGGACTTTTAGCTACGTCATCTTGGCTCTTTCAAAATGAGGCTGCAAAAGTAGGGAATTCTATCAGAACCGCCAAATTTTTTTCGCATAAAATTTGTTATCTCCGAAAAAAGTACTATCTTTGCAACTGTTCAGGCACTAAAGGTGCTTCATATTAACCCGATACTATGGCCATACTAACCGACAGACAACAGATAGGAAAATACGAGGTGGCACGACTCATCAAGGAGAACAGCTACTGCGAGACATACCGTGTGGAGGACGAGCAGGGCACGCCGTTCTTCCTGAAGCTCTTCGTGCTCAAGAACACCCCCGAGAAGATGCTCGACGACGACCACAACGTCAGGAGCATCGCTATCCTGCAGAAGCTATGCCACAAGAACATCGTCGCTTACGTCGAACAGGGCACATACCAGGACGAGGGTGTGGGCGAGTGCCGCTATGTGGTGACCAACTATTTCAGCGGCGAACTGCTCTGGGACAAGCTCCAGCGTGAGGGAGCACTGCCCCTCGATGAGGCCCTGCGCATCCTCACCGACGTCCTCGAGGGACTGAAGTTTATGCACGACCGCAACCTGCTGCACAACGATGTCAATCCGCGCAACGTCATGCTCTCCGAGCGGACGGGCGGCGCGGCGGAGCTCATCGACATGAGCCACGTGTCGCGCTGTGTGGGTGGTGCTCCGCCCTTCGACACGTCGGACCTCGACGAGCGCTACCAGTCGACGACGGCCTTCGCCGGTATGTACAACGACGCCACCGACCTCTTCTCGGCCGTCGCGCTGTTCTACGCCATGCTCACCGCCCGCGCACCCTGGGACGTCACCTTCCAAGAGGGAACCACACGCAAGGAGCGCATAGCCGCCGTCAAGACCGCTCGCAAGACACCCCTGAGCCTCGACGGCCTGAACGTCGCCGAGGGTTACAAGCGCATCATGACGAAAGGACTAGGCAACGGCACCTGCCGCTACACCTCGGCCGCTGCCCTACTCCACGACCTGCAACACCCCGACGAGGTCGCAGAGCCCAGCCAGCAGCCCGGAGGTACAAGCATGGGACAGGAGGTAGGTGACCGGGGCCGCGGGGCTGGGAACGACGAGCGCCAGGCCACCGAGGCACGTGTCGACATCCAGCGCGGCAAAGGCAACGGCTTCAAGGACATTGCCGGCATGAGCGAACTCAAGGCCATGCTCACCCAGAAGGTCATCTTCATACTCAAGGACCGCGAGCGCGCTGAGCGCTACAAGCTGACACCCCCCAACGGCATACTCTTCTACGGCCCTCCCGGCTGTGGCAAGAGCTTCTTTGCCGAGAAGTTCGCCGAAGAAGCTGGCTTCAACTATATGCTCGTGAAGGCCAGCGACCTGGGCAGCATCTACGTCCACGGCTCACAGGGAAAGATTGCCGACCTTTTCAAGAAGGCCGAGGCCAGCAAGCCCACCATCATCTGCTTCGACGAGTTCGACGCCTTCGTACCCAACCGCTCCAGTCAGGGTGCGGAGCATCAGGCCGGCGAGGTCAATGAGTTCCTGAGTCAGCTCAACAACTGCGCCAAGCGCGGCATCTTCGTCATCGCCACCAGCAACCGCCCCGACATGATCGACCCCGCCGTGCTGCGTACAGGCCGTATCGACCGCATGATTTACGTACCCATGCCAGACCGCGAGGCGCGTAGCGAGATGTTCCGACTGCACCTCGACGGCCGTCCCTGCGGCGACATTGACGCCGGACGTTTGGCCGACCTCACCGACGGCTATATCGCCAGCGACATCGCCTACATCGTTAACGACGCCGCCATGGGGGCCGCCTTCAGTGACCAGCCCATCACCCAGCAGATGCTCGAGGACACCATCCGCAGCATCCGCCCGTCCATCAGCCGCGAGGTGGTAAGTACCTACGAGAACCTCCGACAGCGCATGGAGGACACCGACGCCCGCAACCGCCGACCGAAAATCGGCTTCGTGTAAGAATAACCTATTACAAACTAAAAACGCTTATGAATCTACAAGAACTGATGAAGCAGTATCTTCAGGAAGAAGGCTACTGCCCCAAGGACACCGATTTTGGCCTCGATTTCAAGTGCGAGGGCCGCACCTACGTCTTCATCTACGACGGTGACGATGAACAGTATTTCCGTCTGATGATGCCCAACATCTACGACGTCACCGACGAGAACCGCGATGCCGTCCTCGTGGCGTTGAACAAGACCAACACCACGGTGAAGGTCGTCAAGGCCTACACCCCCATTCCCCAGGCCGTCTGGATTGGCTTCGAGGTGCTTGTCGACAGCACCCCCGTCCTCTCCGACTTCATCCCCCGCGCCATCAGTATGCTCCGCACCGCCCAACAGACCTTCTACGAGGCCCTGCAGGAGGGATAAAATGTGACGCCAATGATTGGCGGGGATAAGGATTTTTTAACCTTATTGTTAATTGACACATAGCATTAAGTTCATTTTTAAGGGGCAAGGAGCAAGAGGCAATAATGTGACCTTTAGCGGGCTAAAGGTCACATTATTATGTATATACGCCGCTCGTAGAGCGCACTATTCTATGGTATCTTTGTCTAATGACGCATCGTAGAAGCCGACGGGATGGGGCTTGTTGTGGTTCCGTTGACTGTCCAGCAGGTCGCTGGACGAATCATTCCAGGCCATTTCATGCACCGGAAAGGGTCGGTTCTTCGAGAGAGAGAGGTCTAAGTCGATGCCGGACATTGCCTCGTCTACCTGCAAGGAGAGACTGAAGAACTCCTGCAGACCGTCATCACTCGCCACGGCATCAAGGACCGACTGGGTCTCCGGGGCAGTGGTATTGCCATCGAGAAATGCAGCCAGCATTTCGTCGGAAATGTTAGTTACGCGTTCTGCCATATTGCTTGATATCTTTTAATGCCACTTTTGTCAGGGCGGCGATTGCCCGTTTCTTAATATTATAGAGGTTGGACACCTCGACACCCATCTCTGCGGCAAGGGTGGGCTCGTCAACGCCTTCGATGATGTGTCGGCGAATGACGTACACATGACGCTCGTTCTTCATCCGCCGTAGCAGGCTCTCGACATCCATCCTGGCATGACGCCAGGAATCGTCCTGCGGCAGATGGTTGACGACGCACGGCGAGGCACCGGTGTTGACATCGACCATCACGCCCCGCTTGCGCAACAGCAAGGCGAAACGGAGTGCCACCGTCTTCAGCCATTGATAGATGGTGCTGCGCCCCTGGAACTGCCGGAGTCTGTCGGCATCGTTCTCCATGAGGTAGATATAGAACTCGTTGACGAACTCCTCGTAGTCGACATGATAGGGGAACACCCTGTGGATGATGGTCGTAAAGAGGGGCCGGCAATTCTCCATGAAGAATTGTCTGTTGGCAGTATCATCGCCTTTTATCAGGCGGTCTATCAGTTCGTTATCGTTCATCGGTCTGTTCACCGTTTCATCAGTAAATGTTGTGCGCCGCCGCCCTCTTTCCACAGTTTGTAACGGTCGAAGATATTCTTCCTGGCGTAGCGATAGGAGACCTTGATGGGCTTGATCTTCATACCGAGCTGGGGGGCGTCGGAATTGATCACGACGACATCGGTGTAGAAGTCGACATCGTCCTTGGTCTCGATGCCGACCAGCACGACGTGCTTGGGCTGCTGGCGGTAGCGGGCGAGTGTGGACGAGAAGTCATCGCGGTCGTCGAGACAGGTCCATCCGCAAAACTCGAGGACGATGAAATGGCGATCCTTGTAGCCGTTCTCTGCCATGTAGCCGTCGCCGTCGATGCTTGCGAAACGGACGATGACGGAGTCGTTCTCGACGGCGCGCCAGGCTTCGTTGTAGAGGGTCTGCATACTGTCGCGGTAGGCTGTCTGCCACTGGCTAACGTACTGCTGCATCTGCTGCAGGGCTTCACGGCGCAGGGGTTGCAGGGGTCGCGAGAGGCGCTGGTCCTTGGTCTCGTACCATAGGCGTGCGTCCCAAGAGGGCTTAGAGCCCACAAGGTCGAGTGAGCGTACGGTGCGCAGGTCGGTGGTGTACCACATTCGCTGGATGTCGCGGCTCTGGTAGGTGCGGCAGGAGTCGAAGACCTCGATGCTGTCGGACAGCTGGTAGGTGTGTATGTGTCCGCGCTGGTCCTGTACGGCGAGGGCGAGGATGACGGCGTCGTCGACGGTGCCGCGGCCGTAGACATTATTGCTGTTGCCGTCGCTACGCAAGGGTGACATGAACTGCGTGGGATAGCGGTCTTCCTTGTACTTTTTCTGCTTCGGCTGGCGGACGGCGGGCTGTGATGCCTGCCACTGGCTGTACGCGTTATCGTAGCGCTGCTTCTCGCGCTCTGTGCAGAATATGCGGTGGAAGTAGAAGCCATAGTCGGCGAGTGTGCCCTTGGGCAGCATGACGGTGTGTACCTCGGGCTGGTTGGTCTGCGGGTTGCGCCGCATGACGACCATGCGCTTGGGCTGGTTGTAGAGTTCGAAGGTGGCCTCGCGGAGGTCGAAGTCGTAGTAGTTGGACGTTTCGAGCTCGGGGTATTTCCAGTAGCCGTACTCCATGATGACATCGCCGGACTGCACGCCGAGCCGTAGTGCTATGCTGTCGTAGACCTCGATGATGTGTGCCCGTGGCAGCCGGCGGCGGAGGTCCGTCTGGCTTTCGATGCGTTCTCTGTGCTCGTCGACGTAGTAGCTTTCGCCGTAGGGGTCGAAGGCATAGACGACGGGTGAGTTACCGTCGTCGGACATGCGGTAGCTGACCTCGTCGTACTCGTTGGTGACTTTGACGTATGCCGTGGAGGAGCCGCCCTTGACGGTGCTGAACGGGGTGGAATTGACAAAGAGTCCTGTGGTAAGATGGCTGCGCGCGTGCTGTCCCATGGCGTCGAAGCTGCGTTCTCCGGCGCGTATGCTGAAGTCGCTGGAGAGCTGTTGCTGGAACTGCGAGAGCAGCTTGTCGTTGTCGTAGCGCCGGATGGTCTTGGTGTGCTGCAGGGTGTCGACGATGGTGACGATGCGGTTATAGAGGTAGCTGAACGAGGGCTCGTTGGGGTCGGCGAGTTTTCCCGTCTCGTCCCAGTAGCATTCCTCGATGACGCATTGTCCGGGTTGCAGCTGACGCTGGGTAATGAGCATATGCTGGTAGCCCTTGTTGCAGTCCTGTGGTGTGCCGTCGATGGCGGTAAACGTCTTCTCGATGATGTCGCCGTTGTCGTCGTAGACGTAGACCTGCTTCCAGTCGGATTCAGGGAGGATCTTGGTCTCGGTGTTGCCGTTGCGTATGAGATGGAAGGTGAGCACCGTGTCCCGTCCGTCGGTGGTCTTGTAGTCGCGGTTCTCGACGAGGCGGTCACCGTCGTATTTGTATAGGGCGAGACAAATGTCGTTGTTGAAGTACAGCCCCTCGGCATTGCGGCACTCGAAGAGTGTCTCATTGCCCAGGTCGTCGAATTCGCGGCGTGTCATGGAGAACCCCGTCCTGTCGGTGATGGGTTTCCCGTCGAGTCCAAGGCACTGGATGAGCGTGCACTTTCCGCGGTCGTTGTACTCATAGCGGTAGGCGTGTACGGCTCCGGTGATGGTGTCGGGCGTGATGCCGTCGGCGAGATAGTATCTGATGTAGGTATTTCTTCCCCACTGGTCGTATTCGTAGCGCTCACAAATGAAGTCCTTCTTAGTGCTTTCGTTGAGCGGTATGCGGATGATGTTGCCATGGTCGTCGATGTTTGTGACGGAGCGCACAAAGCCGTCGTTATCGTAGACCTGCTGCTGGCCGCTATTGCCGGCGCGGTCAATCATAAACTGTCCGTCGACGTTGGCGGACATGTTTCTCAGTTTATAGCCGCGCTTGTCGAAAATGTTGCGTGAGCGGTAGGCACCCCAGATGTTCTTCTTGTAGTAGCCGTCGTCGCCGATGTACGAGATGTCGGCATCGTAGCCGTACTGGTCACGCTGTATGAGCACGAACTTGGCGCCGTCCTCATCGCGCATCTTGGCGGGCAGTCCCCTCGCATCGACATAGTGTCCCATGAACTTATTGTCGCCTACGGGTACGGTGATGTAGCTGAGAATGAGCTCGCCCTCTTTGTTGTAGGCGTTCTCCTGCAGGCAGTTCTCGCCGCTGACGTCGCCTACGAACTCCCAGTAGACGATTTTCTTGAGCTTGTCGCGCCAGTCCTCGTCAATCTGCTTGTCATTTTTGTCGTAGGGATTGATGAGGTACGTGGCGCCGCAGTCGTCAGGGCGTCCCCAGGCGTCGAGGCACTCAAACCGGGTCCAGTGGCCTGCCTTGTTCTTGCGTGAGAGCCGGTAGTGCTGCGACAGGTGTCTGGCGGTCTCCTCGGTGATGGGCTTCCCCCTGCCGCGCATCCAGCCGTTCTGCTTGACGTAGTCGCGATAGAGTGCCACCTCCATGGTGTCGGCAGGGTCGGGGTCACATGGCGGCGAGACCGCCATGCGCGACGGTGCCGCCACGGCCGCCGTTGAGACGGCCTGCGCCGACTGTCGTGGTACAAACCGTGCCTTCGGATAGTTGAAGAAGCTCCTGTCCGATGTCCGCCGGTCCTGCTGCACCTGTGCCGCCGCGGTGAGCGTGCCGGCTATGAGTAGTGTGATGATCTTAATGTAACTTGTCATACGTTCCTCCCTTTATGGTGTCAATACTAAGCGACAGCTCGCCCTTGAGGACAAGCAGGTAGGCAGGTCCTGCCACCACGCACTCTGCCAGGCGCTCAGCGTCGGCCGTGCTGCGACGGTAGTAGAGGGTGAAGCCGTTGGCCTCCGTACGCTCGTAGCCGGTGTAGTCGACGCGCTTGAAGGCTGTGTCAATGAGCTTGCGGTCATCGGATGTCGTTGTGCTCTTCACCCAGGCACCCATGATTGCTGTCATACCACAGTCGGTCACATCAACGCCCGTCTGGTTGCTGAAGTTGCGCAGTATCCGCTCGAAATCGCTGTCGGAGGCCATCTTGAGGAAGCTGCCGTCGGTACTGGCATGGCGGCGGATAAAGCGCACGGCCTGCTCCGGCAACAGGAGCGTCTTGGTCTTCGCCAGACTGTCGCGGAGAGCCTGCGGGATGTTCTTCTCCTCGAGTTCGAGCAACGCATTGAACTCCTCCGTCGGCAGGTGACAGAACGATGCCGAACATGCGCTGCCCGTACCCGGCAGCATCACATAGCGCAGCTCGCGTCCGTTCGTTGTGTAGTAGACACCCATCGAGTCGCATTTGTCACTAATCATATCCCATACTTTCTTGTCGCCATCGCCCATACCGGCATACTCGACAGTACCGTCGATGTTGTAACTGACGACTGCCACCACGAGTGCATCCTCGCAAAGGCCTGCCTTCCATGAAGGCATCGTCGCCGTAGAGATCTTGAACGGGCGCATCTGGTTGACGACGTGGGTGCCATAGTGCTTCTCGTTGATCTCGAAGTCCTCCCGATGGATGCCCTGCTCGCGCAGCCACTGCTGAACGGCGCTGTTATAGCGGTCGGACTCGCGCTGGGTGTAGTAGACGGTCTGGATGATGAAGCCCAGCTCACCCTCGGTCCCCGGCGGCAGCGTGAGCCTCACCATGCGATGGCGGCGCAGTTTCTCGTCGTAGCGGAGCACCAGGACCTCCTTCTTCTGGTTGCGGCTGAGGTAGGTGTCCATCTGCAGGCGGTCACGGAACTTCCACACCTCCGGGCTGACCTCCGGGTAATAGAACTCGCCGTACTTCACGATGACGTCGCCCGACCGCAGTCCGAGCTGCCAGGCACGCTGTTTGACAAGCTCCACACAATAGGCCCTGTTCAGGCGTTGGCGGAACTTGCGGAGCGAGTCGCTGGGAATCTTCTCGTTGTTCTCGTCGAGCATGATGCTTCTCCCCCCGGCACTGTAAAGCTTCGTGCAATAGATTTCTGATGAGCCCGATTCCGACTCAACGACATACGACGGCTCGTCGTACTCGTTGCGCCCCATGATGTAGCTCTTGTCGCCCCGGTAGGTGACGCCCGAATTGACACGGAAATACAAGGCGTCCTCCAGGTGGCTGCGGGCACGGTTTCCCAAGGCGTCGTAGCCCAACTGTCCCGTCACCTCCATCTCCTCGTTGAGCGTCTGTCCGAAGGTGGACAGCAGACGGCTGCCGTGGAAGCGCTGCACCAGTCGTGTCAGCTCCTTCGTGTCGGTCACCGTCCGGGTGAGGATGGTGTCGCGGAAGGAATAGCGGCGGTCCTCCTGAATCTGATTGTTGCGGTCGGTGCGGTAGGCGGTCGTCAGCCGGAAGCAGCTGTCGCCCTCGACTTCCACGGGGCGCATCAGCAGGTTGTAGTAGGCGAGCTCCACCTGGCGGCCCTGCCGGTCGCGGCGGACGATGGTGACGAGATCCTTCTTGTAGTCGACGGTCTTCTCCTCGAGGGGTGTGACGACCTTCTTGAAAACGGGGATGGTGTCGCGGCCGTCGGTGGTGCGGTAGGTGTCGTGGCCGCAATACATACAGAGGGTGTCGGCATCGTTCACGTACAGGCCGTCCTTGTCGGTATAGTAGCGTGACGTCTCTCGGCTGTGGTCGTCGTAGGCATAGACGGTACGGGCGATGCCGCGGCGGTCGTTACAGAGTCTTCCGACGCTGTCCCTGGACGTCTCGCTGAGCACGTTGCCCCAGGTGTCGAACGTCCATTCGCGGCAGTGGACGCCCTCGCGCGTCGCATCCTTCACACCCTGTTCCGTCAGGTAGTACTCACGGGTCATGCGGAGGCTGTCGTAGTCGTAGTTGCGCGTGATGACGTCGACGGACGTTTCTACGCGGCGCGGCATACGCATGGACTGCCGATGCTCGTCGACATACAGCTTGCGGAGCAGCTGTCCGCGGGCATTGTACTGAGCCGTCCAACCGCAATTGCCCCAGCGGTCCTTCACCGGCTGGCCGTCCATCCAGCACGACAACAGGCACACGACATTGCCCGCCGCGTCGTAGTCCTTCTTCTGCATATAGGCCCCGTCGGTGTTCTCCTTGAAATAAGCCCTGTCATTCAGGTACATGATACGCCGCTCGTAGCCCTGGGCGTCGATGGTCACCTGCGTATACTTCGCGGCATTAGAGCCTGTGCGCAGCGACACCGGTTCGCCAAAGGAGTCGGTATAGTGGCCGACGATGGTGGTGTCGTTGACGACAGACATCACGTAAGAGTAGATCAGGTTACCGTCGGCATCGAGTCCCGACTCGATGGCGGCATGATGGCCGTCGATGGCGGGGATAAGTTCCCACTGCACGACCGTCTGAAGCATATTCTTCCAGTTGCTGTCGGCGCCCTGATCGCTGTCGTCGTCGTTGCCCACGAGATAGGTGGAGAGGCTATGACGGGTGGTCAGCAGCCCCCGGCCGTTGACAGCCTCGATACGCGTGAAATGGCCGAGGGAGTCGGGTTCCGTCAGCCGGTAGTAACAGGGCAGGTGGCGCATCTCGTCCTTCGTGAGCTTGTCGCCGATACCGTAGTACCACCCGAAACGCTTCGTCAGCGACAGGTAGCAGGCGGTATCCTTAGCGACGGCAGGGGCAGCGGTCGTGCTGGCGCCGGCAGCACGGCCGGCGACCCTGGCCACAGGACGTGCCGCCGGCGCTGTGCGCGTCTGCCGGGTGCGCTGCACGTTGATCTGCTTGCGCACCGGCTTCTGGTTGCCGAAGAGGCTCTGACCCACGACGGTACCACTCACCGCGAGCAACAGGGCCAGAATGATGCTACGTGTACTCATCAGCGTCCTCCTCCCTTCTGACGGTATTCGTTGTACTCACGCTCGGTATAGGCCACGGGATAGACCTCCATGCCGGGATTGCCCTTGGCGATGCGGTAGGGGGCGGGATGCTCCCACCGTCCGTCCTTGTAGCGGATGACGGTGACGACACTCTCGGCCGCACCAGCGTCCTTGCGCTCCTGCAGCAGGTCGCCGTCGCGGAGGCCTGCCTTATAAGCGGAGCCCTCGAGACTGGTGATGTGGACATACTGCACCGTTGGTGCATGGGACGGCACGGGCGGAATGGAGACAGAGACGTTCTCCAGACGCGTCCAATGCTCGCCGATGGTCGTGACGACAGGCTTGAAGTCGTAGTTGACGGTCTCCGTCTCGCCGTAGAAGTAGACGAGCGAAGGACAGTCCTCGTACTCGCTCACCGCCTGGATATAGGCCAGATTGAAGTCGGTCTGGGCATTCTTGACATTGTTGAGCTTGTAGTAGCACAGACCGTCGATCTCCCACTGAGGACAGCGGATGGCGCTGGTGCCGTCGAGCGACAGCACATAGCGGGCAATCTCGACACCGTCCTTGTAGTCGTAGCCCATGGACTTCAGGATACGGCCGTCGGCATCTTTCGTGATCTGCTTGCGGCGCAGGCCCTGGGCGTCGTAATACGACGAGTCGATGGCTCTCGTATGCTCATCGGCAGAGCCACGATAGAGGGCGTTGTCGGCCCCATAGTAGCGTTTCACACGGACGGTGCCCTCCCCTTGTGCCGTATGCTTCTCGGTATAGCGGCAGCAGAGCTGCAAGGAGTCGAAGACCAGCTTGCCGTCACGGTCGAGATAGCTGTACTCCACCTCCTGACGGGCCTCGTCCCTGACGATATGCTCATGGCGATAGCTGTCGGAGCGGCGGTCATCGTCGATGTTGTCCGTGACGCCACCCGCCTCCTTGTGAATCTTCGAGAACGCCAGCTGGCGCGTGCCACCGGCGATGTCGTAACGATAGAGTTCTGTGGGAACGTTAGACTGACCCTCGTAGCGGAACACCATATAGCTGGTCTGAGCGTCGCCGGCATCCATCTGCGAGATGCTGTCAAGACGGTTGTAGGCATCGTAGCGGCACACCTCCTTGGCGCAATGGGCACCGACGACAGGCTTCCCCTGCTCGTCGTAGAAGCGGCGCTCAACGACGTTGCCGCGCTGGTCCTGCAGCTCGACACGCTGGGCATAGCCCAGTTTGCTGTGAGCCCGCTGACGGCTATCGGCACCTACCGAGTAGTAGGTCATGGACTGTTCGCGGCCGTTATAGCTGCGTACCTCGACAATGTTCTCCTGACTGAACGGATCGAGGTGGAAGAGGCTGTCGATAGTCAGGTTATCGTTATACACGATGCGGAAGCCATAGCAGCCGATGTCATTGCTCTGGGGCGAGCCCTTTTCGTCATAGAACATATACTTCACCTCGAGGCGGTCCTTGCGCTTGTCGTCGCTGGAACTCAGGAACACCTTCATGCGGTCGGCACCGTTGTCGCGCACCTTCAGCGGCAGGCCGTTCTGGTCCACATAGACGGCCCACATAGACGAGGCACTCTGCGCAGCGCTCAGCGCATTGACATCGACGTCGCGGTAGTAGTTGACGGCATAGAGCAATTGGCCATCACCGTCGTAATAGAGCTCGCGGCTGACACCGGCATCATCGGAACTACTCTCGGCGGCAAAGCGGATAGTGCGTACCTTCAGGTTCAGCGAAGCGAAGTTGTCGGCACGGCTGTCGGCCGTCTCAGTAGAGCCTACCAAGGGCGAACGGAAAGTGGGGACGACCACGTCGGTTGACGAGCACACATCGACTTGGGTGAAGGGATTAGAGGGATTACGGCCTTTACGCGACAGACGATAGTAGACCGCCATATCGCCACGGTCGCCCTCGTCAAGGGAAGCGCCGACACCTACCGGCCACCCGTTTTGGCGGACAAAGGAGGCATAATACTCGTCGTACTCCCAGTGGCTCCAATACTCGTTTAGGAAATAGGCACCCACCAACAGCAGGACGATGACGGCCGACCAAAGGGAAACGCGGCGGAAGCGCTTACGGTCGCGCTGCTGCTGGCGAAGCAGCTCCTCACGCTCGGCATCGAGACGGGCTTTCTCAGCCTCCTGGCGCTTACGCTCCTCTTCCTGCTGACGGGCCTGCTCACGCTGGTTGATACGGTCATCGACAATGGGACACAGGATGTCGTGCATGAACTCCACACGGATATCGTCCTGATAGCTGAACTGACGGAGCAGCTTCCTGTCATCGACGAGGGTGTCGATGACCTCCTTCGACACACCTTCGCGTATCAAGTCGTTGCGCGACACGTTGTTACGGCGTCCGTCGTAAGTCAGCAGCTGGTCCTCAATCTCCTCGATGTCCTTCGCGGGCAGATCGCCGACAGACTCCTCGTAGAAGTCCTTGATGATGTCGTCGCTGAACTGATTGACAAGCTCGGCGGTAATAGTTGATGCCCCACCCTTCTTGATATACAGTCGGCTCAGGTAAAGGGACAACACGGCGGAGTCGACTTCAATCTCGGGAATGCCATCGAGCGCGAAATCATCGTTTCCCGTCACCTTCTGGATAATCAGCTCGGCAACATCCTTGCTCACCAGACCCTCCTGAGGTTTCATGATGATGTCGGCAGCCTGCTCCTCGTTGATGGGCAGCAGGGCATAGCGGTTCGACTTCATGACGGGGATATAGGCGGTGTAACGTTCTAGATAGGAGAGGAAGTCCTCACGGATGGTGAAGACGAAGTTGAACTGCGAGTTGGGGATGTAGTCCTGGCCGTCGTCATCGGAGGGGTTTCCGAAGTCGAGGACAAAGCCGGTACCCGACGGTGCCTTCGCGGCAGGAGCCTGCTTGGACTTCGTGCCGGAATCGAGGATATACTGAGGCGTCACCTCGTTCAGAAGGTCGGCCAGCTGCGAGAAGAACGCCTTCTTCCTACCCTCGTCGTGCTGCAACGTAAAAATCTCCTCAAACTGGTCAAAGACAACAAGTGGCCGCACGGGGACGCCAGTCTCTGGAAGATAGAAGACGTGACGGTGGAAGTACTCCCATAGCGTCTCCGTCGACTCGTTGATGACGGGCACTATCTCGCGGATGCCAATGCCCGAGGCCAGGAACGTGCTTTTCACTTGCGTCACGTAGGAGGCCTCCACGTCATGCTTCAGACGGATGGAGATGGGATAGAGTCCCTCACGGCGTGCTACCGGGAAGATACCGGCATTGATGATAGAAGACTTGCCGATACCCGACCGTCCGTAGAGCACGGTCTGCGTGTTGTTGATGACGTACTGTGCCAGGCTTTGGATCTCGTTGTCGCGTCCATAGAGCTTCTCACCTTCCAGGTAGAAGTTCAAGCCTTTCCACGGATTGGCGTCTGGGGTCTTTGTCGTATTGTTTGTTGCCATGGGACTTCGTTTCAATAATTCAACCTACTTTCTATCAGCTTCAGATTCTCCAACTCCTTGAAAATGACGCCAATGAGTTCTGCGAGGTCAGTAGCGTCGTTAAACCATGTGGCATTCTTACTGGTAAACTCTGTTGGCAACTTCGTCAAGGGGTTATAGAAGTCGAAGCCGGCCTCAGCAAACGGGATGATGAAGGTGCGGCCACCCATCTTGGTGGAGAGGTTGGCAGCGATGTTCCACTCCGTACGGTACTCGTGAGGAATCATGGACTCTTTCTCAATGTTTTTCGAGAGGATAGGTACAAAGAGGCGCGCACCACGGATGCCATTGGCAATGGCGGCCTCCCAGTCTTCAGCCTTCTGGATACTGTTGGAGTCGAACCACACCTTGAGGCCTTTGGCCGTAAGGGCGTCGTAGAGGTTCTTGGCAATGGTAGTGTCTGTCCGTGAGTAGGAGATAAAGACATCGGTCTCGTAAGCGGTCTTCGCAGAGCCTCGGAGGGAACGGTCCTCAACGTCTTTCTTGATACGCTTGATGACATCGACTGGATTCTCCTGATAGAAGGTCTCGAGACGGTCCAGGAACTGCTTGAAGGACTCCTCGACGGTCTCGTTGACGACGACGTCAGACTTCATGTCGGTAGTGGTGGCACGCAGCGAGAACCACACAAAGCGGAAGAGCCAGTCGGAGTAGTTGTTGCCGAGGATGAGGAGATACTTCTTCTTCAGCGTCTCTGTGAGGTTACGGGGGACGCCTGCGCCGCTGATCCACGAGCTGCAGAAGGTCATCATATCGCTGTCGGTCACCACATAACGGTCCTTGCTGCTACAATAGCGACCGAACATATAGTAGACGGTGGGCAGCTTCATGTCATTGACGGTCTTGATATCGCCGCCACGCTCAGGGATACTGTCCTGGGGGTTGTTATTGAACTTCAGCACATTGACCTTACCCCAGACGTCCTCCATGACTTTCTCGAGTACCGGTGTAAAGGACGTCGTGATGACAAACGGGAACTTCCGAGTACCAAGCAAGTCGGTCAGCAACTGGGACGGCTGACTGTTGATCTCCTCAATCTGGTCGACATTGCTCAGAATCTGGGAAATGAGGTTATATATCTGGTCGTCCTTGTTCCTCACGATATGACGGTAGTTGTCATCGTAGACAAGCTGTGAGAAGGTCCGGGGACGGGTCTTCACACCTGTCTGGGCAGCGATATAGGAGATGAGCTGCTGATGGAGGTTCTCGGGTTTCCCCTCTTCTGACATTTTGGGAGCCACAAGCATATCAGGGCCAATAACGGGGACGACGTTGCCATTGTCTATCTCGTCCAACAGCCGTTGCCATCGCGCGTTGTCGTCGGAGCCAAAATTTAGTACAAAACCATTGTTGTTCATATCTTCTCGATTTTATATCCCAAAGCAATTAATAGTTTCAACGTATCTTCTGCCATGAGCCGGTCATACTTCTTCTCGGACTCAGGCAACTGAGCGTAGGGCACCATATCAGGGGTCTCGAGTTTGGCATCGTCGCGCTTGGGGCCATAAGTCCAGCCCTCGCTCTGACGTTCGAGAGCCCACATATCATGGGCATTCTCGGCAATCGCCTCTCTTAGCTGATCATACCCGTCAGGCAATGGTGTATGCTTGAGGTCTATGAGCTTGGGGCCATAGGTCTTCGGATCAGGAGGGAAAGCGGTAGTACAACGGCCGCCAGTTGCCTCCCAGGCCTCAACAAAGGCAGCTATCGGGAACGACTGGATGTCGTTGGACTTCGGAACATAGAGATCGACGATGTCCGTAATCTGGTTGGCCTTGATGACGACGGTAGCGGATTCTTCGACGTCATACTCGCCAAGTAACGCCGCTTTCACGACGGGAATCACAATACCGCCCTTTCTCAATGCGGTGAATACTGTCATGGGGTTGGCAGTATGCCGCTCATAGACCCTGAGGTTGGTATCCTTGAAGGTATCGCCATCAATGGCTTTTTGTGTGAGCGCGTATTTGACGCACTTCTCGAAATTGGGTATTGTCATATCTCTTAGTTTTAGGTGTTTCTAGTCGGTTTCAAATAAGAAGGGGTTATCGGCCTTGGGGCATGCCGCCAGGGGCACCGCCACTGGGAACGGAGGTAGCACCTCTGGCTGAGGAGCCTATTCCCATCATGCCAGGCAAGGCGTTGAGTACGGGGGTATAGGTAGCCTTGAGGATGGTATTCTTGTTGTCGCGGAATGTGGTGACGATGTCGCCGAGATACTCGTTTCCGGCCTTTCCCTTCTGCATACGTACGAGTTGTTTGTAGTCACGATGCCAGTTCTTTGAACGCCCTTCGGTGGGGTTGTAGCGGCATTGCTCCGAGAGTGTCACCTTCATCTTGTATTCGCCAGTGCCCCATGAGGGGTTGTTGGCGGAGACGGGCATATAGGAACGCGGTACGACGAAGCAGTCGCCCTCGACGTCAATCAACGGGCGATGCTGTGCGATGGCCTGCTTACGACTGTAGAAATAGACGGAGTCCGTTAGCTGGTCCTGACTGATGGGGATGTTGACTGAGAACGAGCCGAGCTTGACGTCCTGGAAAACTTGCACCAGCTCGTTAATCCAAGAGGAATAGAGGTCGATCTTGATATTGACGGTCGGCGACTGCTGCTCGTCGAAGCTGAACTGACTGATGGTGTTCCAGTAGTCGATCTCGTCCTGTGAGGCCTTGCCTTTCCGGGGTTGCTGGATATGGTTGGCTTTGAGGTTAGGCAGGAAGGACCTGTAGGGATAGAAGACGATGGTGTCGACGACGAGATAGAACTTGGAGTGCAGGAAGAGGTGTTGGAACTTGGTGGTGTCGAGGTGACAGACCATCCGAAGCACTTCCTTGCCCCCTCTGTTGGCATTGAGCGTGATGCCGTCGAAATTCATGTCTGAGGGGTCCAGGGGCCCATATTCGGACTGTCGTGCATAGAAATCGCTCTGTCCCTTGACGGACTGTAGGCTGTCGATGAAGGTACACTCTTTCTGACGCATCTCCTGCCAGGCTTTCTTCTGTTTTGAGCGTATCTGTGTGAGGTTGACGATTTCGGTTCCGATAACGTTCACCACGGCAGCCACGCCACCGGCAAGCATGGCGTTTCCGAAATCGGTGAGGATGCTACGGTTGCGGGAGCGATAGTTGGAGGCCACCTTGTTGAGCATCTCCCGTTTCTCGCCATTCATGGGATTGACGTTGAGGACGAAGGACGTCTCGGCGCGGTTCATGTCGAGACCGTTCATCAGCGGATTCCCGTTTCCCTGCGGCGACACGGCAGGGCGCTCTGGCGAAGCGGCAGGGCGCTGTGGTTGAGCGTTTGCGAAGCTGACTCCTGCCAATATAACACATCCGAAAATAAATCGTCTTGTTTTCATTGTTATGGGGTTTTGATGGTTATTCTAATCCGTCAATCAGTATGAAGGCGTCGTAATACTGAGGCTTCTGATAAGTCTTCCTCACGACAAGGTCGGCGACACCCTTGCGTGGATATTTCTTCTCGACGACGGTAGTCGCCAATGTTGTCCTGGCGTTACGGAAGGCATCGTGTAGAGACTGCCCTTTTTCCAGATTGGCATAGAGTGTCTTCATCAACGTGATGGTGGCCTGGTCGTCGACCTCCCACAGACTGGCGATGACGGCCCGGACGCCGGCGGTTTTCAGTCCGCGCTGCAAGCCCGACACGCCGTCGACGGTAATATATCCCAAGCCCGACTGACAAGCTGATAACGTCACCAAGTCCACATCGGAGAGATCCATACCGGCCAATTCGCGGGCAGAAAGGATACCGTCAGGCTGCGAAGCATCAAACGCGTGATTTTTCATGTTCCCCTCAGCACCAGCCAAGAACAGGCAACTCTGCGAAAGCTGGATATCAGTCTGAACGGGGCGGATATCTGTACCCATGGTAGCTGCCTCAGCAAAATAGCCATGGGTGGAGATCAACACCAGATGGTATTTGTTCATCAGCGTTCTCATGGCTGTCTCCGTGACTGAGTCGGCACGCAATACCATATCTTCCTTCCTGTGACGAAGCTCCTCTACAGAATCAACTTCGGCTTTTGACCCATTGAGATAAGCCAAGCCCATGCCTTTGCCAGACATCAGGGAGTAGGCCTGTTCGTCATTGCTTATTGCCGAAGCAGGAGAGTCGCATTGAACGGCATAATCAACGCCGCCACACATCAGCATATTGTCCGTACGGACCTTTCTACGACTATCTGTCAACAGACGGGTGGACGTCAGACGGTAGAAAGACTTTGACTTCAGTTCCTCAGGAAGAAGATACTCGATAGCCAACTGGTGGAAGATGCCATCCGCTGCGAAATAGACATTCTGGTTCTTACCTATTGCTTTCTGCAACACCTCATTCCATATCGTCGATGGCAGCTGCTGACAGTCGTAAAGCAAATTCTTGTCTTCATGAGCCGTAGAGCATAGTGCATCGCCAACAGAAAGATTCTCTTTTAGCTCTATCTGCTTGAATGCCGATAAGGGCATGATGTGCACAAAAGCAGGAGAAGCAGCATCTTTGGCCAAGACCACAGCAGCTATCTGCATCGCTCCCGCCTTCTCATAGCAAACGAACTCAATGGCGACCGAAGAGGCCGGCATTTTCTCCTGCACCGTCTTCCAATTGGTCCTAATGGCAGAGAGCGCCTTTTTCTTCTGAGTCCCGGTCATGCCCTCCTTGAAGTCGCGCCCCATCTGCAGCAGCACCGCCTTGCTATAGAGCGCCACGTCGTAGAGCAGCCCCGGGGCTTTGGCCTCCAAGCGGAAGCAGTCCGTGACAAACGGCTGTTCGGCCATCCAGTACTGCTCGCGTTCCGACTCACTCATGTCGACGAAGCTGTCGTCGATAAAACGGCGCGAGATAGTCAGGTACTCCTGGTAAAGGGTCGTAGCCTCGGGCGTGTACTTTCCCGTCGCGTCATATTGCAGCATCAGGATTTTGGCTTTCTTACGAAGGGCCTCGGCATAGAGGCGCTGGGGGTTGGCGTTCCGGAAGAATTGCCTGACACCCTCGATGTCCTTCAGGGCCTCGGCGAAACGCCCGAGACGTGCCAGACAAAGCGCCCGCTGCGAACGGACTGTCTGGATGTTCTGCTGCGTCTCCTTGCTGCGTGCATCGTCCTGATAAGGTGCACTGGCGAGTATGGAGTCCAGACTGGCCAATGCCTTTTCGTACAATCCCTGCTTATAGTACAACTGTGCCAGGTCGTCATAGACCCTGTTCAGGAACACGTCGTTGCCGGGAAAACGGCCAAGACGCAAGGCGGTGGAAAGATACACCTCGGCCGAGTCGTATGCCTCAGTAAGATAGCAGCGGCTACCGTCAATCTTTGCCAGTTCGGCTTGCATGGCATTCACGACAGCCTCGGACTCACTACCGTTCTTCCATGGTTTGTCATGAAGGGCTTGCCGCAGCTCCTGGGAGATGGCGTACATATCCGTATAAATGCCCAACATATAGGCTATCTCGGCCTTACTCTTCTTGACAGTCCAGTAAGGGTGAGAGAAATCGGTGTCGCTCAGCTGTGCCGCACGGATATGCTTCTTCGAAAGCCCTTCGTCAACCGCCCTTTCGGCCAACAATATCTGACGATAAGCCTCCAGATAGTTCTTGGATTCGTTCTGGTCGAAAGAGGCTGCATACAGGTCATAGGCCTTGTCGTCGAACACGTCCTCAGCCTGCTGACCATAAGTGGGAATAGCCAGGAGACATATATAGAATATGGTATATACAACTTTCCTACTCATGATTCCGCGAATTATAATTGATGAGTGCAAAAGCCATATTCTTGCCAGACTTGTTTCGAATGGTCAGCGTGAAGGCGTCCTCCTTCTTCAGTTTCTGTTGCAGCTGGATATAGCAGACACCGTTGTCCTTGAACACTTTACCATTGGGAACGGAGGCCTCAAAGTCGGCATTCTTCTCGAACGGTATGACGGCAAAGATCTGCGTCCCCTCGCGACCGCCAACCTGATAGCTCACCGCCAGGTCCTTCTTCACCGTGATCTCCAGTAACGAATACTTGTAACGGGGGTCACGACCGTCGCGGAAGCGGCCACCGGCATTGGTGACGCCACCATGACGCTTCAGGATGCTGAAGCCGACGTCGTTCAGGCCAAAGACATCGACCACGTCCTTCGTCGTACACTCGCCCTTCTTGTCGACAGCGAGCTCGTCCATCATCGTCCAGTTCATGTCACGGTCCATGGCACGGCTCACCTTCGTCATGTTCTGCGGCGAACGGAGATCCTGGCAACGTAGTACCAGGGCCACCATCTCGTCGGGGATTGCTGAGCGGTCGAAGCTGGTTTTCTCCTGGGCCAGAAGACGACAGGGAGATGACAAGAGCAAGAACATGAGCAGCAGCGGCACCATCTCCTCGGGCCAGAACGTCACGAGGGAACGCTCATAGCTCTTCCCGGCCATGCCCGTCAAACGCTTCCTGGAAACAGCAGGGCGGGCAAGCGCCTCTTCGGCCTGACGGACGATCTCACTTCTTGTCGGGCGGTCGTTAGGTGAGAAACTCAGACAGCGCCAAATCAGGGTGCTGAGGTCACGGCCGGCATGGGTAGAACTGATACGCGGAATCCTTGTCTCTGCGGTCTGCGTCTCACCGCCCTTGCCCTCAAAAACATTCGTCCCCGTACTGGCATAAAACGCCAAGGCACCTATCGACCATACTTCCGAAGACTCCTGCGGCGTGCCACCACCGGCGAACGTCTCCGGGGCAGCAAAGGCGCTGGACGTCTCAGCCCCTCCGGCTTTCAACAGGAACGTGTTTCCTGTAATGACGACACGCTGGGGGGAGACGCCCGACAGCTCGCCGTTGCCACAACCAGCCAGACTCAATAGCAGCTGCCAGACAGTGCGCTCGGTCGTATTGCCGGCAATATCGTTCAGTGTCAGTTCTTTCTTCATCATCGTCTGTATGTTACGGAGTCTTCTTCTACATAGTCACCATGGGCATGCATGGTCACCACTTCTGTGACGGGAACGGCCCAGAACAGTCCCTGACTGGCACGGCCGTCGGCTTTAGAGACGATGCCAATGACCTTCAGAGCATCACCAATCTTGGCAAAGACGGGACCGCCGGAGTTGCCGGGGTTGATGGGTGCCGACAGCTGGAGACAGCCGACGGGGGCCTGCAGGCTGTCATGATACTCAAAAGCCATCAGGTTGCCATAGACCACAGACACCATCTCAGCGTCGTTATCGTTCAGCGGATAGCCTATCACGGCAATGTCCTGATGACCACCCTTGGCAAAGGTCACGAGATCATCCCAGTCTGCCAACGTTATCTCCGACTTGACGGCATCGGCAGCCAGGGCGGCAGCCTTCACATAGGCGAAATCGCCCAGCTCCATGTCGCGACGGTGGGCTATCGGGAAGATGGTGCGCCAGTAGAACACCTTTTCGCCTGTTCCAAGACGCATCACCATGTCGCGACTCTTGTTCATCGAGAAGTCCGTCGAGTAGTAGTCATAACGCTCGAGCCCCTTGCTGATCACACAGTGCGCACGCAGCCGGTACTTCTGGTAGCCGGCCAAACGGTTCTCGGTCTCGGCCGTCGTGGCCAGCCTCACCTCAGGCGACATCTTGTTACGGTCGGGGACGCCGTCCCATTCCTCGTCGTTAATCCACGGCTCTATACAGTGGCGTGCCGTCACAAACAGGCTGTCGCTCGTCAGGAACGCCGTTCCCTCGGCTACCTCTTCCAACTCTATCGCCTCCGTAACGGTCAGCGTATGGACACCGTCGACGACCATGTCACACTCCAGATAAACGGAGTCCACCACGACGTGGTATGTCGACTGGCAGAACGCATTCAAGTCGAGGTGGCGGAGGTCCTGCTCACGGGGAGCGAGGAGGGCATAGGCAGCGATGCCAATGGCCAGCACGGTGAGGGCAACCGTCACCAGGAAGTAACGGCGCTGGCTCTGGTGCTTCTTGTAGACGAAACCGCTACTGACGTCATAGTCGCCGTCATCAAACACCTCAAACTTCAGCTCTTCCACCTGCTCACCATCGCTAAAGGACAGCGTGTCGCCACTGTTCAGCGACTGGGCAATACCGACCTCCTCGCCATTTACCATGACATGGCGGCTGTCCGAACGCCTCGTCACATACCATCCGCCAGACGGTGACAATTGACCGTCTGCTGTCTGTTGAGGAAGGATCGAGGCATAGAGCTCCGGCTCGTACATCTCCGATTCAGGCAACTGGAGGTCACAGACAGTTCCCTGTCCGATGCTCAGCGCCTTGTTGCCATTAAGCATACAGTCGCCAAGTCGAGCCTTGTCCGATGACGAGATATAGGTCAGTCTGTAATACATGTCTTGATAATGAGAGGAATACCTTGAATCAATGCCATATCGTATACGTTGACGTTCTTACCCGTACTGTCGGAACGGAGATCGTCAAACGAACGGAGGTCGTAGTGGGCTTTCTTCGTATTGCGCAGAATCTTCTTCTGGCTGATATCTGTCTCTATCAGGGCTTGCTCTTCATTGGTAACGGGACGATAGCCCAGGATCAGCTCTTCCACGCTCCAGCGGTTATGCTCCACCTCGGTCAGCATATTAATCTCGTCCATTGTCAGCGCATAGTACTCCTGCCAGTCCTCAGAGGAGTGGCCGATAGAGTGCATCTTCGTGCCGAGCGTCATCGCGTTGAAGATATTCGAGTACTGCTTGGGCAGCGAACCGACCTCCTTCCACTGCGTCTCCAAGACATCCTCGAGAATCGTGGAAGGCGCCGTAATGGGGTCATCAGGCTGCAGCGAGAAGCAGTGCCTGTAGACATAGTTCACACGCTGAGCCAGCTGCTTCAGCGTCCGAAGGGTGTTAATATCGCAACATTCATTGCCAAAGGGGTAGAGCGACGCATAAGCTCCGCTGCCGGTCACAGCACGCAGCATCTCGCTGTCCTCGGTATGGCAAAGAACGGGTATTTCTTCTTGATAGATGGCCTCCGGCAGTCCGAAAGCCTCGCTGTAATTCTTCTCAGAGTCCGGATGGCAGAAGGCTATCGTCAGAAGCTGACGATCGTCACTACTCCACTCTGTCAGTTTCTGTCTGACGGCGGCATTCCTGACGTCGCCGTTGACAAACTCCCATTCCACATCCACAAAGTCCTTACGACTCTTCTCGTACAGCGGACGATGAAGCGTGCAACATGGATTGGCATCATAAAGGTCTATGGTACGGTAATACGAGCTATCAAAGAGGTGTACATAGCGCTGAGTCAGTCGGTCCCTACCCTCAAAGACATTCGGGGCGATGATCGTAATCCTGGTCCTCAGACGCGAGTCCCTGCAGTAGTTCGGGTAGTGGGCCACCAGCGCAGCATTCATCACAAGGGCCTCAGCCTGCGACGAGAAGCCGATAACAACCAAGTGGACCACGGTGTCGCTGTCAAACGAGATGGGGCGCCTGTCCAACGACGGGAAAGTGGAGGCTTGGTTTGGCAGCTTCACAAAGACGGTCTTGGCCGACAGGTCCTCCATCGTCGTGGCAAACACGTCAGCCTTTTCCTCAATCTCCTTCTGCAGACCAACCGTCTCGAGCAGCCACAGCGACGTCTGGTCCTGTAAGATGAGGTAACACGACAGACGGCTGCCGTCAGCGTCATCATACTTCGCAGCCTCCTCGCGAAGCCGTCTCATGGCAGCACTGTCGTCATGCTCCTCAAAAACCATTTCACCGGCAGCCCGCTCACGGGCTGCCAGTGAATGGTCTTTCCGGGATGTGCTTATGATAAGCATAAAATCTCTTTAGTTCGTACGCAGGATGTACTGGTTGTACACACGGCCGCGGTTCACAATCTTAATACGGAAGTTACCCGTCCAGCGCGGTGTCCAAGAGACGATGCAGTCGTCAGTATAGTCGGCATCTCTGGCAATCAGGTTGCCGTTGCTGTCATACACGTAAAGGTCAAGGTCGGTGTCACCGTCGCCAATCACCATCACCATAGCCAGCTCACCGGCACGGAAACTGATGTTATAAACGTCAGTACCACCAGCGCTCACACGGCTTCTGGCATACTTTGCGCCACCAACGGCACCACGGACATTGTTCTTCACATCGTCGATCAAAGCCAGCAGTACGCCGTCCTCACCAGCCATCGTCTGGGCGTCGGCAAGCAGCTGCTCGGGATCCAGTGTTACCTGACCACCCTTCTTGCCACCCTCAGGAGCAGGACGCATCTCTTCAATCTCAGCCTTCTTTCTGGCCTCAAGCGAGAAGCCCGACTGCTTCGACAGACGAGCTGCCTGAATCAGCGACAGGGCATCCTTCGTAGCATAGCCATACTTCGACAACTCAGCTGCGACGCGAAGCGTGTTCTCCGACTGAGGAATGACTACAGTTGTGTCTTTCTCTTCCTGAGCCATGACTGCCAACGGCAGCATCAAGGCGATCATTGCAAAAAATTTCTTCATTTCTTTAAATCATTTAATTGGTTAGTAAAAATATTAATTCTTTAATTCTTCAATTCTTCAATTTTTACATATAGTACCTGTAGTTACCGTTCTGGTCAGCGAAGAACCAGGAGTTGCCCGACACCTTCAGACGATAGACATTGAACGAGGTACTACGCAGAGCCGACAGCAGGTCTTCGGGCACGTCACCACGAACGCAGAAGCCATTGGCATACACAGCGATGGCGGCATCGTCAGTAATGCAGACAGCCCACAGGCGGCCGTACTTGTTGCTGCCGTTCTTCAGCCAGTTCATCAGCTCCGTCGACGACGTGGAATAGTACTCGTCCGACACAATCACCCAGTCGTTGTAGTCATTGAACGAAATCGAGCGGACTACATAGTTGTTGCGGTGGTACTCGTGGATCTTGTTTGCCAATCCGGAGGGGGCATTCGTCGTCCACTCGGCATCGTTCCTGCCATAGAGCACACACCAGCGGCCGTTCTCCGTCAGCTGGACGTCGTCAATCAGGATACTGGCCTTGTTCAGTTCTCTCAGCTTGTTCGACAGACCCGTCGGAACGTTGCTCGTTGCATAGCCGCATTTGCCATACAGCGCCACGTCACCATTCGTCTTCGTGATAGCCACGTTCTTGCACTGGCCCCACTTCTTAATCTGACTCTTCACGTAGTTGCGGTCACGCTGAGCGTTCGCACCCGTTGCTGTCATCAACAGCGCCATGGCCAGCAACACACCTTTTACAATTTGTCTTTTCATAGAGGTTTTTTGTTATTAGTGAATAAATAAATAATAGGTTAATATCACACATTATACTATTTTAACTTCTTCAATTTTTACACTTTCGACCGCAAATGTATGGAAAAATATCGAAACGAACAAAAAAAATCGCAAAAATCTTTTTATTTTTCAGAAGAAATGTGTATTTTTGCAACATCTATTTACTATCAACAAGAATATTAACCAAAATGAAAAGCGTATGAAAAGAACAATTACCCGTTATTTCTTTGTGCTGTTCACGCTTCTGATGACAGCCACCACTGTGCGTGCCGAGGCCGTTCAGAGTGCCGACCGCGACAAGATCAGTGGCATCGTGGTGAATCTTATCAACCAGTGGGACCAGCAGGCATTCGAGAATGCCAAGATGCTGATTACCCAGGTGGCACAGTTCGATCTGACCAACGTGGCTACCGGAAGCCTCGTGAAGCTGCTCGGCATGAAGAGCGCCATCGAGGGGACGACCGACTACCGTCTGCTGTTCTCCGGCAGGGTGTTTACCGGACATTTCGTCGTCCAGGACGGTGCCTGGGTGAAGGAGTCGGATGCCGACGACCTGCAGTTCACCTATGAGGTCAACGGCGTACCCGTAGTCCTGAAACTGACCACCAGCGATGAAACGAAGATGACCAGCGTGCCCATGGAGGGCGAAGACATCGCTTCGATGGTAGGCGGTCTGCTGAGCGGTAAGGACTCGCAGATGGCCGAAGTTGCCACGATGGCGCTGGAGAGCTTCCTCGACGGTGTCACCATGCTGTCGCTCGACGTGCCGGCACAGACCAACCTCGACCTCACCATTGGCGGTCAGCCGCTGGTGACGCTGGACATCAAGATGGACCTTGACGCCCTCGGTGAAACCCCGCTGGACGGTATTATGGTGAGCAACGCCAACCTGAAGTTCTACAAGGGACTCCTCGGCAACACCACCCCCGGCACCTACGAGGTGAACATCGCCAACACCGGCTATAAGCCTGGCGCAGGCATCAACATTGACATCACCGGCAAGAAGGACAACGCCCAGCTCATCTCGCTGAAGCTCAACGCCCCCGGCACACTCGACCTCCAGAACCTCATCACCGAGGAAGGTATCAACCTCGGCTTCGACCAGGTGACGGTTGATGCCGACGTCATGGGACAGGGCCAGTTGAAGGGCAACATCAACCTCAACGCCCTGCTCAGTCTGTCCAGCGCCATGGACATGATTACCAGCGAGGCAGAGATGAAGGCTCTGCTGGAGCAGGCTAACCAGCAGATTGACGTGAAGCTCTACTACGACGGCAGCACCACACCGGCAGCCTCGCTGCAGCTACTGCCCGCCTACGACGAGGAGGACGAAGAGTGGGCTGCTGAGGCATACATCGTCTTTGCCAGCGACAACAAGTCTTATCTCATCGGCGACTTCTTCTCCGAGGAGAACTTCCCCGAAATACTCCAGGCTGTGATGGGTATTGCCGGCGAGATGGGCGATATTGCTGAAATCATCAAGAATAGGACCGAAGAGACCATCCAGAGCGTGGCCGACGCCAAGCTGCAGAAGACGGTCGCCACCGAGTTCTACACCATCGACGGCCGCCGCACCACCCAGGCTGCAAAGGGCCTGAAGGTTGTCCGCATGAGCGACGGCACCATCCGCAAGGTGATGGCTCGCTAAGTCGTCCTGACACAACGAAAAGTCCTGACACAACGAAAACAAACAGCCCGGCTCCTGAGTGAGCCGGGCTGTTTTTATTCTTCTACGATGTTATTAAAAAGATTCCAATTAGAGGCTTTATAAGCGTCCAACGTCCCCTTGGGAACATATAGTGTTGCGTTGGAATAAGTGTCCTCGTCAAAACTAAAAGAAATACTCTTAACGTAAGGAGTCGTACTTAAACAATGTATCTTGGTTAGACTTGAGCAACCGAAGAAAGCACGTTGTTCAATGCTTGTCACACTACTGGGAATCGTGATGCTGGGCAGACTTGAGCATTGACTGAATGCTTTAAACGTTGATAATCAGTAATTTAAATCTTAAACAGTAGAAAAGTGGCCCTGTGTGTTTTCAACCTTGGCTTGTGAGGCAAGATTTAACGTATTTCGCTCGACCTTAGGTCGCTTGCACGGCAAGAACTTTCATAAACGAGTAAATGG
>JAEEQH010000026.1 GCA_016285245.1 Prevotella sp.
AGGAGTGGATGATTGGTAAGAACGTGTTCAACATCAGTGCTAAGTACAGCATCCAGGGCGGTCTGCGCTATACACCAGTGGATGTTGATCAGATGCGCGCCAATGTGGCAAAGGGTATCATCGACGACAACCCCGTCTATAAGGACAACGAGGCCTTCTCCGAGCGCTTCGACCCGACGGGCATCGTCGACCTCACCGTGAGCTACAAGATCAACCGCCGCCGCGTGAGCCACACCTTCGCCTTTGAGGGCGTGAACGTCCTGGGCACGAAGGCACCGCAGTATCAGCGCTTCGACCTGGGCACCCGCGACGTGCGCACCGACGAGTCAGGCATCTCGCTGCCAAACATCTTCTACCGCCTGGACTTCTGATAATGTAATAATTAGAAAATGTAATAATTAGAAAATGTAATAATTAAAAAGTCAAAAGACAATGAAAAAGTATATGCAATGGATGCTCGCCGCCATCCTGCTCTGCGGCGCCAGCGTGATGACATCGTGCAAGGAGGCGAAAGCGCAAGACGACGCCCCCGCACAAGAGGAAACCGCAGCCAAGAAGGTGGAGAGCACCGAGCTCATCCGCACCAGCCAGAGCTGGGACGGCGTCGAGCTGCCCGACTACTTCCAGGGCCGTCCCGAACTGGTGGCCGTGAAGTACGTCTTCCCCGCCGGTCAGAAGCTCGGCTGGCACCACCACGTCGCCATGAACTACGGCGTGCTGGTGCAGGGCGAACTGACCATCATCGGACTGGACGGCAAGACGAAGGTCGTCCATGAGGGCGAGGCCGTCGTCGAGATGGTCGGCACCATCCACCACGGCGAGAACCGCGGCACCAAGGACTGCATCCTCTATATGTTCTACCTCTCGCAGAAGGATCTCCCCCTCGCCGTCCAACACCCGGAAATCACGGAGCTGTAAAATGAATCGCTCAGGGGGACAGACCCCCTGAGCGATAACGGAAAAGTGATGAGATATTATCGTTTAATAATTACAGGATTGCTGCTGTCAGTGACTACACTGACAGCCATCGCCCAAGAGGGCCTTTCGAAGCAGGGATGCCGTCGCGGCACACCACGTCCGCAGAGTGTTCACCTGCGCCGTGGAGGCAGCGATGGCCGGACGCCTGGTGGCGACTTCTATCACGGTGAGCGTCACCAGTTGACCGTACTGGTGGCGTTCAACAACCGCTCGTTCGCTGGCGGAGAGGCTGCTACACTGGAGCTATGGAACAACATTTTCAATACCGAGCATTTCACGGACGGGCCTTTCCAAGGTTCCGTCCGCGACTATTTCGCGGCTCAGAGCTATGGTGCCTTCAACGTCGTCTTCGACTTGGTATACGTGCAGGTCAGCGGCGATGCGAAGAAGTATGCCAGCACGGACGAAGATGACGAGAACTCGCAGTACCTAGTCGAGGACATCGTGGACAAGCTGAAGACACTCGACATCGACTGGGGCAAATACGACTGGAACGGCGACGGGAAAGTCAACCAGCTGCTCATCGTCTATGCCGGTCACGGTATGCACGACAGTACAGGTTCCGACCTGATTTGGCCGCACCAGTGGTGGATGAGCGAGCACCTGAAAGATCGTCTACAGGACGTCTACTGCGACCCCATTACCGTTTCTGCTGACGGCAAGGACTATCTGGTTGACTGCTACTGTGCCTTGAACGAGCTGTCAAAGAATGGTGACTACGGCGTTTTCGGCACCATCTGTCACGAATATTCCCACTGCTTCGGATTCCCCGACTATTACTATGGCTACTCTACAACGGTATTGCACAACTGGGACCTCATGGACAATGGCAACTACAACAGCGGGGGCTTCCTGCCTGCCGGCTACTCTGCCCACGAGCGCTGGCTGATGGGATGGCTCACGCCTATAGAACTGACGAGCACGACGTCCGTTGTCAACATGCCGGCCTTGGCGGACGAAGGTACAGCATACCTTATACGCAACGACGGATGGGAGAACGAGTACTACATCGTGGAGAACCGCCAGCCAAGGGGATGGGACGCCGACCTTCCCGGCAGCGGCATCCTGATCTTCCACATCGACTACGACCCCGCTATATGGACGAGCACGGAGGAAGAAACCAACTCAGCTAAACAAAAGCGTTATACCGTGTTCCATGCCAACAACAAGACCAGCATAACCTATGAGGACGGATGGCCCTATCCTTATCAGGAGAACAGCTCGCTGACCAACACGTCGAAACCTGCAGCCAATTTGAATCGTGAGAACAGCGACGGCACCAAGTTCATGAACAAACCGATAACGAACATGACGGTCAACGGTGGCCTGGCATCGTTCGACGTCACCATAACCACTACGGGAATGAACGGCGTGACAACGGCGCCCACCCAGTTGCTCTACCGCTTTGGTGTGGTAGACATCGTACGCGACAGCAAGGGAAACATCCGAAAGATCATTCGTGAATAGAAGATCCGTTCTTCAAGGAATGAATAACCATAAATTGCAAACAATTCAGGTAACATACAGACGGACAAGCCGACTGTCGATGCGCATCGTGAAGAATGGCGATGTTCATGTGTCGGCACCCTTCGGTATGCCTCGCAATAAGGTGACGGCATTCATCGAGGAGCACCGTGACTGGATTGACCAGGCAAGGAAGAAGACCTCTGAGCGTCAGAAACAGCGGGCAGCGTTCTTCAACAAACTACCTTTGGCCACTCGCGCCCAAGCCGACGAAGCATTGAAACGACTGAAGGCCCTGGTGGAGCCGATGGTGGAACGCCATGCCAAGGAGATGGGCGTTCAGCCAAGCATCGTCTATTACAAGCCCACCATCTCGCGCTGGGGCCAGTGCAACGTCCGCGACCGCAGCATCTGCATCTCGGCCTACGTCCTGCTATTGCCCGAATGGTGCGTAGAACACGTCGTGGTCCACGAGCTGTGCCACCTCCTGGAGCCAAGCCACAACGCCCGCTTCCACGCCCTCATGGACAAATATTTCCCCCGCTGGCGCGAGGCCCGCCGAGAGACCCACAGGATATGCCGGATGGAAGAAGCCGATGGTTAGAACCAATCGTCCGATGGTGAGTACCAATCGTCCGATGGTGAGTCACCTGTCCCTCTGCCATTTTCTGATTGACATGATTTGACTGATTGGCACTGATTATGAAAGAGGGACTGGAGTTGAAACGCCAGCCCCTTTTTCTTCTCTGTCACAGATTTTTCTGTTTTGTCACTACCTGTTCAGTATTATGATTCAGCAGAAGCTCTGTTTGATGATTATAGTAATATGCTCTTTTTACTATTAGTGTCAGTAGAAATAGGAGCCCTGTTATGATCCAAAAATCCCGAAACTCTTCAAATCGCTTACGATTTTGCCTCAAAACTTCCTCTGGAAGCTCAGGGCTGGAATCTTTTCTTTTGCTATACAGTTTACTAGCTATGTAGACGGATGTTCCAACGCCTGGTAGCAGAGAGGCTAATGGCAGCCCCCAAAGTTCTCGTATTTTCATAATTCTTTGTATCAAAATATTAATAATTTATCTCCTCTAAACCGTAATGCCTAAGGGTCGCCGTACCAATTTCCTTGAATCTCCTCGGGTTTTGATTTGCCAAATATTCGAGTTCTGAATCGTTGAGATCCGGAACCAATACATCTTTACGATTTGCCCAATTTTTATCAATCTTTTCCATAATCAATTTATATTTGTTATACATATTGAATTCTCAAATCAATGGGAGCCGCAAGCAAGCTGCAAGAACGTGTCTCACGGTCACGGCTCCCATATAAAGTTTTAGTCATCGTCAGGATTGCCGTCCGGAAACATCAGATCATTATAGTAATCGTTGGTGTTCCCGCTGATTTCTGCCAAGCGATCTGGATCGTTTTCTTCCAAGTAGTCGTACTCCTCGTCTGTGAGGTCATCCAAGATGATATCGTCATCATCGTAGATGTGGTCAAGATTAATGTCTTTTTCGTCCATATTTCTTTGTATTTAAATGTTAATATTATTTCTAATCCAGCTTGTTAATTCGTAACCGTGCAAGATTGTTAAAGATTTTCCACAACGTATCGGTAAACCCCATGAGTGCGGATTCACCAAAACGATGTCATCTTTGACAGTTTTTTTTACGTCAATTCTGAGTACGAGGTGCGAGTCGAGAAGGAGCCAGTGGTACGAGAGTGACTGCAGGAAGTATTTTTGGTTCTGGGTCCACGCCCTCGCTATGTTATAGAAGAGCGTGCTCTCAATGCGGTCCCTCGAGTACAGCGATGGGTACAAAAGGGAAAATTGATCTTCGAGAGCGGTCGGCTTTCGAGTGGAATCGGAGATACCCAAAAACAAACTGCCCTCCCCTTGTGTGTTATAGAAGCCAGCTAACTCGCTGAAAATCAGCTTGATGCCTCCGCTTACTATGCGTGAGTATGAACTTCCGGGCACAGCTTTGATTCCTGCTTTAAATTCGACCATAGGGCCCTCCTCAGCTGGGATTGGAGAGACATCCGCAATGTCAAGTTTCTTTCGCAGGATGGAGGCTCTCGCCTGCACGTCATTTATACGCGCAAGAATCTGCCAGAGGCTCTGCTCAATTTGGTCAGACCTCTGCATGGCCAGCTCAAAGACCTGTTCATCATTTAGTACGCACTCTTGAAGACCCTGCTTTAGAGCCTCGGCGTTACTCACTGTTTGATGTGGTGCGCTACTGTATCTCCGATACTGCTGCGCTGGTGAATAGTTAGTATTCATTTTGTATTATTTAATATAAAAAAATAGCGGAACAGATTCTTTCTGATTCCGCTTGCAAAGGTACAAATTTGCCCCAAAAGGAGCAGTCCTAATCGGTAATGTCAGGTAATGTTGTTATTAAAAGAGTTTAAGAATCTCCGAAAAAATAGTTTTGTATTCTGTTACAGTCAGGTCTTCTATCTTTGACTTTTCTTTTGAAAGTACATTGCCCTTAAGATTAGCAAACAGTATCCCGTTTTGATTTCTAAAGATTTTATTATATTTGCTAAAAGGTATCCGTCCCGATTTAATCAAATCTAATCTTTTTGATAGTTCAAGAATAAAGCAAGATAAGTCGGAAACGCCCCACTTAGTCAATTGGAAAGTTCCATCTTCAAGACACTTTACTCCACCACATTCTATCATTCTTTTCATTAAAGTAAAGTAGAGCCTTTTCTTTTGTGGGTCGGGGATAGAATTCACTATAATGTTATCTCTGCTTTTTCTTTTACTTGCAATGATAATATGTGTCTTTGCACACGACCACACCCATGGTTCTTCGTACATTAGATCTTCACCACAAGCATAATAGCTCTCAACATCTTTTCTGATTTCCTCAAGCATAATCAATCGGTCATCATCATTATCTGTAGCATCATACAGCAATTCAACTAAAGGCATATACAAATAGCCAGTGACATCGTAGGGTGTATAGTCCGTTTTGCCCCATTGCCCATAAGGCAAATACGAAACAGCAAATAATTCTCTTTCGCTTTTCTTGCCATTTGGGGTTGGTCCATTACTGGGTATTTTGTGCGGAATCTCATGAGCCAAATCAAGGACATTTTGCCAGTCATAATAACGAGAAGGAGGATTGACACCTTCATAGTTGCCTATTTGAACCCTATCCAGGTGTATTATTTCCTTACATGCTACCCATAAAGCGTCATTGTAAAGCCTTAATGTTTGGTATGCAGCCTTAGCTTCTCCTTGTTCCTTTTCTAATAACCTATTATAGAAATCACGGCATAGGGACAATTCCAATGCCTCGTCAAGAGAGTCTCGTTCTCTGAACACCAGACTCTTTAGTTTATCGTCAGTATTTATTATACTCATTCGTATCAATTCGTTAGTTATTACAGCAGTCCCATTTCTTTAGCGGCATTATAAAGGTTCAAGAAAATTTTAAGACCATCATCTGTAGAATCCCATGCAATCCATCCATTATCTGTTTTGAAATCTCCTATGCCTGCTCTCTTTAGCAGGTTTTCTGCAAACGAGTCCTGATCAGCCCCTTTTTCGTCTGAGCCGCATTTTAATCCCCAATATGGACGGTATTGTTCATCTTCTGAATCATAGCCATCCCAAACGCCTAACATAACCTGATTTTTGAGCTTAATACCAAAAGAGTTATCTTCTTCGGTAAGTTTAAACCCTAACCGTTGCTCAGCCTGAGACTGCCATTCACGCATTTTCTTATGTGACAGCTCTTTCGTAATTTCTACCTTCAGATTTTGAATGGTATTGTCCAGCTCCTTTGTTTTGTCTTCCTGGATTTCGAGAGCCTGAATTTGGTCTTCTAAAGAACTGTTTTCAACGTGGAGTTCTTTTAAAATAATTTTTCTGAGTTCTATATTCATTTTTTTGTCTAATTGGGAGGTGTGAAACATATTTTCAAGATAATCAATATATTGGTCAAGGGCACTGCTAATATGAGGTTCGCCATTTATGGAAATATTCCGCAGCCAGTCCGTGATGTCATATTTATATGATCGCACTATGAAATGGTCGCTTCCTAATTCTTCAAAGACATTGTTCGCATTTCTTTCGTCGCAAAGGGAGAACATGGAGGGTAAGTCTCTATTCGTTGGATTTAAGTATACTACATAGATTTGAGAAAGACAATACCTGTATTTCTCGACACCAATCTCATGTACATATCTGTATATCTGACTTTTTTGCTCTTTTGCACCATTCACTTTATTCTCTAAGATGATGAATAGTCCTTGTCCTCTCAAAGCGACATCTACTCTGTCAGCTTCGGCTGTTACTTCCATATAGTCGTGATCTATTCCAAGAAAGTTCTTTAAGAAGGATAATTGAATTGCAGGGTGCCTAAGCATATCTGCCAGCACAAGACTATGACCAGGTTCCTTTAATTTGCCACGACATGCTGCCTCAATGACATTAAGATGAAACGGACGTGCAGACAAATATCTGGCAATAACTTCAGTTACTTGCTTGGAAAGATTTATCGTGACTTTCATCCCGTTCGTCTTGTACTGAAACAGATATTGTGATAGTTCAATAGTTTTTATCATAAGTTTTTCGCAATTTGCTAATTCGGTTCTTAGTCATCGTTTGTAATATTTTCCTTAAAATCTGAGAATATACTCGTCCTCTTCCTTGACGGCATTGCAGCGCTCTATGTAGCACGCATTTGCTCAGAGTGCAAAGATAGTAAAATTATCCAAAAGGTGTTTTGTTTTATAGTTTTTTTTTTAAGGCGTTATTTTCCAAATGGAACAGCAGGATATCCTGCAACAATAAGAGGGGCTGAAGATGTCATATTGAGACGAAAAAAGAAATAGCATTGGCGCTGATTTAATAAACATCGGCGCAGTTTTATCAAACGACGTCGTTGTTTTATCAAACGACGTCGTTGTTTTATCAAACGTTGACGCAGTTTTAACTTTAGGGCGTACCTTGCTGGTCTTTAGTCTGTACTTCCAGACTTTTAGGATGGTGTTGACAAGGAACTGGTACTGTCATATCCGCGCTTAGAATAGGCAAACGGGAAAAGAAGTCGCTTATCCCGCTTATCTCGCAGTGGTGGTGCTGCGGGATAAGCGGGATAGTTGCGAGATAGTGCTGGTTCGGGTGCGGGATAAATTGTGATAGGTGTAGGATCATTGTGAGATAAGCGGGATAAGCGGGATATTTCCAGGTTTTGCTACTATCAACGCGCGTACGTGTACGCGCGCAGGTATATAATAGCGAAAGGGAAAATTATCCTACCTATCCTACCTATCCTACACCTAAATCAATGCTTCGCTCGACCTCTGGTCGCTTTGCTTGCAAAGAATGCTCAATGCTTAATGCTTAATGGTTTGCCCGTAGGTGTAGGATAGGTAGGATAGGTAGGTTATTTTCTTGTTTCAGTACTATATATATACGCGCGAGGAACCTGTAGAAAAGTGACCATTTCGTTTCTTAATAATAACAATTTGTTTCCTAGAAATTGGTGTTCGTGGCCCGGCCGTCTGAAAAGGTGACCTTTAGCGACGAAAGGATGACCTTTAGCCGCGAAAAGGTGGTCTTTAGAAACGAAAAGGTGACCTTTAGCGGCGAAAAGGTCATCTTATCGTGCATCGGGATCTTGGGACAGTTCCTTGCTAGTCATCGCTCAAGGGATTACAAATCTCGATAGCCATCAGGTTCAGTTGCTGACACTGGTAAGCGGTGATGGCGCGTTTCTCGTTGTGGTGTTCCCATGGAGCGAGCATAAGCAGGCGTCCTTGGGCGCAGGCATCAAACTGCTCACCCTTTGGTTTTGTCAGCGGCGTGAAGCCGTTCTCCAATAGTACGATGGTGGGTAGCCCCGCATCGAAGGCTGCTCTCATGACCAGCTTCTCGCCAGGCGATATGGCTGGCGATACGAGCACCGTCCCCTGTCTTGCCATATCGAGATAACGGGCTTTCTCCATTTCTATCTGATGGCTGTCTAAGCGCCTCGATACGCGGACGGCTATACGGCGTGGCGAGCGCAGCAATGCCTGATTGCCGAGACTGCTATAAGTGGTTGTTCCCACCTTCAGGCCAAAGAAGGGGCGCAGCCATTCGGGACGTGCCTGCTTCATCAAAAGACGGCGCGGGTTGTCGCGCAGGTAGTTCTGCCAAGTGGGCAGCTCGTCGTAAGAGCGAAGAATCAGGTCGTTGTAGCCTTTTGCGAAAAGGGGGCGATAGGCTTTTTGCGACGGCAAAGCCGGCGCCTGCAGAGAAGAGGGAACCGACGCCTGCGGAGAAGAGGGTGGCTCTTTTTCCGTATTGCGCGTTTCTTTCTCCGTAGGCTGCGGCTTTGTCGCTGCCTCCAGTGCTTTCTGTGCCTTGCGGCATCCAGCCTTGAAACCAGAGATCACCTGTCCTAAGTGCACGGGAAGGGGTGCTGTCACGAAGAGGATGCCGTGCATATGGTCGGGCATCATCTGCACGGCCTTCACCTCAATCTGTGGGTAGTAGCCATGAATACCCATCCACTCGCTCTGCACAGCCTTACCAAGTTCCGTCAGTTCGATGCGCGGCTCGTCATTGCTTCCTCGTGCAGCAAAAGGATTGCCCACAAGGCGACCGAAGATCGGTCTGCGACCTTCAACTTCCAGCGTAATCATATACATACGCCTTTCCGTGTAGTCGTGATGGTCATCGCGCCGCTTCATCGAGACACGCTTCTCGCCAGCAAACTGCTTCTTACGTGCTATCTGTTCTTCATCCATTGCCATACATCAACTGTTTCTACTCAAAAGAATGCGGTTCACTTTTTTCTTACTGCTCCCAGGACGTGAGGTCGGCTTCGAGCTCCGGCAGCTGACTGCGGTGGAAGGTGGGCTCGCGGACGCCGCGGCGCTGCTGGCTGCGGTAGTCGTCGAGCAGACGGAAGGCGTAGCGTCCCAGGAGGACGATAGCCACAAGGTTGCAGGCCGTGAGCAGAGCCATGCAGAGGTCGCCGAGACTCCATACGAGCTCGAGCGACGCAAAGGCGCCGAAGAGCACCATGAGGCCAGCGGAACAGACGCGATAGAGGGTTATCACCCGGGTGTCGTGGGTAATGAACCGGATGTTGGCCTCGCCGTAATAGTAGTTGCCGATGATGCTGGAGAAGGCGAACAGGAGAATGGCGACGGCCACGAAGACGGGACCGGCGGTACCGACCTCGGACTGTAGTGCCGACTGCGTGAGGGCGATGCCGTTGAGACCGGGCGTGCTGTAGAGTCCGCTGAGGAGGATGATGAACGCTGTGGAGGAGCAGACGAGGAGCGTGTCGGTGAAGACGCCGAGGGCCTGTATGAGTCCCTGCTTCACGGGATGGGAGACGGTTGCCGTGGCCGCCACATTGGGCGCGCTGCCCTCGCCGGCTTCGTTGGAGAAGAGTCCGCGCTTCACGCCGTGCATCATCGTGGCGCCGATGCCGCCGCCGGCAATTTGCTGGATGCCGAAGGCGTCGAGGACGATGACCTTCAGGACATGGGGTATGAGCCCGATGTTCATCACGATAATGACGAGGGCGAGCAGCATATAGCCGACAGCCATCAAGGGCACGAGGACGGCGCTGACCTGGGCTATGCGATGGATGCCGCCGAAGACGATGACCAGCCCCAGCAGCGCGAGCACCGTGCCCACCGCCAAGGGCGGCCAGCCGAAGGCCTGCTGCATGGCTCCGCAGATGGTGTTCGACTGGATGGAGTTGTAGGAGAGGCCGAAGGTGATGGTGATGAGCACGGCGAAGAGGACGGCCATCCACCGCTGGTGCAGTCCGCGCTGGATGTAGTAGGCGGGCCCGCCGATGAACGAGTCCTTATGGGGCTGCTTGAACAGCTGTGCCAGCGTCGACTCCACGAAGGCCGTCGCCGAGCCGATGAGGGCAATGACCCACATCCAGAAGACGGCTCCCGGTCCGCCGACGGCAATGGCCGTGGCCACGCCGGCCAGATTGCCCGTGCCGACGCGTGTGGCTACGCTGACGGCAAAGGCCTGGAACGAGGAGATATGCTTCCGGCGCCCTTCCTGGGGCGATGTGCCCGTCTGGCTCTTCACGGTGTCGACGGCCGAATCGGTCAGCAGGCGGAACATCTCGCCGACCATGCGGAACTGAACGAAGCGCAGGCGCCACGTGAACCACAGTCCGCAGCCCACCAGCGCGAAGATGAGCACATATCCCCAGAGGGCGTCGTTCAGAGTCGTTATCAGGTCGTTCATAGGGCGTATAGGGTTGGTTCAGTCAACTCGAAGGCGGTTGGCACCCTTCTTCAGCTTCACCAGGTGCTGCTCACCATTCACCAGCAGCTGCACCTGGCAGGGACGCTGGGCGGTGAGCGTGAGGGCGGTGACACGATGGTTGCGCCACGTCATGTCGACGGTGATGGCGCCACGGGCACGGATGCCGCTGACGGAGCCATCGCGCCAGTTGTCGGGCAGGGCGGGCAGGAGCTCGATGGAGATTTCCTCTCTCCTCGTTCCTCCTTCCTCGTTCCTCGTTCCTCGTTTTACAGAATATTCGCTCTGCATGAGCATCTCCACGACTCCGGCACAGCCGCCGAAGTTGCCGTCAATCTGGAACGGCGAGTGGGCGTCGAGGAGGTTCGGATAGGTGCCGCCGCCACGACGGGCGTCAGGGCCGCGGTAGCCGTCGGGACTGACGTAGGAGAGCAGCTTGCGGTAGATGTGGTAGGCGTTGCGGGCGTCGTGAAGACGGGCGTAGAGGTTCACGCGCCAGCCGGTGCTCCAGCCCGTAGTCTGGTCGCCCTTCAGCTCGAGGGTGCGGGCGGCAGCACGGTGGATGGCCTCCTTGGCGTTCACGCCGTCGTCGAGACAGTGGCCGGGATAGATGCCGAAGAGGTGGCTCTGATGGCGGTGGTGCGGGTCTTCGTCCTCCCAGTCGTAGAACCACTCCTGGAGGTTGCCCTTACGGCCTATCTGGTAGGGCAGGAGGCGCGAGAGGGCGGCGTCGACCTCGACGACGAAGGAGGAGGACTCGGCGGCAAAACCGCCGAGCACAATAGCGGCATTGCGGGCGTCGGTGAGACACTCGCGGATCATGGCGATGTCGGCCGTGCCGCCAAAGCACGTGCGGCCGTAGTAGCCGTCGGGGGTGACGAAGGAGTTCTCGGGCGAGGTCGAGGGAGCGGTGATGAGAGAAGCCTCAGAGGTCGCGACGGAGTCGCGACATACCGAACTAAGCGGGACGAGCCAGGCGAGACAGAACTCGGCGGCGCCACGGAGGACTGGGTAGTACTCGCGGAGGAAGTCGCGGTCGAGTGAGAAGGTGTAATGCTCCCAGATGTGGGTGGCGAGCCACGCGCCGCCCATGTTCCAGTTGGCCCACATGGGGTCGCCGGTGTGGAGGCCTACGGGACAGGTCATCGCCCAGATGTCGGTGTTGTGGGCCAGGCACCATCCGCGGTCTACGCCGTAGTAGGCCTTCGCCGTGAGCTCGCCGGAGCCCTGGAGCTCCTTCATAAAGGTGAAGAGCGACTGGTGCATCTCGGGCAGGGCAGCCGTCTCGGCGGGCCAGTAGTTCTCCTCGACGTTGATGTTGCTGGTGTAGTTGCACGACCACGGCGGGAGTATCGACTCGTTCCACAGGCCCTGGAGGTTCGCGGGGACGTTAGGGGTGCGCGAGCAGCTGATGAGCAGGTAGCGGCCGTACTGGAAGTAGAGGGTCTCGAGCTCGGGGTTGAAGAGCGACTCGTCGAGGTAGGCGCGCAGCTGGCGGTCGGTAGAGACCGCACGGGTGGTAGAGACGGAACGGGCGGTAGAGACCGCGACAGAGTCGCGGTATACGGAACGGCCGAGCGACGGTTTTTCGCGGTCGGTGAGGACGGAGGCGGTCAGGGAGAGCTTGACGCGGTTGTAGAGCGACTGGTAGTCGTTGACGTGACGGTGCCAGAGCTTGGGGTACGGGACGGCGGAGAGGTGGCGCAGACGGGCGTCGGCTATCTGGCGGTATGCCCTACCCTGCTTCACGGGGTCGCGGTCGTAGCCGTTGAACGAGGTGGCGTTGACGATGTAGAGCGTCACCTGACGGGCCCCGTCGACGATGATGGCGTCGCCGTCGGCACGAACGTTCTTAGCGCTCTCCTTAGCAAGGGCGTCGCCATCGTTGCCCACGCTGCCGGCCCTCACCAGCACCTTCGTGCGGAAGTGGATGCCGCGCTGGGGGTCGTAGGCGAACTTCTCCTGGGCGTCGTAGTAGCTGGGCAGCGAGGCGTAGCCGGCATAGCCGTCGGTGACCAGCGTGTTCTGGTCCTCCAGGCTGCGGCTATGGCGCAGCTGACAGCTTAGCGAGAGGCGGGCATGGATGCCGCGCGGATTGTCGGTAGTCATCTGGACGACGATGCCGGAGTCAGGATGCGAGGCAAAATAGTCGGTGGTATAGAGGTACGCACCCCGGTAATAGAGCGTGCTGGCGGTGGCATTGCCGATGTCGAGCCAGCGGCGGTAGCCCGTGACCGCCTCGGCGGTGTCCAGATACTCTATCGCGAGCTGTCCCAGCGGCTGGTAGTTCTGCGAGAAGTGCCCCTGGACGTCGCGCTGCAGCGAGTCGGCACGGCGGTAGTCGCCCCGGCGCAAGGCCTCGCGGATGGCAGGGATGGTCTTGTGGGCGTCGGGCGAATAGACGTTCATGTTGCACGGCTCTCCCGTCCACAACGTGATGTCGTTCAGCGAGATACGGTCGCAGTCGTGGCCGCCATAGACGATGCCGCCCATGGTGCCGTTGCCGATGACCAGCGCCTCCTCGAAGTACTGCGCCGGACGGTCATAAAACAAAACTTGTGCCGATGACGTTGTTACAACAGCCATCGACACAAGCATGAACAACAGGTGCTTCACTTACTTCTGCTCGATAATCTTGGCACCCTCTTTCAGGGCCTCCATGTTCAGGGGAATCAGGTCGTGATGGCGCTCGGGGAGGGTCTTCTTCAGAGCCTTCTCCACGCCCTTGTCGCTGACGACGGGAGCCACCTTGAGCAGTCCGCCGAGGACAATCATGTTAAAGACCTTGCCGTTCTTCATCTCGGCAGCCTTGTCCATGGCGTTGATCTCGTAGACGGTGATGTCCTTGCGCGTGGGCTTGTTGATGATGCCGAAGCCGTCGTAGATCAGTATGCCGCCGGGCTTGATCTTCGGCTCGAACTTCTCGAGCGAGGGCTGGTTGAGCACCACGGCGATGTCGTACTTCGAGAGGATGGGCGACGAGATACGCTCGTCGCTGACGATGACCGTCACGTTGGCCGTACCGCCACGCTGCTCAGGACCGTAGGCAGGCATCCACGTCACCTCCTTGTCCTCCATCAGTCCACTATAGGCCAGGATCTTACCCATGGAGAGCACGCCCTGACCTCCGAAACCTGAAATAATTATCTCTTTCTTCATAGTCATTCTTTATTCATTCGTAGTGTCTTTGAGGTCGCCCTTGGGATAGAAGGGGAACATATTCTCCTTCATCCACTCGTTAGCCTTCGCAGGCGTCAGCTTCCAGCCGCTGTTACAGGTAGAGACGAACTCCACGAGCGAGGAGCCCTTGCCGGCCATCGAAGCCTCGAAGGCCTTGCGCAGCGCCTTCTTAGCCTTGAGGATAGAGCCCACCGACTCGACACTCTGACGGGTGACGTAGCAGGTGCCCTCGAGCTGGGCGGCGATGTCGGCAATCTTCAGGGGATAGCCGTGAATCTCAGGGTCGCGGCCGTAGGGACAGGTCGACGTCTTCTGGCCGATGAGCGTCGTGGGGGCCATCTGTCCGCCCGTCATGCCGTAGATGGCGTTGTTGACGAAGACGATGACGATGTTCTCGCCACGGTTCAGGGCGTGGATGGTCTCGCAGGTACCGATACACGCCAGGTCGCCGTCACCCTGGTAGGTGAAGACGAGACGGTCGGGCCAGCAGCGCTTGATGCCCGTGGCCAGTGCGGGTGCACGACCGTGGGCAGCCTCCTGCCAGTCGATATCTATATAGTTGTACGCGAAGACGGCGCAGCCTACGGGCGAGACGCCCACGGCCTTGTCTTCCATACCCATCTCCTCGATGACTTCGGCAATGAGCTTGTGCACCACGCCGTGGCTACAGCCCGGGCAGTAGTGCATGTTATTGTCGTTCATCAGCGTCGGCTTCTTGCAGACGATGTTTTCCGATTGAACTATTTGATTTCTATCCATAATCTCAATGTTAGGAAACGAATTCTTCTTTTTTCTTGAAACGAATTATCCTAATTTATTCTAATTTGGTTCACGAATTATTTTAATGATTAATTAAGAAAAATTCGTGGTTAAAATTAAGTACAATTAGATAAATTCGTTTCTAAACTTCACTCACTCGCTTCGTTATTTTTTCATTACCTTTTCTTTCAAAGCCTCCACGATTTCCTCGGGCTCGGGGACGATACCACCGAGGCGGCCGAACTGCTCGACGGGGATTGCACCGTTGACGGCGAGGCGCACGTCCTGAACCATCTGGCCGGCATTAATCTCGACGACGAGGATGCCCTTCACCTTCTTCGACAGCTCCTGAATCTGCTTCGTGGGGTACGGGAACAGCGTGATGGGACGGAACAGACCGACCTTCAGACCCTGCTCACGGGCAATCTCGATGGCCTTCTCAGACAGACGGGCGGCAGAGCCGAAGGCGACGATGGCATACTCGGCATCGTCCATCTGCTGTTGCTCGAAGCGCACCTCATTCTCCTCAATCTTGCGGTACTTCTCCTGCAGAGCCAGGTTGCGCTGCTCCATGATCTCGGGCTTCAGCTCGAGCGAGGTGATGACCACACGCTCGCGGTTCTTCGGCTTACCAGTCGAGGCCCAGGGGCACTCGCGGATCACCTCCTCGTCGGTACGACGGGGCTTCTGCGGCGGCAGCACCACCTTCTCCATCATCTGACCGATGACACCATCGGAGAGGATCATGGCGGGGTTGCGGTACTTGAAAGCCAGCTCGAAGGCGAGGTCGACGAAGTCGGCCATCTCCTGGACGGAGTTCGGAGCCAGCACGATGACCTTGTAGTCGCCGTTACCACCACCACGGGTAGCCTGGAAATAGTCACCCTGCGAGGGCTGGATAGTGCCCAGTCCGGGGCCGCCACGCTGGACGTTCACGAAGACGCCCGGCACCTCGGCACCGGCCATGTAGGTGATACCCTCCTGCATCAGGGCAACGCCGGGAGAGCTCGACGAGGTCATGGCACGCTTACCGGCACCGGCAGCACCATAGACCATATAGATTGATGCCAGCTCGCTCTCAGCCTGTACCACCTGCATACCGGTGGTCTCCCAAGGCTTCAGCTCAGCCAGCGTCTCGATGACCTCACTCTGCGGAGTAATAGGATAGCCGAAATAGCCGTCGCATCCGCAACGAATAGCAGCGTGGGCAATAGCCTCGTTGCCTTTCATCAATACAACTTCTTGCGTCCCTTTGGTAGCAAGCGAGTTCTCGATTACTTTCTCCATACTTTACTCCTCCACTTTTTTACGATACACGGTGATACAGCCGTCGGGACAGACGATGCCACACGAGGCACAGCCCACACAGGCATCCTCGTTGGCGGCCTCCACATAGGGATAGCCGTGCAGATTCACTTTTCCGGCCATGGCGATGACATTCTGGGGGCAGGCAATGATGCACAACTGGCATCCCTTGCACCTCTCAGTATCCACCACAATGGCGCCTTTCATTTTTGCCATATTACTTGTTTAATGCATTAATTTCCGAATTCGGGGTGCAAAGGTACAAATAACTGAGCAAATGGCAAAAGAAAAAGACCATTATTTCTTGAAAATTGTATATTTTTGCACAAACGCTGAATAAATATGTGCAATTACCCGATGTAACCCATCACGATACCGAAAAGAACGGATAAAAACACTATCGTCACAATCAACAGGGCGAAGGCCGTGACGATGTTTATCAGCGTACGACGGTAGGAGTATCCCGACAGCTGTTTCAGTGGGATGATGCTCAGCAGCATACACGCCGCCTGTGTACTATTGCCCAGACAGAACAGGCCACAGACGATGGTGTAGACGGACATCATGTTCGTGGTGTAGACCATTGCCACGAAGAACTCCGGGTAGCGGATGTCGCGATAGCTGGGACTGCGGCGGAAGAACAGGTAGAGGGGCCCCGAGAACACCAGGAGCCAGAGCAGCGAGACGGCCGTCGGGTGGTCGTTCGACCATTTCACAACGTCGCGCAGCCCTATCATAAAGTCGAAGGCGACCCTCTCCCCCTCGTCGGTCTTCTGCTTCCTCACCTCGTCAATCGACTCGCCATTGTGCGACATCTTGAAGCCCTCCTCAAAATCCTCCGCACTCTTCTGCAGACGGTTCTCCATGTGGATGTTCACCCCGCCCTCGATGACAACCGACAAGGCGGCGAGGAGGAAGAACATCTTGAACGGCGGGAAGTAGGCCATCTGCATACCTCCCAGGTAGTCGCGGATCATGTAGCCCGGACGCAGCAGCAGGTCCCTCAGCGTGCGGAACATGCCGCGGTTGCCCAGTCCCCAGACGTCGAGGAACAGCAGCAGCGCCCGCTTCAGCGAGTAGCGCCCTATCGTCGACGACTGTCCGCAACGGGGACAGTAGTTGCCCGTGAAATGGGTGCCGCAGGTGGCGCAGTCGTGCTCCTCCTCCGAGAGTGGCTTCACCTGATGGGGGTGTCGCTGCCACTCCCTGAACTCACGGTATTTCTGCTTTAAGCGTTCAAACATAGGGACTTTTGCGTTGTCGTCAGGGGACTTTCGTCGTGTTCAGGGGTTGTACATATCCTTGCAGTAGAAGGCCATGATGTCGTCGAGCATCCGCTTGGCCTCGACAGCAGGGCTGTCGGGGTCAAGCTTGATGGCCTCGATATAGCAATTGATGGCCTCGTGCCACTGGCTCTGCTTGCGGTACTCGTTACCTTTCCGGTAGTACTCCTCTGCGGTCATTTATAGTATTCGCGTTTGCCGGCGGCCAGGGTGTTCTTCATCAGCGAACAGATGGTCATGGGACCGACGCCACCGGGGACGGGGGTGATGAACGAGCATTTCGGAGCCACCTCGTCGAACTTCACGTCGCCACAGAGACGGAAGCCGCTCTTGCGCGTAGCATCGGGGACACGGGTGGTACCCACGTCGACGATGACGGCACCGTCCTTCACCATGTCGGCGGTGACGAACTCAGGACTGCCGATGGCGGCGATGATGATGTCGGCAGCGCGGCACTCCTCCTTCAGCGTCTTCGAACGCGAGTGGCAGACGGTAACCGTCGAGTCGCCATACTGCTTCTGCATCATCAGCTGGGCCATGGGCTTGCCAACGATGTTCGAACGGCCGAGGATGACGCACTTCTTGCCCGACGTCTCGATGCCGTAACGCTTCAGCAGGGTGATGATGCCCAGCGGCGTGGCCGAGATGAAGCAGGGCAGGCCGATGGCCATGCGTCCCACGTTGATGGGGTGGAAGCCGTCGACATCCTTACGGTAGTCGATGGCCTCGATAATCTTCTGCTCATCGATATGTTTCGGCAAGGGCAGCTGGACGATGAAGCCATCGACATCGGCGTCCTTGTTCAGCTTGTCAACACAGGCCAGGAGCTCCTCCTCGGTGATGTCGTCCTCATAGCGGATGAGGGTCGACTTGAAGCCGCAGGCCTCGCAGGCCAGCACCTTGTTCTTTACGTAGGTCTCAGAGCCACCATCGTGGCCTACCAGCACGGCGGCCAGATGGGGCTGCTTGCCACCAGCGGCCATGATGGCCTTCACTTCCTCGGCAATCTCGGCCTTGATGGCTGCTGCCGTTGCTTTTCCGTCAATTAACTGCATAGTTCTTTATGGGTCTTATGGGGCCTATGGGGCCAATGGGTCTTATGGGAGTTATGGGACTTATGGTCTCTTCATAGTCTTCATGGCATTAGCCATCTGGGCCATGCGGCTGGAGCCCATGCCGCTGACCATCTTCATCATCTTGCGCGTCTGGTCGAACTGCTTCATCAGGCGGTTCACGTCCTCGAGCTTCGTGCCGGAGCCACGGGCAATACGCTGACGGCGGCTCTGGTTGATGATGTCGGGGTTCTGGCGCTCCTTCGGCGTCATCGACTGGATGATGGCCTCAATCTGCTTGAAGGCGTTGTCGTCGATGTCGAGGTCCTTGATCTGCTTGCCCACGCCGGGAATCATCGCTGCCAGCTCCTTGATGTTACCCATCTTCTTGATCTGCTGGATCTGACCCATGAAGTCGTCGAAGTCGAACTTGTTCTTGCGGATCTTCTTCTCGAGCTTCTTGGCCTCCTCCTCGTCGAACTGCATCTGCGCACGCTCCACGAGTGAAACGACGTCGCCCATGCCGAGGATACGGTCGGCCATACGCTCGGGGTGGAACACGTCGATGGCCTCCATCTTCTCGCCAGTACCCACGAACTTGATGGGCTTCGTGACGACGGTACGGATGGAGAGGGCGGCACCACCACGGGTGTCACCGTCGAGCTTCGTCAGCACCACGCCGTCGAAGTCCAGACGGTCGTTGAACTCCTTGGCGGTGTTCACGGCGTCCTGACCGGTCATCGAGTCGACTACGAACAGCGTCTCGTCAGGGTTGATGGCCTCCTTCAGACGACTGATCTCGTCCATCATCTCCTCGTCGACGGCCAGACGGCCGGCGGTATCGACGATGACGACGTTGTACGACTCCTGCTTGGCCTTGCGGATGGCGTTCTGGGCTATCTCGACGACGTTCTTGTTACCCTCCTCGGTATAGACATCGACACCGACAGTCTGGGCAACAACCTTCAACTGCTCGATAGCGGCAGGACGGTAGACGTCGCAGGCCACCAGCAGCGGGTTCTTGTGCTGGCGGGTCTTCAGCAGGTTAGCCAGCTTGCCCGTGAACGTGGTCTTACCTGAGCCCTGCAGACCAGACATCAGGATGATGGCAGGACGCGACTCCAGCTTCAGCTCCACGGCCTTGCCACCCATCAGCTCGGTGAGCTCGTCGTGTACGATCTTCACCATCAGCTGGCTGGGCTTGATAGCCGTCAGCACGTTCATGCCCATGGCTTTCTGCTTGACGCTGTCGGTAAATGACTTGGCTACCTTGTAGTTCACGTCGGCATCGAGCAGGGCGCGGCGTACGTCCTTCAGGGTCTCGGCGACGTTGATCTCGGTGATTTTTCCCTCACCTTTCAGTATCTTGAACGACCGTTCCAGTCGTTCGCTTAAATTCTCAAACATCTATATTATTTACGATTTACTAATTTTCGATTTTCAATTTGGGGTGCAAAGGTACTGCAAATCAAGCTAAAAACCAAGAAAAAGCGCATTAATTTGATTCCAGCTCCCTGAAATAGCGCTCCGCACGTGCCTCGTCGCCCATGCCACGATAGCCCAGCGCCAGCATCAGGAGACAATGGCGGCGGTTCATCGTGTCGAGGGAGGAATCCCAGATGAGCAGGTCGGGCAGCGACACGGCGAAGTAGTCCATCGTCTGGTGCTCATAGAGGTGCTGTTTGCCGTAGTTGATGAGACGGTAGAAGCGGCCGTTGGCCTCGTCGTCGCGACCCAGTTTGCGGAGGGCCAGTCCCTGATAGAATATCTTCTCGGGCTTGGCGTCGTTGTAGTACATCGCGGCAACGGGCTCCTGCGGTCCCTTCGTCGCCTGCTCCCAGCACTCACGGGCTTTCTCCTTCTGGCCGAGGCCGTCGTAAGCCACGCCGAGATAGTAATAGATGTCGTTCTCCTGAGCACCATAGAGACGGCCCTCGCCGAGGTGTGGCGGATAGACGAGACACTCTTCCAGCAACCGAACAGCTTCGCCTCCGCTCTCCGATAGTAGTTGCTTGGCTAACTCGATGCGACAGAGCTGGTACTGTGCCGGCACCTTGCCTTCGCCACCCTCCCAGGGATGGAACTTGTGGGCATCGAGCTTCGCCTTCGCCTCCTCATAGTGTCCGAGCTGGTTGAGGAGCGTTATCTCTTCGAGCACGAGGTCGTCGCGCTGCTGAATCAGTTGCGGATACTTCTGCAGGAAGTCGAGACGCTCCTGATAGGGGCGTTTCAGACGCTTGTAGAGCTGGTCGAGCTCCATGAGCATACGGGCGTCGCTCTCGTCGAGGCGGAAAGCGCGCTCCATGTATTCGACGGCCTGCCGCCCCCTCTCTTCGGCGGATGCCGGGGGGAGGTTCTTGTTAAAGCGCACCAAGGCCAGGTTACGCCAGACGGTCGGGAACTCAGGGTCGAGACGGGCCGACAGCTCCCAGTTCTCAAGTGCGAGGTCATACTGCCGCTTGTCATAGTAAAGACAGCCGAGATAATAGGGTGCGCGGGCACCATCGGGATTCATCGTCTTGGCCAACGTCAGCACCAGGACATCCTCCAGACGATTGGGGAAACAGCAGTAACTGTCCATCTGCTCCGCCTGTTCGAAGGCGGCGTTGGCTGCCACGCCATCGCCCAGTCCGAGCTGTGCCCAGCCTATATAATAATAGGTGAGCGGATGGGGCACGGTAGCCAACCGTAAGATGTCGAGACACTCCTGCCACAGTCCAGCCTGTGCGTAGTCGAGGGCCAGCTCGTGGTAGTTGTATGCGCTGTCGTGCATCATCGTCTGCATCTGTTTCAAGACGTCCTCATCGCGTGTCAGCAGGTACTGCTCGTAGAGGATGCCATAGTTGAAGCGGTCGAGCGCCAGCGACGCCGTCATCAGCTGTTCGCGCTCCTCAGCCGTCGCGTCCATCTTCCGGAGGACGGCAGCCTTCAGCGCACGGGCCTTGTGGTTACAGCTGTTGAAGAGGAGCGAACGGTTCAGCTCGTCGAGGGCATCGTCGTAACGGCCCTGGCTGACGCTGATGCAGGCAGCCTCGAAGTAGCCGGCATCGGCCCACGCCTTGTTCCACGTCGACTTCCAGAAGAGCTCATAGGCCTCTTGTGGGCGGTTCTGGTATTTCAGACAGAGGGCCAGGTTGAAGATGGCCTCACCATCGTAGGGGTTCGGATTGCGCTTCTGCCAGATCTTCACAGCCTTACGCAGGTAGTCCTCCGCCTTGTCGAAACGGCCACGGCGCAGATACCACAGTCCCGTCTGGTTCAGGCAGCGCACATCGTTAGGATCGCGGCGCAACGCCTCCTCGTAGTAGTCGAGGGCCGACCACGTAGCATGGCGGTATTGCTCCAGATGGATGCCCGTCAGGTAAAGCTGGTCGTTGGTCTTCGTGTCCTCAGGCGACAGCGCGGCCTCAGCGGCATCGGGGATGGGACGGATATCGTCGGGCTCAGACTGCCAAGAAAGCCCACCCCCTACCCCTCCCCAAGGGAGGGGAGACTGGTTACTCTTACGGATGGTAAAGAGCAGGTCGTCCATCGTAGCGTCCTTGACGTCGACGGTCTGCTCAAACACCTCCTCGGGCGACATCGTCACTATCTGGTCGTAATAGGTCTCACCCTTCTTGTTTTGGAGGACGATACGTACCTCCTGCTTCGACGTTGCCAGCACCCTGAATCTTATCTCCTTCCTCGTTACTCCTTCCTCGTTACTCGAAGACTCCTCAATATTCATGATAAAGTCCTTGCTCGCCTGCTTCACGATGCCAATCTCGCGATAGGGCATGAAGTACTGCACGAACTGCTTCTCCTCGTAGGGCATGAGCCACGTGAAGTCGGGCTGGTTCTCGGTATAGACGCCCGCCATCAGCTCGATGTAAGGACGATATCCTTTGGATAATGTATAATCCGTGAGATTCCTGTCCCACGCACGTCCGAAGTCGCCATTGCCCCACGTCCATTGCTTCTTGCCGGGCGAATAGTGGTGGCTGGCGACGTGTAGCATACCGCCGTGGCTGTCGTTCTCGTAGCCACCCTCGAAGTCGTACTTCGAGTTGACGGCCATATACGATGTCGGCACGGGGATGTTCCGATAGTTCGAGATATCGACACCGGCGGAGTAGTCCATCTTGTAATAGGTGCCCGTGGCGATGGGGAAGCTGGAGACGGCGCGCTTGCCGTGGTCGAAGACGGCATTCACGTCGGGCGGGAACACGCTCTGGTACTGGTCGTTCACCTCCACGGCGGGGTTTGCCCACCAAAGGAAGGTCTGCGGCAGCGGCGTACGGTTCGAGACACGGCCTTGTATCTCGAGGTAGGCGCAGCCGGGGCGCAGCGTGAAACCGGCAGCACCCTTCTGGTGGAACATCCGCTCCATCTCGTTCACCCAGACGGTGACACTCCCGTCCTCGTTCTCGACAATCAGCGAGTCGACGGGCGAGTAGGTCGACGGACGGTGGTGCTGCGGCCAGTTGAACTCGATACCGCCGGAGATCCACGGTCCGGCAAGGCCGACGAGGGCGGGTTTGATGACGTGGTTGTAGTAGACGAAGTGGCGCTGTTTGATCTTGTCGTAGGCCATCTGGATGCGGCCACCCAGCTCGGGCATCACCATCACCTTGATATACTCGTTCTCCAGCCATACCACGCTCCACTCATGGGGCGTCGGCTCGTCGGCTATCGACTCGATGACAGGGTACGGGTACACCACCCCACTCGATCCCTGGTAGACGCGCTTCTCCAGGAACATCGGGGCCTTCTCAGCCTTCCCAATCTCATAGGTCGGGATGGTCACTATCTCTCTCCATGCTTTAACCATTGTTTCTTATTTCGTTTTAGTAGTAGTTGCCTTGTTTCTTCTCTTCTCGTAGCGGTCAATCTTATTCAGACAGTAGCGACGGAAGTCACTCCAGCGGTAGTAAGGGCCGCTGACGGCGAGGATGGGCAGCTTGGCCTCCTGTTCGTTCAGCAGCACTTTGAAGAGCACGTCCTTGTCCTTGGGATTACGGCGGTAGAAGATGAACTGCAGGTTGCCGCCCATGGGGAACACACTGGAGCACCACCAGCCGCGGCGCTCAATCTCGTCGAGATCGGTGGTCTTCAGGTCGTAGCCGTTGAGCCCCATCAGACAGACCAGCGGTAGCAGGACGGTATCGTGGCCGAAGCGCAGCTGGGCACCGGGACGACTGAGGCGTATGCAGCTGTCGGCATCGGCTATCAGCTGGCGCAACAGGTGACGCTGGCTATACGGGTAGTCGCCACCGTTGAGCGGACAGAAGCCGTACTCCAAGTACCACAGGGCATTGTCAATCTGCCACATACGGTAAAGGTCGTCGATGGTGAAGAGGCTGGCGATATAATTCTCCTGGTTGGGATATGTGTTCTTCTGGAAGAGTCCCATCTTCATCAGGTAATAGTTGAAGAACGACTCATCGATCAGCTCCTTGACAATGTCGGGGTTCTTGAAGAGAAGCTCCATCAGACGGCTGTTGCCCAGACGGCTGGCGATATAGTCGTCGTAAGCTTTCTGGGCCTCAGGCGCCAGCTTTTTCTTGCTCAGCAGCGGGTCCTGATGGTTCATGTACCACTGGGTGCTCTTCGAGGCATCCATCGAGATGCGCAGCTGGGGGTTGCGCTGTGCCAGCTCCATCATGGCCGACTCCATGGACATGATACAACGGGGCACCGTGGTGCTGCGGGCAGAGACGGTGGCTGAGTCGGCAAAGACCTCCGGGAAGCGGGTTATCATGCGACGGGCTATCATGCGGTGCTGAATCTTTCCGAGAGCTGTCAGGTCGCCCCAGCGGTCCTCAGAGTCCAGAAGGACGAGGTTCATCTCGCTGAGGACATCCCTTCCTGATACCGTCAGCTCGTTCACGGCATTTGCCTGGACCATCATCCTGTAGGGGATGTCATAGCCCGACCGCCGGTTGATGTAACGTGAGCCGTGGCGTCCGTAGTGCGAGATATAGAAAGGACGCTTGCCTCCCGGCGGGGGCGTCAGGTTGTCGGGGATACTGTCGGGATAGGTGTCGTAGTTGCACGAGGCATAGACCGGCTTCTTCTTGATGATCTCGTAGACAGGCTGTGCGTCGGCGCCGACAGCCAGCAGACAGAATACCATATACAATAATATACGCATAATCATCTTCATCGTTCTATTCTTCATTCCTCTCTCGGGCGTAGGCATAAAGCTTCCGCAGGTAATAGCGCTTCACATCCTGCCAATGGTAGTAGGGCGCACAGTCGCTCGCAATGGGCAGCCGTGCCTCACGCCCGTTCAGCAACACACGCACCAAGGGGTCGGGGTCGTTCTTGTCGCTACGGTAGTGCACGAAGACCATGCTGCCACCAAGCGGAGAGATACGGTAGTCGGCCCATCCGTAGGCCTCAAGGGAGTCGAGACAGCTGGTCTGCACACCATAGCCGTCGAGCTCCAACAGACAGACGAGCGACATCACCACATTCTCATGGGTATAGCGCAGATGGACTACCGGATAGTCGAGCTTCATGATACTGTCGCCCTGGTGAATCAGGTTCCATAGCGGCTGACGCTGGATATAGGGTTGGTGACCGCCGTTCAGCGTGCATCCGCCATAGCGTATGTAGGCCCAGGCATTGCGACGCATCCAGTGACGGTGAATCTCTTCAAACGTAAAGATATCGAAGAGGTTGAAGTGTTGACTGACAGCGGAGACTTCATATTGCGGACTGCCCGCAAGGTCGAAGAGCTGACGGCTCAGGGCGGCGGCATCGATGCCGGCAGCATAGTCGGGATCGTTGAAGAGCACCCTCATCAGCCGCTGGTCGTCGGGGGCCCAGCGCTTCGTGAACTCATTATAACAGGCCATCGCCTCGGGGTTGTTACGCTGCTCCTCGAGTACCTTGTCCTCAGCGTCCATCCACGACCGGGTGCGATGCGAGGCATCGATGAACATACCCATCGGATGGTGGGCACGCGATATCTGCAAGGCGGCCTCGCCCAACGTCAGCAGACAGTGGTTCTCGACGATGGAACGTCCGTCGACGAAGGTATTGTCGGTGAACACCTCGGGCAACCGTATGGTCAGCTGACGCGCCAACTCACGGGCCTGCTGCTTGCCAACCTCCGTCAGCTCGCCGGTCTTCTCACGGGCTTCGCTCCTGAGCTGCGTCACCCTGACAAGCACCTCACGGCCGATGTCCGTCAGCTTTCCCAGACTGTCGGCCTTCATCAGGGTCTCGTAAGGGTCGTCATAGTACTCCTGCCGCTCCAGATAGTAAGCGGAAGGACAGCTGAAATGGTTGATGTAGAAAGGGGTCTTACCTGCCGGCGCCGGGGTGTCGTGAGGCGACACGGGCACAGGCTGGGTGTAATGTAGCCCTGCCGCACGGCGCACATCGGCATACAACTCCTCGGCGATGGTCTGAGCCGCGACGCCCGTAGCCCCCCAGACCAGAATGGCGGTTAGCCCCCAAAACTTCTTATGATTCATTTCTCACTATTCACTCTTCAGATATCTCTTATCTATTATCTCTTATCTCTCATCTACATGGCCAACTCCTGCTCCAGCATCTCCAGGCTCTTACCCTTCGTCTCGGGACAACGGCGATAGAGGAAGATGAAGGCACAGAGGCAGATGGCGGAATAGATCCAGAACGTGCCGCTGCTACCCAGCGCGGCGTTCATCGACGGGAACGAGAACGTCAGCGTGCAGCAGCCCACCCACAAGGCGAAGGTACACGTGGCCATCGCCACACCACGGATGCGGTGGGGGAATATCTCGGCCAGCAGCGTCCACGTCACAGGGCCCAGCGTCATGGCATAGACCGAGATGGCCGTCACGACGAGTACCACCATCATCACCCCCTTCACCTCGAGGAAGTAGCAGGTGCCCAACGTCAGGTAGATCAGTCCCAGGCCGCCGGCACCGATGAGCATCAGCGTACGGCGTCCCCAGCGCTCAATGGTGTAGAGAGCAACGAACGTAAACAGCACATTGGCAATGCCCGTGATGACAATGTTGATGAACATCCCGTCGACGTCGAAGCCGGCACCCACGAAGATCTCCTGCGCATAGTTGAAGATGACATTCGTGCCGCACCATTGCTGGAACACGGCGATGACAAGTCCCAGCACGAGGACCTTCTTATAAGGAGAATTGAAGAATTGAAGAATTGAAGAATTGAAGTCTTTTTCGTCAGATGAGCACGACTCCATTTTTTCATTCTTCAACTTCAATTCTTCAATTCTTACATTCTTCAATTTTAAGTACACCGGACTCTCCGGAATGAAGAAGCTCATCACCAGGAACAGGGCGGCGGGCACCGTCTCGGCCCAGAACATCCAGCGCCAGCCCCAGGCCACGTTCCATGCCTGGCTCTCGACGACCGAGGTGTCACGGGCCAGCAGCATATTCACCACCTGTGCCGCGAGGATGCCCAGCACGATGGTCATCTGGTTCAGACTCACCATCCGTCCACGGATGGCCGTCGGACTGACCTCGGCAATGTACATCGGCGACAGGGCCGAGGCCACGCCGATGCCGACACCGCCCACGAAGCGGGCGATATTGAACATCGTGAAGTCGTTGAAAAGTCCCGTGCCTATGGCCGACACCGTGAACAGCACGGCGGCTGTCGTCAGGAGGGGCTTACGGCCATAACGGTCGGCAGCGGCACCAGCCACCATCGCGCCGACGAGACAACCCACCAGTGCCGTCGACATCGCCACACCTTGTAATACCGGCGACTCGCTGATGCCGAAGAACAACTCATAGAACGGTTTCGCACCGCCAATGACCACCCAGTCGTAGCCGAAGAGCAGACCGCCCATGGCCGACACCAGGCAGATGAAATAGATGTATCCTTTACTGTTTTCTTGCATATCGTTAGACTTCAACTCTTAAATTCTTAAATGATTTCTTCCATACAAACATCGTGCTCCTCACTCGGCACCTCCGCCACACGCTGGAAGGGGAAGCAGACGCCGATCAATCGAGGGGCAAGGGGCGAGGAGCAAGGGGCAAGGTGTTCGGCCAGGAAGCGGTCGTAGTAGCCCTTTCCACGTCCTAAGCGGTGTCCGGCGGCATCGAACGCCATGCCGGGCACCAGCGCCACGTCAATCGCGTCGTAGTCGGTGAACGGCTCGCCGACGGGCTCCATGATGCGGAAGGCGCCCTCACGGAGGTCGTCGCGGGAGGTGTAGCGGCGCAGCTCCATCGTCTCGCCGTCAACGACCTTCGGCAGGAGGACGGTCTTGCCCTGAACCACCAGCTGGTCTATCAACGGCCGGATATCCACCTCGTCTTTCAACGGCCAGTAGGCCATGATACATTGAGAGATGGAGAGTTTCTTCGCAAGCTTCTCAACAATCTCCTCCGACATCCGTGCCAGCTGCTCCCGGTGCTGCTTCTTCGCCTCACGCATCTGCTGGCGCAGCACCTCCTTCCACTCTCCTCCTTCCACAATCCGACTGGCCGAGAACTCGCAGCCGCAGTACTGCTGGTTATAGAAGCCGTACTCCTTCAACAGCTCGTTGCGCCGCTGCTGCAGCCCACCCTTCCGCCAGTTCTGTGCCCAGAAACTACACAAATGGGACGGTTGACTTTCCCCTTCGGGCCGTCGAGCTATACCTTCTTTTTGTGTACTTTCGTTGACGATTTGCTCGGCGCGGCGTCCGGCACGCTCTATCTGCTCCAGGCTCTTCCAACGGCTGGAGGCCAGGGTGGTGGTGAAGTAACGGATGCCCAGCTCCTGCGCCTTGCGGGCAGCAGCCGTCAGGCGCAGCGTGAAGCACGCCTCGCAGCGTCGTCCCCGTTCCGGCTCCAAAGCCGGATCATACGCCTCCTCGTTCCTCGTTCCTCGACAACCAACCCACTGTCTCCACGCCTCATGCTCATAGTCACCGTCAATCCAACGGATGCCGAGGCTCTCGGCGTGGCGCTGGCTCTCGCGTTTGCGTATCTCGTACTCCTCGCGGGGCCAGATGTTGGGGTTATAGTAGAAAATTGTGGGGCGCACGCCATTGGCTACGAGCCACTCGACGATAGCCGAGGAGCAGGGCGCACAACAAGCGTGGAGGAGAACCTCCGTACAGTCATCAGGAACGAGAAGGGGTTGCTGTTTCACGCCTGCAAAAATACAAAAAAAGGAGGAAACGACCAAATTTCTTCGAAAAGAAAAGGAGGAATGCTTGTTTTTCTCACATTTTTTCGTACCTTTGCGAACGAAATTACAAATAATTAAGAGAAAAACTATGATGCGTTTTTATACCTTACTAGTCTGGAGCCTCATCGTAGCCATGGGCTGCACATCGTGTTCCCAGAAAGGAGAGAAAGGAGAGAAAGGAGAAGGGACAGGAGACCGTGGTGTCAGCGTGAAGACCATGAAGGTGGCTGTGAGCACCCATACTGTTGGCAAGAGCTATATGGGGACCATCGAGGAGGAGGATGGTGCGAACGTCACGTTTGGCGTCATCGGCACGGTGGTGAGAGTGATGGCCGAAGAGGGCCAGTTTGTCAGGAAAGGACAGGCATTGGCAGAGGTCGACGGTCAGAACGTTCGTAATGCCCACGAGATCAGCGCCGCCACGCTGAACCAGGCCGAGGACGCTTATCGTCGTCTGAAGGACCTCTACGAGAAGGGAACGCTTCCCGAGATCAAGATGGTCGAGATGGAGACGGCGCTGGCCAAGGCCCGTGCCGCCGAGGCCATCTCGCGCAAGAGTGTCAGTGAGATTGTGCTTCACGCTCCTTTCGACGGCTTTGTTGCCTCGAGCAATGTCCACGAGGGTGCCAACGCTGTCATCGGCGTGACGGGTTTCCGCCTGGTGAAGATTGACCGTGTGAAGGTGAAGCTGTCGGTACCCGAGAAGGAGATTGGCAAGGTGAATGTCGGCGACCCTGTCACCTTTGTCGTCGACGCCCTTGGCGACAGCATCTTCACGGGCAGGATTGCCAGTCGTAGTGTGGCAGCCACGGCGGTGAGCCACAGCTACGGCGTGAAGGCCATTGTCGACAACCGCCGTCACACGCTGCTCCCCGGCATGGTATGTAAGGTACGCATGGAGAGCGCCAGTGGCGACTACGCCATCGTTGTCCCCCAGCAGGCCATCAGCATCAGTGGTCAGGACAAGTTCGTATGGACTGTCAGCGAGGGCAAGGCACACCGCCAGAACGTGCTGACGGGCGACATTATCAGCGAGGGTGTAGTGATTGAGTCGGGTCTGACGCCTGGCGACCTTGTCATTGTCGAAGGACAGAACAAGGTCTGCGAGGGGATGTCGGTAAAGAGTGAACAGCAAAAGTAACAAGCGATGAAGAATAAGACCGACTTGGTGACGTCAGCCATACGTCACAAAAACATCACGCTGCTGCTGGTTGCCATTATGATGTTGGCCGGCGTCTTCTCGCTCATCAAGATACCGAAGGACGAGTTCCCGCAGTTCGAACTGCCCGTAGGACTGGTGGTCGGCGTCTACCCCGGTGCCTCCGTTGCCGAGGTTGAGAAGCAGCTGGCCAAGCCGCTGGAGGAATTCCTGTGGACGTTCAAGGAGATCAACAAGAAGAGGACGATGACGCTGAGTTTCAACGACGGTTGCGCCGCCGTTGTCTACCTGGACCCCTCGGTGAAGGCAAAGACCGAGTTCTGGAACAAGCTGAAGGAGCGTCTGACGCTGTTCAAGCTGACGCTGCCGCCCGGTGTGCTGGGGGTAATTGCCAACGATGACTTCGGCGAGTCGTCGACGATGCTGCTGACGCTGGAGAGCGACGAGAAGAGCTACCGCGAGATGGGCGACTATGCCGACGGCTTGAGCGACAAGCTCCGCAGCGTGCCCAGCCTGGCGAACATCATCCGCATGGGTGGCCAGAAGGAGCAGCTGTCCATCTACCTTGACCGCGACCGTCTGTCGCTTTACGGCATCAACACCGCCATGCTGATGAGCAAGATCTCGGGGCTGACGGGTACCATCTATACCGGCAGTCTGGCCGACGGTAAGCTGAGCCGCTCCATCCACATTCGCTCGTCGCTGAACACGGAGAACGACCTGGCACAGACCATCATCAGCAGCGACCCCACGGGAGGTGTCGTGCGACTGGGCGACATCGCCACCATTGAGCGCGAATATCCCGATCCCCGGCAGTACATCACGAATAACGGCAAGAAGTGTGTGCTGATGTCGCTGCAGATGACGAAGGGCAAGAACATCATCGAGTTCGGCACGATGGTGAAGGAGACCATCCGTGAGTACAAGGCGACACTCCCCGACGACGTACATATCAACATCATCAGCGACCAGTCTCATGTGGTGGACCACTCCATCCGCGACTTCATGTGGGAGATGCTCATTGCCATCGTCTCGGTCATCATCGTCGTCATGCTGATGCTGCCTCTGAGAGTGGCAGGCGTCGCCGTGACCACCATCCCCATCACCATCTTCTCGTCGCTGGCACTGTTCTTGGTCTTCGGCGTCGAGATCAACAGCGTGACGCTGGCGGCACTCATCGTGTCGCTGGGAATGATTGTCGACGATGCCGTGGTGGTGGTAGACTGCTACCTGGACAAGCTCGACAGTGGCATCAGCCGCTGGAAGGCGGCCATCGAGTCGTCGCGCGAGTTCGTGAAGAGCATCATCACCGCCACGCTGGTCATCAGCATCACGTTCTTCCCGCTGATCTTCACCACCGACCAGGTGATCCACGACTTCCTGCAGTGGTTCCCCTACTCCATCAGCATTGTGCTCGTGGTGTCGCTGGTCGTCGCCATCTTCGTGGTACCCATCCTGCAGCACCACTTCATACGCCAGGGACTGCGCCAGCAGCAGGCCAGCAGCGGCCGCCAAGGCGGCAGGGCCTCGATGCTCGACGTCATGCAGAAGGGCTATGACCGCCTCATTGACGTCTGCTTCCGCAACAGGAAGCTGACCATGGCCGTCGGACTGGTCTCCATCGTGGTGGGCGGCCTGCTCATGACCGTCATCCCGCAGCGTCTGATGCCACGTGCCGAGCGCAACCAGTTTGCCGTGGACATCTTCCTGCCTACAGGCACCGACCTTCACTATACGGCGAAGGTGGCCGACAGTCTGGCGACGATCCTTAGGAAAGACCCGCGAGTGGAGAACCTGACGACGTTCTACGGCAGCGGCTCCCCACGTTTCCACGCAACGTTCATCCCCAACTTCGGCGGTACGCACTTCGCACAGTTCATCGTGAACACCCACAACGATGCCGAGACGCAGGGAATGCTCGACGACTACGCGGAGCAGTACGCCTACCACTTCGCCGACGCACAGGTGCTCTTCCGACAGATAGAATACTCCGACCGTGCCTACCCCATCGAGGTACAGGTGGCCGGCGACAATCTCGACAGCCTCCACGTGGCCATCGACAGCATCAGGAACCGCCTGTCGCACAATGCCGACATCGCCGTGCTGAACACCAGCTTCGGCTCGACGAACAACAGCCTGGAGGTCATCATGAACCCCGAGGAGGCCAACCGCTTCGGACTGAGCAAGTCGCTGCTGTCGCTGAACTTCGCCATGCGCTACGGCGGCGGCATCCCCGTCACCTCCGTCTGGGAGGGCGACCACGAGGTGAGCGTCGTCATCAAGGACGCCCACCACAACAGCCAGAACATCGACGACTTCAAGAATATCCGCGTCACGGGACTGCTGCCCACGGTGACGTCGACACCGCTGTCGCAGGTGGCCACCGTCAAGCCCGAATGGACCGACGGCACCGTCACCCGCACCAACGGTCAGCGTACGGCGGCCGTCTTCGGTATGCTGGCACGCCATGCCAAGGTGGGACAGGTGACACGCGAGGTGTATGACGACCTGAAGACGCTGCGACTCCCCGAAGGCACCACGCTGAAGAAGGGTGGACAGGCCGACATGGAGGCCACCTACCGTCCGCAGCTGTACCTCGGTATGGAGATTGCCGTCATCCTCATCTTCTTCATCATCGTCTTCCACCTGAAGAGCATACCCCTGACGCTGCTGATCATGTACTCACTGGGATTCTCGCTGCTGGGCGGCGCCCTCGGACTGTTCATCTTCCGACAGGAGTTCGGAGCCACCGGCGTGCTGGGATTCATCGCCCTGATGGGCCTCATCACCCGTTGCGGCATCATCATGATCGACTATGCCGAGGAACTGCGCCAGAAGGAGGGGCTCGACATCGCTGCCGCCGCCCTGGAGTCGGCCAAGCGCCGCTTCCGTCCCGTGTTCCTCACCTCGATGGCCGCCTCGATGGGTGTCATCCCGATGGTCATCAAGAACACGCCGCTGTGGGGCCCGATGGGTGTGGTCATCAGCCTTGGCGCCCTGGTGTCGATGCTGTTCATCGTCACCATGATCCCCGTGGGCTACTGCCTGGTCAGACAAAAGTATAACTCTGTAAACGTTGAAGATGAAGAAGAATATGAAGAATAACCGTCCTTTGATCATAACGACACTCCTGGGGCTCTGCACGCTGGCAATGCCCGCCACAGCCCAGAAGGTGATGACGCTGAAAGAGTGCGTGGCGGCGGCCCGTGCTGGCAACACGATGGCGAAGAACGCCGAGAACGACATCCTCGCGGCCAAGGAGCAGCAGAAGTATGCCCGCTCGAAATACTTCCCCACGCTCGGCGCGTCGGCCTTTCACTTCGAGGCTACCACCCACCTCATCAAGTACCCTATCTTCGACAAGGAGGATGTGGCCGAAATGAATGATATCCTGGAGACTGACGGCGCTCTCACCGTCGACGACTTCACCCTGAAGTTCATCAAGAAAGGCACCAGTGCCGGACTGACGCTCATAGAGCCGGTGTATACCGGCGGCAGACTCACCAACTACAACAAGCTCGCCGATCTCCAGGTGGATGCCCGCAACCTGCAGAAGGATGTGACCGACGACCAGATTGTGATGAGTACGGAGTTCCTCTACTACAAGATTCTGGAGCTCCACGAGACCGACAAGATCCTCGATGCCATGGAGGTAGAGCTGAAGTCCATCCTCCAGGATGCCACCAACATCTACGAGAACGGCATCGTCAACAAGAACGACGTGCTGAGCGTGGAGCTCATCCTCGACCAGCTGTCGGCACTCCGAATCAAGACCAGCAACGGCTGCAGGCTGCTACGCCGTGCCCTGGCAAAGTTCATCGGTATGGCCGACGAGGACATTGACGTCGACACCACGCTCGACACGGAGATCATTGCCCCCGACCAGCTGGCCATGAACACGCAGACGGCCCTGGAGAACCGCTCCGAGACGCGGCTGCTCGACATGTGGGTAGAGAAGTCGGTGCTCGAACGCAAGATTGCCAAGGCCAACCTCCTGCCCATCCTGGGGGTGGGCGGTACGGCCAACTACAGCAAGTTCTTCGGCGACTGGCAGTCGCGGGCCATGGGCTTCGTCGGCGTCCAGATTCCCATCAGCGCCTTCTGGAGCGAGAAGCACGAATACAAGCGCGCAAAGATTGAGGAACAGAAAGCGCTTGACTTCCGACAGGACAAGCGCGAGCTGATATCACTGCAGATACAGGATGCCTACGACAATCTGGAGAGCACCTACAAGCAGACGCAGATAGCCTCGAAGAGCATCGTCAGGGCCGAGGAGAACCTCCGCATCAACCGCGAGCACTACCGTGCCGGCCTCACCAACATGTCGATCCTCCTCGACGCCCAGCGCCAGCAGCAGCAGGCCCTCACACAATACAATGCCGCCGTCAGCGAGTACCTGCAGGCCAAAACCCGCTACCTCATCCTCACCGGCCGGCGGACTTATTAACGAACAATAAGAGGCTACGTCTAACACATAGAATTAAACAAAAATCTTCAAAAATCTAACACAAATGGCTTTTGACAGGCTTATTTTGTCAGATTTTTGAAGATTTTTGTTTCTTGACACGTCGTGCTTATGAGCCGTCGAGCTATACTTTTTTGTAGTTTTTACAATCCGCGGGCTTTCCAGATGCGGTCCTTCGCGGCGTTGATTTCCTGGAACTTCTTTTCGGCGGCACGGCGGACGTCCTCGCCGAGGGCGGCCACCTTGTCGGGATGGTGCTCAAGGGCCAGCTTGCGGTAGGCACGCTTCACCTCGTCGTCGCTGGCCGTGGGACTGACGCCGAGCACCTGGTAGGCGTCCTCCAAGGTGTCGCCCTGCAGGTGGAGCATGGAGTCGACTTCCTGTGCCGACATGCCGAGCCACTGTGCCACGTCCTGTAGGGCGGTCACCTCGCTCTGGGGCACGCTGCCGTCGGCTTGCGCCACCATCACGAGGAAGTTCAGCAGCTGCAGACGCTGGGCATAGGTGGTGTTACGGCTAATCTGCTGACAGCACTCCCGGACGATGCCCTGGAACTGCGTCCACCCTACCCGCTTCTGCTCGTCGAAGAGCCGTGCCAGGATGTCGTTGCCCTGGCTGACGGCACCCTCGCCGAAGTTCTGGCGCAGCATACCGCGCACCGTCTCCATCTCCGAGTGCATGGCGCGGCCGTCGGCCTTGATGATGTACGACGACAGCACCAGCAGCGCAAAGAGGAAGCTGTTGCGGTCGCCCTGCTGCTGACGGGCCTGACTGCTGCTGCCGAAGCCGCTGCTGCGGCCCGTACCCTGGCCGAAGGTGCCGGCGTTCTCGAAGGTGTTCACACCGTCGAGTCCCGACTCAAAGAGGGAGCCTATAAGATAGCCGGCCAGCGCACCCAAGGGTCCGCCGGCCATCCATCCTATAATGCCGCCAATCCATTTTCCAAATGCCATGGCGACCGTGTGTTACTTGATTGTCACCTTCTCGCCACCGATGATGTAGACACCGGCAGGCAGCTGAGCCTTTGCGTCGGCGGGCTTCACCTGCTTCAGCAGGGCGTTACCCTTCAGGTCGTAGACGTCGACAAGGGCACCCTCCGTGGCTACTGCCTTCACGGCACTCAGCTCCATCGTGCTGTCGATGTGCTTGATCTCCAGCTCCGTAGCTGTGGCCGACTGGCTCTCCCAGCTGACGCCGCAACGGGTGGGCAGGAAGGTCTGCTCGCCGGTGGTGCGCACCAGCACGCTCTCCAGCACCTTCACGTTTTGCTTGGCGGGGATGCCATAGAGACCGGCGCTCTGACGGGCGTTCCAGCTGCTGCCGAAGCTCACGCGGTTGCCCTGGCTGTCGGCCATGCGCACGGCGACGGCGTCGGTGCTGTAGCGGGTGGTCTCAACATTCTTCACCTGCATATACTTGGCTGCCGGCGTAAAAATCAGGTAAGGCATACCGGCCTCGATGCCCTCCCGTGTGCAGTCGACGAAGTAGAGACAGAGCTTGCTGCCCTCCTGGCGGACGGCGGCCAGACGCTCCAGCTTGGCACCGGGGACGGCCTGCTGCAGACCCTCGGCAGTCAGCGACATCGGCAGGCACAGCGTGTTGTAGCCTGCATAGAGGTAACGGCTCAGCCGCACCGTCTGACCCTCCTGGCTGATTGCCTGCACGTCCATCGTCTCCCTCTCTGCCGAGAGGCTCTTCACGCGGTTCTGGGCAAAGCCCCACTGGCTGCCAGCGATGCTGGCGATGGCCATCATAAGTAGAAATCTCTTCATCGTCGTATAGTTTTAATGGGTTAGTAAAATTTTCATGGTGCAAATATAAGGATTATTTCTTGAAACAGCAAAGGAAAACGTCAGAAAAAAAAACCTATCATTAAAACTTATTAAAATTTATCTTAAATGTACGCGTATGTAGCGGATTTTCGCTACATTTGTGCCGACAATTTCAACATCCTCAAAAACAACATGAACTATCAAGAGAAAGTACAGGCACTACGCCAGCGCCACGAGGCACTGCTTCAGCGCAAGAACCAAGTGATCGAGGGTGGTAACGGTATCTACGAGAAGTACCTATACCCCATACTCACGGCCGAGCACACGCCGCTGGAGTGGCGCTACGACTTCAACGAGCACGACAACCCCTACCTCATGCAGCGCATCATGATGAACGCCGTGCTCAACGCCGGCGCCATCAAGCTCGACGGCCGCTACCTGCTGGTGTGCCGCGTCGAGGGTGCCGACCGCAAGTCGTTCTTCGCCGTGGCAGAGTCGCCCGACGGCATCGACGGCTGGCGCTTCTGGGACGAGCCCATCACCATGCCCGACACCGACGACCCCGCCACCAACGTCTACGATATGCGCCTCACGCAGCACGAGGACGGCTGGATCTACGGCGTCTTCTGTGCCGAGCGTCACGACCCCTCGCAGCCCGGCGACCTCAGCGCCGCCACCGCCACGGCAGGCATCGCCCGCACCAAGGACCTGAAGACGTGGGAGCGGCTGCCCGACCTGAAGACCAAGAGTCAGCAGCGCAACGTCGTCCTCCACCCCGAGTTCGTGGATGGCCGCTACGCCTTCTACACCCGTCCGCAGGACGGCTTCATCGACACCGGCAGCGGAGGCGGCATCGGCTGGGCACTCATCGACGACATCACCCATGCCGAGGTCGTGGACGAAACCATCATCTACGAGCGCCGCTACCACACCATCACCGAGGTGAAGAACGGCGAGGGTCCCCACCCCCTGAAGACCGCCAGCGGCTGGCTCCACCTCGCCCATGGCGTCCGTGGCACCGCCGACGGCCTGCGCTACGTATTATATATGTATATGACCGCCCTCGACGACCCCACGAAGGTCATCGCCCGTCCCGGCGGCTACTTCCTGGTGCCCGAGGGCAGCGAGTACGTCGGCGACGTCATGAACGTCGCCTTCGCCAACGGCTGGATCATGGACGACGACGGCCGTGTGCTCATCTACTACGCCTCGGCCGACACCCGTATGCACGTCGCCGTCTCCAGCGTCGACCGCCTCGTGGACTACTGCATGCACACCCCCGAGGACGGCCTCACCACCAGCGCCAGCGTCGCCACCATCAAGCAGCTCATTGCCAAGAACAAGAAGAAATAATAGATGAAGCCCTACAAATTCCAACCCTACCTGAAGACCACCATCTGGGGTGGCTACCAGATTGCACCCTTCAAGGGCATCTTCAACGCCCAGCCCAATGTCGGCGAGAGCTGGGAGATCAGCGGTGTCCCCGGCCACGAGAGCGTCGCCATCAACCGCGGACTGGTGAACGACGTCGACGAGGGCCTGACGCTCGTCCAGCTCATCGACAAGTACAAGGAGCTGCTCGTCGGCAAGAAGATCTACAAGAAGTTCGGCAACCGGTTCCCCCTGCTTGTCAAGCTCATCGACTCGCGCCAGGACCTCTCCGTACAGGTGCATCCCGACGACAAGCTGGCCATGGAGCGCCACGGCTGTCCCGGCAAGACCGAGATGTGGTACATCATCAAGAGCGACGTCGGTGCCAAGATCTATGCCGGACTCAAGAAGAGCATCACCCCCGAGGAGTACGAGCAGCTCGCCACGGCCGAGCCACAGAACGGACGCTCGCCCATGCAGGACGTCATCGCCACCCACGAGGCCCACGAGGGCGACCTCTACTTCCTCCCCGCGGGCCGTCTGCACGCCATCGGCGCCGGCAACTTCCTGGCCGAGATCCAGCAGACCAGCGACATCACCTACCGTGTCTACGACTTCGGCCGCAAGGACGTCCACGGCAATCCCCGCGAGCTGCACATCGAGGAGGCGAAGGCCGCCATCGACTACCAGGTGTGGCCCGCCTACCGCACCTCCTACGACAGCACGAAGCCCACGTCGCAGCTCATCAACTGCCCCTACTTCGTCGTCCACCGCGTCGTCGTCCAGGTGGCCCAGCAGATCGACTTCCACTGCGACTCGTTCGTCATCGTCGTCTGTCTCTGGGGCAAGGCCAACATCAACGGCATCGAGATACGCCAGGGCGAGACCATCCTCGTCCCCGCCTGCGAGAACATCCTCTACATCTTCGGCAACGCCACCTTCCTCACCGCCACCATGTAGAGGAAGTCAGAGTGACAGAACATACTAACCCCAATATTAACTTAAAAACCTTTACGTTATGAAAAAAATCATGTTTATCGTGATGGCCGCCTGTGCCATCGGGTTCACATCGTGTGGTAACAAGCAGCAGCAGGCCCCGGCCGACCAGATCGAGGCCGACAGCGCCGTCGTCGACATTCAGGCTGCCTTCGAGGCTGCCAAGTCACAGATTGCCGAGCAGATAGAGGCCAAGGATGCCGGCAAGCTCCAGGCCGCCATCGAGGCCGTCAAGGCCAAGGTCGCCGAGATCCTCCAGCAGAATCCCGAGGCCGCCAAGGAGTATGTCGCCAAGGTACAGGCATTCCTCAAGGAGAACGCCGAGCAGATCAAGGCCGTGGCCGGTGATAACGGCGCCATCGCCGCTGCCGTCAGCGCACTGACCGAGGCTCCCGCCGAGACCATCGTCAACACGCTCAGCAGCGCCGTCGGCGGTGTCCAGGAGGCTGCCGAGCAGGCCGCCGAGGGTGTGAAGGGTGCTGCCGAGGATGCTGCCGCTGCCGCCCAGAAGGCTGCCGAGGAGAAGGCCAACGCCGCCAAGGAGGAAGCCAAGCAGAAGGCCAACGAGGCCATCGACGCTGCCGCCTCCGATGCCAAGAAGGCTCTCGGACTGTAAAAACCTTGTAGACATGAAGAAGTATCTATTCGCAGCATGGCTGTCCATCTCCGCGATGGCCGTCCATGCCCAGGAGCCGACTATTCCGAGGGGAATGTTCGGCGCCCCACAGATTGACGTTAAGTTCAATGAGTACAAGGCAGCCCCCCAGGGTTTCGACCAGGAGCGCGAAGGCATCGCCAAGGGCACCGTCAAGCTCATTGAGTACCAGTCGGAATCGGTAGGCACCATCCGCAAGGCCAACGTCTACCTCCCCCCGAAGTACGATGCCAGCAAGAAGTACAGCGTGCTCTACCTGCTCCACGGCATCGGCGGCGACGAGTGGGAATGGGTGCGCGACGGCGGTGTGCCCAACATCATCATGGACAACCTCTATGCCGACGGTAAGGTGGCCGACATGATTGTCGTCATGCCCAACGGCCGTGCCCAGAAGGACGACTCGCGGGCAGGAGGCATGGGGTCGTTCCGCGCCTTCGGCGACTTCGACAAGGACCTCATCGGCAGCCTCATCCCCCTACATTGAGAAGACCTTCAGCGTCTATGCCGACAAGGACCACCGCGCCATCGCCGGACTGTCCATGGGTGGCGGCCAGTCGCTCAACTTCGGCCTCGGCCACATGGACGTCTTCGCCTACGTCGGCGGCTTCTCGTCTGCGCCCAACACGCAGCGTGCCGCACAGCTCATCCCCGATGTCGACAAGGTGAAGAAGGAGAACAAGCTCCTGTGGATGGTCTGCGGCGGTGCCGACGGCCTGATGAACAACAGCGCCCAGCTCAAGGCCTTCTGCGACGAGAACGGCATCCCCTGCACCCTCATCAACTACCCTGAGGGCCAGCACAACTTCGTCGTCTGGAAGTACGGCCTCTACAGCTTCGCCCAGCTCATCTTCAAATAGTCATTCATTGATCAAGCATAATTGAAGTGCACCCCAAAAGTCATCACGTTAAAGAGTATTAAAAAGAATACCTTTTCGCATCTTTTATTTGTGGAAAGGTATTCTTTTTATTACCTTTGCACCAACATACAGTACAAACATGAAAGCGTATAAGGTTATTGAAGTCATCAAAATGCTTGAAGCTGACGGATGGGTACTCGTAGCCATTAAAGGCGATCATCGACAATACAAACATCCTCAGAAGAAAGGTAAGGTGACTATCAGAGGACATAAGAATGAGGTGTTGAGCCAATTCCTCTTGAACAGTATATGGAAACAGGCAGGTTGGAAATAAAAAAAGAACGGATATGGAAAAAATAATTGTAAATGTCTCTTGGTGCGACAAGAATTATGGTGCAGCTCTGAGCGAGAATGTACCTGGTGCAGTAGTTGTTACTGCCAAATCGTACGACGAACTGGTTGACGAGGTACGCAACACCCTTAACTTCCATGTTGAAGGGATGGTTGCTGATGGTGATGAGGTGCCTCAGTGGCTTCGCGATGGCGACTACGAATTCGAGTACCATCTGGATGCTGCAGCCTTGTTGCAGATGTGCGCCCCTTATGCCTCTATTGCTGCAATCAGCCGCGTTTCTGGCATCAATCAGCACCAGCTCAGCCATTATGCTAACGGCATCAAGAGACCTCGGCCGGAACAGCGTCGTCGCATCGTCGAAGGTCTCCACAAAATAGGCCGAGAGCTCATTGCTGTGGAATAGTATAGCCCGCAAGATGAAGCAGAAAGGAAAGACTGTTAGTGAAATAGCATAGATGACTGACCTGCTGCCTGATGAGATTGCGAAGCTCTGAGCGGCACGACACAAGGGGCGGATTCGAATCCGCCCCCCCGAAACCGTATATTTATTCGCATATTTATGCTTTATAAGGTGGTCTTTAGCGCGCTAAAGACCACCTTATCGTTTCTAAAGATGACCTTTTCGCGGCTAAAGGTCCTCCTTCGTGATTTTTGAAGCAAATTTCCCTTAATTCGGG
>JAEEQH010000027.1 GCA_016285245.1 Prevotella sp.
AGGTCAACGTTTCCAGTACGAAGTCCACTAACCCGGGAAAAGAGACAACAAAAGCAGGAAAGCAGACAACCTAATCAGAGAGATAAGTCAACAAAATCAGTATAATAAACAGTAATTAACAAAACAGAAACAAATCAAGGCTCTGAGGGAGTCAACACTATACAGGGAAAGACAGGGAGCGTGCGGAATGTGTAGTATCTATCTCAAAAAACCTCACGGCAGGAATCGCTCCCATCGTGAGGTTTCTTCGGTAAATACTATTAGTAATTATAATTACTAATTAGTAATTATGGTTTCCTGCGTGCAGCCTCCGTCTCTTCGCGCTTGGCCTTGTAGTAGCGGTCCACGAAGTCGACTTGCTCGCGGTTGGGACGCATGATGAGCGAGGCACCGTTGGCGAACTGCATGGTGGTGGGCTTCGCGTCGTCGAAGGTGGGCCAGTAGGGCAGGCCCTTGGCGTTGGGATTGCCGGTCTTGGCGAAGTTCACCCAATACTGCTGGATAATCTCGGCGACAGCGGCCTCGGCGGGGTACTTGTCGGGCTGTGTTAGGAAATGGCCGTTGAGGTAGAGGATGTCATCGGCATGGGCGACGCCACGGCGGCGCTTGTCCTGCGAGAAACTCATCGTAGATGGCTGCGCAAGGTAGGCGGCATAAGCGGGGCTCTTGCCAGTCTTGGCCTGGAGGCTCACCCATGCGTAGGAGGGCCATGCGAAGCCCATGTCGCGGAAGGCGTCGCCGAAGCCGTGCCAGGCCTCGTCGTCGGTGTTGCCGGGATAGACCTTCAGCGCCTCGTCGGCCCATGAGCCGAAGATGGCATCGACGTTTTTCTTGAAGTTCTCGGCGGTCATGTTGCCGGGGTCGAAGAGGGCGCCCTCGTCGGAGTTGGTCATGACGATGACGGGGACATCGTTGTACTCGCCGCGCTCGTAGAGGCGGTACTGGTCATCGCAGATGACGTAGCCGTCGACGCAGGGCCAGAAGCCGGCGAAGCCGACGTTACCGTCGCAGAGGGCCATGGCGTCCATCTTGCGCAGCTGCTTGATGTTCTTCTTCTTCAGGTGCTTTTGGAAGTCGAGCCCCTGCTGCTCGGCACCTTTCTGCGAGGCGTCGAGGCCGAGTGAGCGCGGCTTGTCGCTCCACGGTGCGAAGGAGCCGCCGCTCTGGCTGATGCAGCGGTGGAAGAGTCCCTTGGCCAGGGGTGATGCGCAGAGGATGCTGCAGCTGATGGCGCCTGCTGACTCGCCGAAGATGGTGACGTTCGTGGGATCGCCGCCGAAGCTGCTAATGTTGCGCTGTACCCATTGCAGGGCGAAGATTTGGTCGAGAATGCCGTAGTTACCGGAGTGTCCGTTGGGATCTTCCTTCGTCAGCTCGGGATGTGCCATGAAGCCTAGGGCGCCGGTGCGGTACTCCACGCTGACGATGACTACGCCGCGCAGGGCGAGGTGACGCCAGAGGTCGCCGCCGTACCACTCCGTCTGGAAGCCGCCGCCGTGAATCCACACCATCACCGGCAAACGGTCGGCGGACGACTTAGCGGGTGTGGCGATGCCCAGGTAGAGGCAGTCCTCGCTCATCGTATCGGCCTTGCGGTCAGGACGTGTGGGCTGCGGGGGCAGGGGACCGAAGGTGTCGCAGAGCCTGACGCCCTCCCATGCCTTGGCCGGCTGGGGCGCCTTCCAGCGCAGCTCGCCGACGGGAGGTGCGGCGTAGGGTATGGCTTTGTAGACGGCGATGCTCTCGTCGGTCACGCCTTCGACGTCGCCCGTTTCCACGTGCGTTCTCAACAATGGCTGTCCCAGCATATCGGCTGTCAGACCCATGAGTCCGAAGACCAGTAAGAATAAGTATTTCTTCATAAGCTTTTAGAGATTGGTTAGCGTTAGTAGTTTCTTTTGAAAGAATCCCGACAGTCGGTGGCTGCCGGGATTCTATGGGTATGGTTGTACGGGGATGGGGGACTACTCGATGACGACGAGAGCCTCATCCTCCATGACGCTCTGGCCTACCTGTACGCAGATGGCGGTAACCTTGCCGCTCTTCTCGGCCTGCAGGTTGTTGGCCATCTTCATGGCTTCGAGTACGACGACGTTGTCGCCGGCGCTGACCTCCTGGCCCACCTCGACAAGGATGTCGGTGATGACGCCGGGCAGGGGTGCCTTCAGGGCGTTAGCCTTGTTGGCGGGTGCGCCTGCTTTGTCAGCAGCGGCGGAACTGTCGCTCGCAGCTGCTGCAGCGGGACGCACCACGGGCTTCTTCTTCTCGGGTTCGGCCTCGCGTTCCATTTCCACCTTGTACTCCTCGCCGTTGACGGTGAGTGTGGCTATGTTGTCGGTAATGTCGCCGATGGTTACCTCGTACTTGTTTCCGTTGATGGTATACTTGTACTGTTTCATTTTCGATGTGTCGTGATTTAGGGGCGTGCTGTCATTGAGAGGCAGGCAAGGTTCCACGTCGTCTGGTGCTCGGCAATGGTAATCTTGCCGGTCTCGATGTCGTGGACGTTGTTGCCCAGGTGCTCGTGGAGTGCCAGAGCGATGGCAGCATAAACTTCGTTATTGTTCATTGTCAATTATCAATTATCAATTGTCAATCGTCAATCGTCAATCGTCAATTACATCGGGATGTTACCGTGCTTCTTGGCGGGCAGGGCGTCGCGCTTGGTGGCGAGCTGTGCCAGACCGCGGCAGATGCGGAAACGGGTGTTGCGCGGCTCGATGACGTCGTCGATGTAGCCGTACTTGGCTGCCTGATAAGGATTGGCGAAGAGCTCGTTGTACTCGTCCTCCTTCTCGGCGATGAATGCCTTGACATCCTCGCCGGCCTCTTTCTTGGCCTTGGCCTCCTTGGCGTAGAGCACGGCAGCGGCACCAGAAGCACCCATGACGGCAATCTCGGCGGAGGGCCATGCGTAGTTCAGGTCGGTGTGGAGCTGCTTAGAGCCCATGACGATGTGTGAGCCGCCGTAGGACTTACGCAGGGTGACGGTAATCTTGGGAACGGTAGCCTCGCCGTAAGCATAGAGCAACTGGGCACCGTGTAGGATGACGGCGTTGTACTCCTGGCCCGTGCCGGGGAGGAATCCGGGCACGTCGACGAGCGAGACGATGGGGATGTTGAAGGCGTCGCAGAAGCGTACGAAGCGTGCACCCTTGCGCGAGGCGTTGACGTCGAGTACACCGGCATAGCAGGTGGGCTGGTTGGCAACGATACCGACGCTCTGACCGTTGAAGCGTGCAAAGCCGACGATGATGTTACGTGCGAACTTAGGCTGTACCTCGAAGAACTCGCCGTTGTCGGTGATGGCGGCGATGACCTTGTACATGTCGTAGGCCTCGTTGGGGTTCTCGGGGATAATCTCGTTCAGGGAGTCCTCCATGCGGTTGATGGGGTCGGTACACTTGCGGCGCGGAGCCATCTCCATGTTGTTCGAGGGAATGTAGGAGAGCAGCGTCTTGATCATCTGCAGGCCTTCCTCCTCAGTCTTAGCTGTGAAGTGTGTGACGCCCGACTTCGTGGAGTGGACGCTGGCACCACCGAGGTGCTCCTGGTCGATGTCCTCGCCGGTGACGGTCTTCACCACCTTCGGACCTGTGAGGAACATATAGGAGGTGTTCTCCATCATCAGCGTGAAGTCGGTCAGCGCGGGGCTGTAGACAGCACCACCGGCGCAGGGGCCGAAGATGCCGCTGATCTGGGGGATGACACCCGAGGCGAGGATGTTACGCTCGAAGATCTCGGCGTAGCCTGCCAGGGCGTTGATACCCTCCTGGATACGTGCACCACCAGAGTCGTTGATGCCGATGACGGGTGCGCCCATCTTCATACCCATGTCCATGACCTTGCAGATCTTCTGGCTCATGGTCTCGGAGAGCGAACCAGCATGTACGGTGAAGTCCTGTGCGAAGACGAAGACGAGGCGGCCGTCGATGGTGCCGCTGCCGGCAACGACGCCGTCGCCAGGGAACTGCTTCTTCTCCATGCCGAAGTTGTGGCAACGGTGTTCCTTGAACATATCGTACTCCTCGAACGATCCTTCGTCGAGCAGCATGTCGATGCGCTCGCGGGCTGTGTACTTGCCGCGGTCGTGCTGTTTCTGTATGGCTTTCTCACCACCACCGAGACGTGCCTGTTCGCGCTTCTCGATGAGTTGCTTGATCTTTTCTAATTGCTTGCTCATTGCTTTATTTTAATTATCAATTATCAGTTTTCAATTGTCAATAAGACATCACTCAGGGTGTTCGCAGAGCTCGGTGAGGATGCCGCAGGTGGACTTCGGGTGGAGGAAGGCGATGTTCAGGCCTTCGGCACCCTTGCGGGGCTTCTCGTCGATGAGGCGTACGCCCTTCTCGCTGACCTCGGCCAATGCGTTGGCAACGCCGTCCTCAATGCAGAAGGCGACGTGGTGGACACCCTTGTTGCCCTTGTCGAGCCACTTCTGAATGGTGCTCTCGGGCGATGTGGGCTCGAGGAGCTCAAGCTTCACCTCACCGCACTTCAGGAAGGCGGTCTTCACCTTCTGGTCCTCGACGACTTCCGTTGCATAACACTCCAGGCCCAGCACGTCCTTGAAGAACGGCAGACTCTCTTCAATGCTCTGGACGGCAATGCCCAGATGCTCAATGTGTGAAATCTTCATATTGTTTATCAGTTTGATACATTAGAACTGCAAAGGTACTTATTTATCGCTTAACACGTGCCGTTGTACAAAGAACATTATCTTTTTTTAACGAAGTGCCGTTGTGAGCCGGCGTTACGCCTTGCTGATGTAGTCGGTTATCCACTGGCCAACCTCGCGTGTGCCGTAGGGGGCGCCGCCATCGACCTGTATCTCGGGCGTGCGGACGTTGGCGTCGAGCGAGGCGTTGACGGCCTGGCGGACGAGTGCTCCCTCCTCGTTCAGTCCGAAGTGCTCGAGGAGCATGGCGGCGGAGAGAATCTGAGCCAGCGGGTTAGCCAGGTTCTGACCCTTGGCCTGTGGCCACGAGCCGTGGACGGGCTCAAAGAGGGGTGTGTGCTCGCCCAACGAGCTGGAGGGCTGGAGACCCATGGAACCGGTGATGCACGACGTTTCGTCGGTGAGGATGTCGCCGAAGGTGTTCTCGGTAACGATGACATCGAAGAAGCGGGGCTCCGTGAGCACGCGCATCGAGGCGTTGTCGATGAACATATAGTCGGTCGTGACGTCAGGATACTGCGGCTCCATCTCCTGGGCTATCTGTCGCCACAGGCGGCTGGAGGCCAGCACGTTTGCCTTGTCGACGACGGTTAGGTGGCGCTTTCGTGTGCGTGCCATCTCGAAGGCGACCTTCAGGATGCGCTCAATCTCGGGGCGGGTGTAGACGTCGGTGTCGTAGGCACGGTCGTTGTCCTGGTACTTCTCGCCGAAGTACATACCGCCGGTGAGCTCGCGGATGACCACGAAGTCGGCGCCACGCAGCAGTTCCTCCTTCAGCGGCGACTTGTGGAGCAGGCAGTCGAACGTCGCCACAGGGCGGACGTTGGCAAAGAGTCCCAGCTGCTTGCGCATGGCCAGCAAACCGGTCTCGGGACGCACCTTCAGCGTCGGGTCGTTGTCGTACTTCAGGTCGCCGACAGCTGCAAAGAGGACAGCGTCGGCACGCATGCAGACGTCGTGGGTGGCGGCAGGGTATGGGTCGCTGCAGGCATCGATGGCCACGGCGCCGACGAGTGCCTCCTCGTAGGAGAACTGGTGGTTGAACTTCTGGGCGATGGCGTTGATCACGGCAACACCCTGCTTCATGATTTCCGGGCCTATGCCGTCGCCCGGTAGAATGGCAATGTTCAGTTTCATTGTGTTATTATAGTTTGTCGTTATGTCGTTAAAACGTTATATCGTTATTACGAATAGTCGTTATAACGAATTGTTATTCTCTTTTTCGATGATGTTCAGCATCTTGAAGGTGGCCTTGATGGCGGCTTCCGTCTGGTCGGCGTCCAGTCCGCGGGTGCGCAGCTGGCGGCCGTTGTCGTTCCAGGTGATGACCGTCTGCACGAGGGCATCAGTACGTCCGCCGGGAGGGATAGTCACCTGGTAGTTGGCTAGCAGCGGGAACGTGCGGTCAAGGTACTTCTTATAGATGAAGCGGAGGGCCTTGACGAAGGCGTCGTACTGACCGTCGCCGGTGGCAGCGGCCTCGTACTGCTCGCCGTTGATCTCGACCTTGATGTTGGCGCCGGGCTTCAGACCGTAGGCCGTGGAGACGACGTAGCTGACGAGCTTGACGCGGTCCTCGGGGGCGTCGTGTTTCAGTACGTCGCTGACGATGAACGGCAGGTCCTCGAGTGTGACGACCTCCTTCTTGTCGCCAAGCTCGGTAATGCGCTGTGTGACGCGGCGTGTCTGTTCGGGCGTCAGCTCCAGCCCCAGCTCCTTGAGGTTCTTGGCGATGTTCGCACGGCCGCTGGTCTTGCCCATGGCGTACTCGCGGCGGCGTCCGAAGCGTTCGGGGATGAGGGCGTTGTGGTAGAGGCCGCCCTTGTTGTCGCCATCGGCATGGACACCCGCCACTTGGGTGAAGACGTTGTCGCCGATGATGGGCTGGTTAGGTGCGACGGCGATGCCGCTATAGCTCTCGACGAGTCGGCTGATGTCGTTGAGCTTGTCCTCGCGGATGTTGGTCTTGGCGTGGAACTGGTCGCGCAGGATGACCTGCACGCTCGACAGCGGGGCGTTGCCGCAGCGTTCGCCGAGGCCGTTGACGGTGACATGCAGGCCACGGGCTCCGCTGAGGACGGCTGCCAGCGAGTTCGAGACAGCGAGGTCGTAGTCGTTGTGTGCATGGAAGTCGAAGTGTGTATCGGGATAGCGCTTCACCATCTTCCGGAAGTATTCGATGACTTGCAGCGGGTTCATGACACCCAGCGTGTCGGGCAGCATGAAGCGGCGGATGCCACTATCGACGAGGCTGTCCATGAGCTGGTAGACGTACGCCGGCGAGTCCTTCATGCCCTCGGACCAGTCCTCAAGGTATAGGTTGACGCTGATGCCCTTCTTGTGGGCATAGTCAATACACAACCTGATGTCGGCGATGTGCTCAGCGGGTGTCTTCTGCAGCTGCTGCTCGCAATGCTTCTGTGAGCCCTTGGCCAGGAGGTTCATGGTGGTGCAGCCGCAGTCGGCTATCCAGTTGACGCTCTGACCGCCGTCGACGAAGCCGAGCACCTCGACACGGTCGAGACGGTCTATCTGGCGAGCATAGCGGCAGATCATCCTGACGGCCTCCTTCTCGCCGTCGGAGACGCGTGCCGAACCGGCCTCTATGCGGTCGACGTTCAGGTCGCTGAGCAGCATACGGGCGATGATCAGCTTCTCGTGCGGCAGGAACGACACACCATTGGTCTGCTCGCCGTCGCGTAGTGTGGAGTCCATGATCTCCACGAACGGTACCGTGCGCTGGTAGCCGTTCAGGCGTTCGTCTGTTCCCATGCTATTGTCTTTTCTTGGTTCTGTACTAGGAAATCGATGTCGTCGAGGCCGTTCATCAGACAATGCTTCTTGTAGCCGTTGATGTCGAAGTGCTCGCTGCGGCCGGTGGCTTTGTTGGTGACGGTTTGACGGGGAAGGTCTACTTCAACCTCCATTTTCGGATTCTCCCGGATACTCTGGAAGAGCTCCTGAAGGAACGGCTCGCTGACCTGTACGGGGAGCACGAAGTTGTTGAGCTCGTTGTTCTTGTGGATGTCGGCGAAGAACGAGGAGATGACCACGCGGAAGCCGTAGCCGGCGATGGCCCATGCGGCGTGCTCGCGGCTGGAACCGGAGCCGAAGTTCTTGCCGGCCACGAGGATGCAGCCGCTGTAACGGGGGTCGTTGAGTACGAAATCCTCGACCACGGTACCGTCGGCACGATAGCGCCAGTCGCGGAAGAGGTTGTCGCCGAAGAATTGCTCCTCGCGCGTCGTTGCCTTGAGGAAACGGGCGGGGATGATCTGGTCGGTATCTACGTTCTCCAGAGGGAGGGGTACGCAGGTGCTGGTGATGATATCGAATTTCTGTTTCATCTTTTACTCATTACTCATTTACATTAATGTACGAGGATCTGTAATCTCTCCGGTGACGGCGGCGGCAGCAGCGGTTAGCGGCGAGGCGAGGATGGTACGGCTGCCAGGGCCCTGACGGCCCTCGAAGTTGCGGTTCGACGTGGAGACGCAGAGACAGCCTGCAGGTACTTTGTCGTCGTTCATAGCCAGACAGGCGGAACAGCCTGGCTGCCGGATCTCAAAGCCGGATGCTTCGAGCAACTTGTCGAGGCCCTCCTCACGTATCTGCTTGTCGACAGCCCACGAGCCAGGGACGAGCCATGCCGTGACGCCGTCGGCCTTCTGCCTGCCCTTGACGATAGAGGCGAAGGCACGGAAGTCCTCGATGCGTCCGTTGGTGCAGGCGCCGAGGAAAACGTAGTCGACCTTCGTGCCGAGCAGTTTCTGACCAGCCTCGAAGCCCATATATGCGAGAGCGCGAGCCCCCCCTACAGCCCCCGCAGGGGCTTCTGTGGTGTCCCCCTCGGGGGACGAAAGGGGGGCTGGAATGCTTTCCGTAATGCCGATGCCCATGCCGGGGTTGGTGCCGTAGGTGATGCGCGGCTCAATGTCCTTAGCATCGAAGGTCAGCTCGCGGTCGAAGACGGCATCGGGACCGCTCTTCAGCGTCTTCCAGTAGGCGACGGCCTTGTCCCACTCAGCACCCTTCGGGGCGAATTCGCGACCCTTAATGTAGGCGAAGGTGGTCTCGTCCGGGGCGATGAAACCGCCGCGGGCCCCCATCTCGATGGATAGGTTACAGAGCGTCAGACGGCCCTCCATGGACAGCGCGCTAACGACGTCGCCGGCATACTCTATGAAGTAGCCCGTGGCGCCGCTGGTCGTAATCTGCGCCATAAGGTAGAGGGCCACGTCCTTGGCGGTGACGCCCTTGCCGAGCGTGCCGTTGATGGTGATACGCATGGACCGGGGCTTCTGCTGGAGGATGCATTGTGAGGCCATGACCATCTCGACCTCGCTGGTGCCGATGCCGAAGGCTACAGCACCCATGGCACCGTGGGTAGAGGTGTGGCTGTCGCCGCAGACGATGGTCATGCCGGGTAGGCTGAGACCCTTCTCGGGCCCAACGACGTGGATGATGCCGTTGTCGGGCGACATCATGCCGTAGTGGGTGATGCCAAACTCCTGGGCGTTACGCGCCAGCGTCTCTACCTGCTCACGGCTGACGGGGTCGGCGATGGGCTTGTCCTGGTCGTGCGTCGGCGTGTTGTGGTCGGGCATACAATAGATGTGGTCGGGACGGAAGCAGCGCAGTCCACGCTGTCGCATCCCTTCGAAAGCCTGCGGCGACGTCACCTCGTGACAGTAGAGACGGTCGATGTATAGCTGTGTGGGACCGTCGTCAACCATTTGTACGACGTGCTTGTCCCATATCTTGTCAAATAGTGTGTTCATCGAATTTATTGACGATTTGCGGATTGTCGATTGATGATTTCAGTCTTGTACCTTGAACTTATTGATACAGTCGATATAGGCCTCGACGCTGGCGGTAACGATGTCGGTATTGGCACCGAAACCGTAGTAGAGCGAACCGTTGTACTCCACCTGCATGTGGACCTTGCCGACGTCGTCGGAGCCTTTGGAGATGGCCTGGATGGTGAACTCCTTCAGGGTCATCTGCTTCATGATAATCTTCTTCAGCGCCTTGATGGCAGCATCGACGGGACCATTTCCGCTGGCGGCAGCCTCGAACTTCTGGCCGCTGATGTCGAGACCGATGGACGCCACCGACTTGACACCCTTGCCTGAGGTGACCTGGAGGAACTCCAGACGAACTGCGTGGGTCTCGGCGGTGTCGGCACCGGCAAGCATCAGCACGTCGGCGTCAGTAACATCCTTCTTCTGGTCGGCCAGCTGGAGGAACTTCTCGTAGATCTTGTCGAGCTTCTGTTCGTCGAGGTCAACGCCGTTCACCTGCAGACGGTACTTCAAGGCGGCGCGTCCGGAACGGGCGGTGAGGACGATGGAGTTGTCGTCGATGCCCACGTCCTTCGGGTCCATAATCTCGTAGGTATGCACGTCCTTCAGCACACCGTCCTGATGGATGCCGCTGGAGTGTGCAAAGGCGTTGCGGCCGACGATGGCCTTGTTTGGCTGTACGGGCATATTCATCAGCCCGCTGACCAGACGGCTGGTGGGGTAGATCTTCGTGGTGTTGATATTGGTCTCTATGTTCAGGCTCTTGTGGCACTTCAGGATCATGGCAATCTCCTCGAGGCTGGTGTTACCGGCCCGTTCGCCGATGCCGTTGATGGTGACCTCCACCTGTCGGGCACCGGCCATGATGCCGTTGAGGGTGTTGGCCGTCGCCATGCCGAGGTCGTTGTGGCAATGGGTGGAGATGATGGCGCGGTCGATGTCGTCGACGTGCTCCTTGAGGTACTTGATCTTCTCGTAGAACTCCTGCGGCAGGCAATATCCCGTGGTGTCGGGGATGTTGACGACGGTGGCACCGGCCTTGATGACGGCCTCGACGACCTGTGCCAGGTACTCGTTGTCGGTACGTCCGGCATCCTCGCAGTAGAACTCCACGTCGTCGACGAAGCGCTTGGCATACTTCGTGGCTGCGACGGCGCGCTCCAGAATTTCCTCTCGGGTGGAGTTGAACTTGTAGCGAATGTGTTCGTCGCTGGTGCCGATGCCCGTGTGTATGCGCTTGTGCTTGGCGTACTTAAGTGCCTCGGCAGCCACCTCGATGTCGTGCTCCACGGCACGCGTCAGGGCGCAGATGGTTGGCCACGTGACGGCTTTCGATATCTCGATGACCGAGTTGAAGTCGCCGGGGCTTGATACGGGAAATCCTGCCTCGATGACGTCGACGCCGAGCTGTTCGAGTGCCTTCGCCACCTGGATTTTCTCGATGGTGTTCAACTGACATCCGGGCACCTGTTCGCCGTCCCGGAGTGTTGTGTCGAAAATGTAAAGTCTGTCGTTTTCCATTGTTGTTGATATTGTTTAGTTGTTTTGAGCCTTTGTTGCAACAAAAAAGCCTTTCACACTCGGAAGTGAGAAAGGCTTCATATTTGTTGGACTTCTACCGGACCTATATGTACGCTTTATCACTTCCGACCACCTCAGGCAGTCGAATAATAATAATGGCGTTCAGTAGGTTCTGATAGTTCATGGGGCTCTATACCTTATTATAAATTATACCTTATTACAATTAGAAGAAGAGATAGCGGTTGTCAACGATGTTGGCCTTCTGGTAGAGCTCCTGCATGAAGCGGCCGGCAGCCTGAAGGGCCTGCTGGTGGAGCTGCTGCTCCTGAGCCTTGGCGTCGAAGGCGTGCTCGTTGTTGCGCTGGTTGATAATCTGGAAGAGGTATGCGCCGCCGTTACCCTTGACGACCTTCGACAGCTTGCCTTTCTCCGTGGCGCTGACAGCACCCGAGAGGACGGGCTCGCTGGCACCAGTAGCCTGAACGAAGACAGGAGCACCGAAAGTGATCTGGTTCACGCTGTCGACCTTGGCACCCACCTTTTCGGCATCGGCGATGGCCTTGACGCCCTCCAGCTTCTTAGCCAGCATGTCGAACTTCTTGTCGCGCAGTACTTCCTGCTTCACAACATCCTTCACATCGTCCAGGTCACGATAACCCACGGGGTGAATCTTGGTCAGGGCTACGACGAGGAGGTTGTCGTTGCTGCCGCACTCGTAGAGGGGCGACACCTCACCTTCCTTGGCGTCGAAGATCCACTTCATGGCCTCGCGGGTGGCGCGGAGGTTAGCCACGTTGTGCTCGGAGTTCATGATATCCTTACGCTCGCTGACCGTGAAGCCGAACTTCTCGGCGTTCTTCTCGAGGTCATCCAGGGTCTTGTTCTCGCTGACATACTGTGAGAACTTGTTGTAAGCATCAGAGTAGGTGTTCTTCGAGAAGTCGATGGTGTGCTTGACGATGGCAACGTCGTACTTGTCGACGAAGTTGCGGCGGTCGGTCACCTGTACGATGACGTTACCGGACGAGAACTTCAGGTTCTTCATATCGCCGCTGGCCATGGTGGTCAGAGCCGTCAGATACTCCTTCGAGTCGGCATCGATGGCCGTGGAGTTCTGGTACTGGGCAGAGGTGAGCCACTGCTTCTCGCCCGTCTGGTTGTACTTCTTGGCGATGGAGTCGAAGGCAACGCCGCCGCGGATGGCGGTATAGATGCTGTCGGCACGCTTCTGAGCCTCCTCAGGCGTCTCGGCACCAACCTGGATCATGCGGAACTCCACAGAGTCGGGGAGCTGCTGCTTCGAGATGAGCTTCACCACGTTGAGGGTGTTGTCGCGCTGGGTCTCGAAGGGCTTCGTGGTCTGGCCTACAGCCATGGAGTCGACTCTGGCGGCAATGTCGCTGGGCAGAGCCTGACGGGTGACGGGCAGTCCGACGTAGGGAATCTGCGACTGGGCCTTGCGAACGACCTCAGAGGCGACGGCGCCGCTCTCCAGTTTCTGCGAGGCGTCCACCATGGTCTTCATCAGCTCGGCACGGTCGGTGGCAGAGGCGAGGACCTGGAAGGCGACGTACTTGATGTCGCGCGTCTCGACGGTCTGCTTGAACATCTCCTTCTTCTCGTTGTACTTGTTCTTCAGGTCAGCATCGCTCACCTCGACATCCTTGTCGTTGACGGACGAGTAGGGGAGTGAGGCCAGCAGGATGTCTGACTCCTTGTTGCGGCCCTCGAAAGCAGCCTTGGCGCTGACGGGGTTGGAGATCAGACAGTTGGCCAGCAGGGCCTGGTACTTCTGGGTGAGGGTCTGCTGACGGAGGTTCTTCTCCAGGAACTGCCAGTAGTCGTAGATGGCCTTGTACTGCTCAGCCATCTGGGGGTTGTTGGCGTTCTGCTGGTAGTCAGCAAGGAACTTGGTCAGCATGGTGACGTCGAAGCGTCCAGTCTGCTGGTTAACGAAGGGGCTCTGCAACAGCATGGAGTTGGTGCCCTCGCGGAGGATGTTCTGCATCTCGGTGTCGGTGACCTTCAGACCGAGCTTCTCACACTCCTCGTTGATGATGATGCTGTTGACGTAAGTCTGCCACACCTGGTCCTTGATGCTGTTCATCTCGTCCTCGGACAGGTTGTCGCGGCCCTGGGTCATCTTGACGACCTGCTGGTACTCGTCGACGAGTTGCTGGAACTCCTGTACGTTAATCTTGTTACCTAACACTTCGCCTACCTGCTGCCTCTGCTGGTTCTTGGTTGCTTCGCAAGAACGGAAGGCTTCTTCGGCAATGAAGGCGAACAGGGCCAGACCGATGACGATCACAAGGGTCGGCCCCCAGCTTCTGATTTTTCCAATTGCTGCCATTTGTTTGTTCTTTTTCTTTTTATTTTTTATTGTAATTTTTCTCTGTTTTCGCGTAAAACGCGGCAAAGTTACAAAAAAAGTCGCATACAGCGAAATTTTCCGGCAAAAAACTGTCTATTCCGTCACTTTTAACTGTACAAGTTCGATTTTTGTGGCCGTATTCTTGACAATTTTGAACTCCCAGCGCCCAATTTTCACCACTTCGTTGAGTTTCGGGAACGACTGGTACTCATGCAGGATTAAGCCGCCGATAGTCATGTATTCGTCGCTCTCAGGTAGGTCCAGGTCGAACTCGTCGTTCACCTTCTCAATCTCCAGTCGGGCTGAGAGGAGATAGTCGCCCGACTCCAGTCGGCGGGCTATGTATTGCTCCTTATCGTGCTCGTCCTCGATGTCGCCGAAGATTTCCTCGACAATGTCCTCGAGGGTGATGAGGCCGCTGGTGCCTCCGAACTCGTCGACGACGATGGCCATCGACTTCTTCTGCTGCATGAAGGTCTTCATGAGCTTCGAGGCGGGCATGGTCTCCGGGACGAAGGGCATCTCGCGGAGCATCTTTCCCAGCCAGCCGCCTTTTCCGTCGGCGGTTTTTGTACCGTCAGGCGTCTGAATGGTGGTCTGTCCCAGCTTGAAGAGGTCGCTGGAGTGTATATATCCGGTGATGTGGTCTATATCTTCGTGGTAGACGACGACCTTCGAGTGGCCGCTCTCCACGAATGTCTGTTTCAGCTCCTCGATGGTGGCGGTGTCCTCGACGGCGTCGATCTCCGTGCGGGGAATCATGCAGTCGCGGACGCGTGTCTCCGAGAAGTCCAAGGCGTTCTGGAATATCTTCACTTCCTCCTCGATGTCGTCGTCGCTGGCGGCATTGTCGATACTTGTCTGAACGAGGTAGTCGAGGTCGACCTTCGTGAACTCGTTGCTGTCGGGCGCCTTCTTCATTTTCACGCCGATGAGTCGTAGCAGTCCCTTCGACAGCAGGGTGGCCAGTCGCGAGACGGGGTACAGGAGTATGTAGCAAATGTAGGCTGGTACGGCGAAGAACGTCAGCAGGCCGTTGGGGTTCGACTTGAAGATGGTCTTCGGCAGGAACTCGCCAGTGAACAGCACGACGAGCGTCGACAAGAGCGTGTCGCAGGTGACGCGTGCCGAGTCGGGCAGGGCGCTGAAGAGCGTGGCGTCGAAGACCTGTGCGAAGAGAATGCCGTAGATGACTAGCGCGATGTTGTTGCCGACGAGCATTGTCGACACAAAGTTGTTCGGATGACGGTAGAACAGGGCGATGGCACGCTGCGCGGGACCGTTCTTCTCACGGTCTATCTCGGCTCTCAGTCGGTTCGAGCTGATGAAGGCGATCTCCATGCCCGAGAAGAAGGCTGAGAAAACCATGCTGACAAGGAGTCCTATGATTACTGCGGTCATGGCGTGATGGTTGTTTTGGCGTGTTTGACGGCCTGTGGACGCATCGGCGGCTGTTGTTGCTGCGCCGTGTCCTTCGGGGCGTTGTCGTTGCTGTCCTTGTCTTTGTCCATGCTGCCGGTGGTGAACGAGCCCTTGGAGTTCGACACGACATAGTGTGTCATGTGCTCGTCCGAGCGGAAGTAGGTGCCCTGGAGGGTGCGCTCGGGGGTGACGACGCGGCTGAAGACGTTCGAGTAGAACTCGTGCGACAGTCCGTCCCAATAAAGTTCCTCGCTGGTGTATACCAGTCCGTTGACATTGCGTATGCGGACACGGCCACGCAGTTTCCACAGCTTCAGCTGGTCGTAGTACCAGGCGGTGTCGGCCTGTATGTAGCCCTCGGTATGGAACTGCTCGTCGAACTGTTCGAAGAAGACGCCCTTCATGAACTCCCATCGCGACGGCTGGCGGATGGTGTTCACGTCCCACCGCTCGGTGACGATGCGGTACTTGATGACGCCGGAGTCGGAGATGAGGGTGTTGACGCCGTACGACGTCATGACCGAGACGGAGTCGCGATCCAGGATGGCGGCGGCGGTGTGCTCCTGTGCCTCGCTGCACGCCGTGAGGAGTGCCGTGAGCATAGTAGCCGCGAGTGCTGTCGTGCGGAGTGTGCTTACTCTACCTTCCATTTTGCGAACCATCGTTCGTTGAACGTGATGCCAACGTTGATGCGGAACATATTCTCGGTAATGAAGTCCTTGGCCGAGGAGTGTACCCACTGGCCGCTGATGTTGACCACCGAGCGGCTGTTGTACTTGTTCTGGATGGGCAGTCCCAGTCCCAGGCTGACGGAGATGTCCTTCGGGCCGTCCTGACCGTTAATCTTATAATAAGGTGTACAGATGCCGGCGCCGATGCGGTAGTTCACGCGTTTCAGGTAGTGGCGCACGTCGTTGGCGTCGGGTGTCCACTCTGCGCCGACGTTCAGCTTCATACGGTCTTTCATCTGGTCCTTCGTGGTCTGGTAGTTGTTGCCGTCGAAGACCGGGAACGACGTCTTGCCCCATTGCTGCAGCTCAGCATCGGCGGCGACGGTCAGCGACTCGCCGTGGCGCCAGGCCAGGCCGACAGCCCACGACCAGGGCAGCTCCAGGGCGTCCGTGGCCTTGAACGACGTGGTGTCGGGCTTGTTGATGTTGATAATGTCGAGCTTGGCGTCGGCATTCAGCTTGTGGCCCACACCGACGGTGGCGCCCAGCGTGATGGCGTCGTGACGGCCTATGGGCTGGTTCCATTGTATGCCGGCGTCCAGCTTGTAGTTGCGAACGCTGGCGGAGTAAATCTTCTGCAGCGGGCTGATGTTGCTGTTACTTGCCAAGCCGGTGCGGTTCAGGTCGCCCCAGACGAAGCCGCCGTTGATGCCGACGGACAGGGGTTTTACGATATGCCAGCCAACGCCCAGGAAGGCTTCGCGCAGACCACCCTCGCCGCTGTAGGTCTCGGTGATGGTGCCGTACTGCTCGTTGACGCTGGTGGTTGAGTAGTTGTAGCCGATGTTCGTCAGCGGCAGCACACCCAGCGTGACGCCGATGTTGCGCCAGGCACGGAACGAGGCGACGATATAGTCGAAGCTGGCCGTCTTAGCGTTCTGGCGCGTGCCGCCTTCCTTGAAGTTCGTGTGCTGGCCTGTGATGCTCGCGTCGATGATCATCGTCAGCGAGTCCACGACGCCATAGCTGGCGGGGTTCAGCGTGTTCACACGGTCGCCGCTCTGCAGGGCCACGCCCACGCCGTTCATGCCGCGGCTCATGCCCTGGGAGCGCTCGGAGAGGATGCCCAGGCCAAACTGGCTGTAAGGCGACTTTGTTGAACTCTGTGCCGACAGCGTCAGTACCGACGCCAGCAGCAGTTGTGAGCCTATGAATAGTCTTTTTCTCATTCGATTTTCTCTTAACAGGGTGCAAAGGTATGGAAAAAAACGGAAACTCTTGACACTATGGCCGCTGATTAACGCAGATTAACACCACCAAGTACCGATTCACGGAAAAATCTTCGTACCTTTGCCACCCGAAAATGCATTTTTAATACAATTAACGACTATGTACAGCGACCCCAGCCAGTGCCTTTACTGCACTAACAACCAAACGCTCAGCGACCTGATGATTGAAATCTGCGAGCTCAGCGTATCGCGCGCGTTCCTTTTTAAAGAACAAACGTACCGTGGACGTTGCCTCGTGGCTTACAAGGACCACGTCAACGACCTTAACGAGCTCTCCGACGACGACCGCAACGCCTTCATGGCCGACGTCGCTCGCGTCACGCGTGCCATGCAGCGTGCCTTCAACCCGGAGAAGATTAACTATGGCGCCTATAGCGACAAGCTCTCGCATCTCCACTTCCACTTGGCGCCGAAGTACGTCGACGGCCCCGACTACGGCGGCACGTTCCAGATGAACCCCGGCAAGGTGTACCTCAGCGACGCCGAGTACCAGGAAATGATCGAGAAAATCAAGCAGTATCTATAATCGTCATAACGAAACAACGTTATAACGAATAACGCAATTACATAAAATTATGGCAATCATAAAACCATTCAAAGGAATCCGCCCGCCACGTGAACTGGTGGAGCAGGTAGAGAGCCGTCCCTACGACGTGCTCGACAGCGAGGAGGCACGCGCCGAGGCCGGCGACAACGAAAAGAGCCTCTATCACATCATCAAACCCGAGATCGACTTCCCCGTAGGCACCTCCGAGTACGACCCGCGCGTCTACGAGCGTGCCGCCGAGAACTTCCAGAAGTTCCAGGACCGCGGATGGCTCGTACAGGACCAGCAGGAGCACTACTACATCTACGCCCAGACCATGCAGGGCAAGACGCAGTACGGCCTCGTCGTCTGCGCCCATACCGACGACTACATGGCCGGACGCATCAAGAAGCACGAGCTGACGCGCCGCGACAAGGAGGAAGACCGCATGAAGCATGTCCGCGTAAACAACGCCAACATCGAGCCCGTCTTCTTCGCCTATCCCGACAATCAGGTCCTCGACGCCCTCATCATGCGCTATGCCGCCACCGAACCCGAGTACGACTTCATCGCACCCATCGACGGCTTCCGCCACCAGTTCTGGATCATCAGCGACGCTCAGGATATGCAGACTATTACCGACGAGTTCAGCAAGATGCCGTCGCTCTACATCGCCGACGGACATCACCGCTCGGCCGCAGCAGCTCTCGTGGGCGCCGAGAAACAGAAGCAGAACCCCAACCACCGCGGCGACGAGGAGTACAACTTCTTCATGGCCGTCTGCTTCCAGGCATCGCAGCTCACCATCCTCGACTACAACCGTGTTGTTAAGGATTTAAACGGTTTAACGTCAGAACAGTTCCTTGAAGCGCTCAAGCAGAACTTTGACGTCGAGGACAAGGGAACAGACCTCTACAAGCCCCAGCAGCTCCACGAGTTCTCGCTCTATCTCGACGGACGCTGGTACAGCCTGAAGGCCAAGCCGGGCACCTACAACGAGAGCGACCCCATTGGCGTGCTCGACGTCGACATCTCCAGCCGTCTCATCCTGAACGACATCCTCAACATCGGCGACCTGCGCTCATCGCAGCGCATCGACTTCGTCGGCGGACTCCGCGGTCTCGGTGAGCTGAAGCGTCGTGTGGACAGCGGCGAGATGCGGGCAGCCCTCGCGCTCTATCCTGTCACCATGAAGCAGATCATGGACATCGCCGACAGCGGCAACATCATGCCGCCGAAGGCCACGTGGTTCGAGCCGAAGCTTCGCTCCGGACTGGTCATCCACAAACTGGTTTAATTAGTACATGGTACATTGCCAAATAGTACATTGTAAAAATTTTACATTGTACATTGTCAAATTGTACATATGACCGACGAATACAAGACTATAGCAGGCACAGGCGAGGGCTACTACACCGAGAAACGGAGTAAGTTCCTCGCCTTTGCTCACCACGTCGAGACCGTCGACGAGGTGAAGCAACTCCTGGCTGAGTATCGCAAGAAGTACTACGATGCCCGCCATGTCTGCTATGCCTATATGCTCGGGGCGGATAGGGCAGACTATCGCGCCAACGACGACGGCGAGCCCTCCAGTACCGCTGGAAAACCCATCCTCGGACAGGTCAACGCCAACGAGCTCACCGACATCCTCATCGTCGTCGTCCGCTATTACGGCGGCGTGAACCTCGGCACCAGCGGACTCATCGTCGCCTACCGCGAGGCTGCCGCAGATGCCGTTGCCCACTGTCAGGTGGAGACGCGCCAGGTCGAGGAAATCGTCACCTACACCTTCGCCTATCCTATGATGAACGACGTCATGCGCATCGTCAAGGAGATGGCCCCGCGCATCGTCAGCCAGACCTACGACAACACCTGCGAGATACGTCTTGCCATTAGGAAAAGCGAGGCAGACACGCTGAAATCAAAATTAGCGAAAATATCTTTCGAATAAATTTGGTGGTTTCAGGAAAAAGCATTACCTTTGCAGCCGCAAAAGTCCAAATAGAGGTTTGGCCTATACAAAATTGGAAGGTTGGCAGAGTGATCGATCGCGCTGGACTCGAAATCCGGTATACCCCTTTCGGGTATCGGGGGTTTGAATCCCTCACCTTCCGCAAAGAATCGCTCACAGGGACAGGCCCCTTGAGCGATTTCTTTTTTATACGTTCTCATGTAACCGTTAATCTAGCGAACTGGGCCGCGGGCTCACGCCGGAGCGCTTCTTCTTGTAGTGTCACAACGAGCAACTCTTGAAGCTGTGGGGCCTGGTAGAGAAAGAGTGATAAAATAGAAATCTTCCAGTCTTCCAGTCTTCCAATTAAAAAAAGAGGTATTGCATTCCTCGTAAATACTATATAACTAATTGATATATAGATAGTTATATATATTATTAGAGAGATGCATACCCCTCAAAAAACAACTGGAAGATTGGAAGATTGGAAGATTGGAACGACAATATTCATTTAAAAAGCTGAAATACAATAAGATACGGTATTAATATCGTAAGCACCCAGAGATGCCTAACCTCAGAAAAGTCACAGATATCGTGAAATTTCCTCTCTAAAAGGCCTCAAAAGACGTGCGCAGCCCCCTTCTTTTCGATGTTTTTCCCGCATTTGGCGCACATATCAGCCGCGCAAAATTCAGTATCCCGACCTCATTTTGAACGAAACGAGTGCCAAATAGATAGTCTTTGCAGCAAATACCCGCCACTTATTTCAAAAAAGGAGGCACTTCTTGCGCAATACCCGCCACTTATTATAGGCTTCTTTTCTTGAAAAAAAATTAAAAGCGACAGGGTGTTGTTGGCTGTTTGGCGGAAAAGCACTACATTTGCGTCAAATTCAGAATAAAACGATTAAACGAAGATTCAGAATAAAACGATTAAACGAAGATTCAGAAATACGATTAAATGAAGAAACAAGATAAACGTGAAAGATGAACAAGACTGTGTTGATAACTGGCGCAACGAGCGGAATAGGACTGGGCTGCGCAAGGAAGTTCGCTGAGAATGGCGACAAGTTGATATTGACGGGACGCAACGAGCAGAAGCTGGCTGAGATTTGCCGCGAGCTGACGGAACGTGGCTGTCAGGTGCTGACGCTAGCTTTCGATGTGCGCGACCGCGAGAAGGCCAAGCAGTCTGTCAACGGCCTGCCCGAGGAGTGGAAGGCCATCGACGTGCTGGTGAACAATGCCGGACTGGCGCTGGGGCTGGAGCCGGAGTATGAGGGAGACCTCGACGACTGGGAGACGATGATTGACACGAACATCAAGGGTCTGCTGACGATGACGCGGCTCGTGGTGCCGGGGATGATTGAGCGCGGCCGAGGCCACATCATCAACGTCGGCTCTGTGGCTGGAGATGCTGCCTACGCCGGTGGAAACGTGTACTGCGCCACCAAGGCTGCCGTGAAGGCGCTGACCGACGGCCTGCGCATCGACGTGGCTGACACGCCCATCCGCGTGACGAACCTGAAGCCGGGCTTGGTAGAGACCAACTTCAGCAACGTGCGCTTCCACGGCGACGAAGCGCGTGCAAAAAAGCTATATACTGGCATCAAGCCCCTGACGGGCGACGACATTGCCGACGTTGCCGTCTATGCCGCCAATGCCCCTGAGCACGTTCAGATAGCCGAGGTGCTGATACTGGCCACCCATCAGGCCAGCGGAAGTGTCATCGTGAGGAAATGAAAACGGGTGAGGCGCCTCTATTCGTAGTGCCTGATCCTTACGTCGATGCCGTCACCCTTTAGCTGACCGGGCAGGCCGCTCACATCCGTCTGTCCGTAATGATAGGGGAACAGCACCTTTGGCTTGATGATTCTCGCAGCCTTCACCAGCTGGTCGGGAGTCATCGTGTAGGGCTGGTTGCAAGGCAGGAAAGCGACGTCGATGTCCTTGATGGCCGACATCTCGGGAATGTCCTCGGTATCGCCGGCGATGTAGACTCGCAGACCGTCGATGGTCAGGATATAGCCGTTGTCGCGCCCCTTGGGGTGGAACTGCGTGCGCCCCTCGGAGTAGTTATAGGCAGGGACGGCCTCGATGGTGAAGTCATTGGCTATCTGGAGCTTATCGCCATTCTCCATGACCTCGCCGGAGCCATACATGTCGGCACAACGCTTGTTGGTTATGAAACGTGTCTTCTCGCCCGTCAGCACCATGATGGCCTCCTGGTTGAAGTGGTCACCGTGCTCGTGAGTCACCAGGAGATAGTCGGCCTTGGGCATGGCAGCATAGTCAATCGTTTTGTTGCCCAGCTTGGTTACGGGGTCAATTTCAATCTCCTTACCGTCATACTGGATGCGGATGCTGGCATGCACGAGTGCATGGAACGTCACGGTCTTGCCGCTTTGGGTCTTGAACACGTCGGTTTCGTAATTTGTTTGAGCTTGCCCACAGGCTGTAGTCAGTCCAAGTGCGGCAAATAAACAAGTTAAAAGCTTCTTCATAACCAAGTATTTTTCAAATTTGCTGATTCTTGGTGCAAAAGTAACAAAAATTCCGATATAATCGCTATTTTTTGAAAGAAAAATGCGAAAAAACAGCCGCGAGGGTGCTCTTTTCGGGGCACTCTTTTTGCGGTTATTGTTAAAGTTTATGTAAAAGGGTAAAAACGTCATACTGCGTTTGGCCGTTTGGCGTTTTTGCAGTACCTTTGCAGGTTGTTAAAAGAAATAGGTATATGGGATTATTTGGATTATTCGGAAAGAAGAACAAGGAGACGCTGGACCAGGGACTGGAGAAGACGAAGACGTCGGTGCTGGACAAGCTGGCCCGTGCCGTCGCCGGTAAGTCGAAGGTCGACGACGACGTGCTGGACAACCTCGAGGAGGTGCTCATCACGAGCGACGTGGGCGTCGACACGACATTGAAGATTATAGAGCGCATCGAGGCGCGCGTGGCCCGCGACAAGTATGTGTCGACATCGGAGCTGAACGCCATCCTGCGCGACGAGATAGCTGCCTTGCTGGCCGAGAACAACTCGGAGGACAACGACGAGTGGGACCTGCCCGGCGACCACAAGCCCTACGTCATCCTCGTCGTGGGTGTGAACGGCGTGGGCAAGACGACGACCATCGGCAAGCTGGCGTGGCAGTTCAAGCAGGCCGGCAAGAAGGTCTACCTGGGTGCTGCCGACACGTTCCGTGCGGCTGCCGTCGAGCAGCTCTGCATCTGGGGTGAGCGCGTGGGTGTACCCGTGGTGAAGCAGCAGATGGGCTCCGACCCTGCCTCCGTGGCGTTCGACACGCTGCAGAGTGCCCAGGCCAATGGTGCCGACGTGGTGCTGATAGACACGGCCGGCCGCCTGCATAACAAGGTGGGCCTGATGAACGAGCTGAAGAAGATCAAGGACGTGATGAAAAAGGTGCTGCCCGAGGCTCCCGACGAGGTGCTCCTGGTGCTCGACGGCTCGACTGGTCAGAACGCCTTCGAGCAGGCCCGTCAGTTTGCGGCTGTCACGCAGATCACGTCGCTGGCCATCACGAAGCTCGACGGTACGGCCAAGGGCGGTGTGGTCATCGGCATATCGGACCAGCTGAAGGTGCCCGTGAAGTACATCGGACTGGGCGAGGGCATGGAGGACCTGCAACTGTTCAACAAGCGCGAGTTCGTGGACAGCCTGTTTAAGAATTGAAAAATTGAAGAATTGAAGTCTTTTATTAATTGAAGTCATGAAAAAGAAGACTTTTATTGAAGGATTGGTCATTGGACTGGCGTGCGGCGCTTTTGCCGCGTGCCTGTTCTTCCTGCTGTAGTGAACGATGAAGACGATAGATTTTATTTCGCTCGGATGCTCGAAGAATCTCGTTGACAGCGAGATGCTCATGGGCTTGATGGAGGCCAACGGTTTCCATTGCACCCACGACAGCGACGACCCTCAGGGCGAAATCGTCGTCATCAATACTTGCGGCTTCATAGCCGACGCGAAGGAGGAGAGCATCAACACCATCCTGGAGTTTGCCCAGGCGAAGACCGAGGGCCGCATCGAGCGCCTCTACGTCATGGGCTGTCTCTCCGAACGCTATCTGGCCGACCTCGAGGCCGAGATTCCCGAGGTCGACGGGTGGTACGGGAAGTTCAACTATAGGGAGTTGCTCACAGAATTAAAGACCCACCCCCTTGCCCCTCCCTGTATGGAGGGGAGTGGTCGCCTTCAAGACGAAATTGTAGAGGAAAAAGTAACTACGCCTCGCCCTTCAGGGAGAGGATGGGAGAGGGTCCTCACCACCCCCTCTCACTATGCCTACATCAAGATCTCGGAGGGCTGCGACCGCCATTGTGCCTACTGCGCCATTCCGCTGATTACCGGTCGTCACCAGAGCCGTCCGATGGACGAGATTCTCGACGAGGTGCGCTGGCTGGTCAGTCAGGGCGTGAAGGAGTTCCAGGTCATCGCCCAGGAGCTGACATACTATGGCGTCGACATCGACGGGAGGCAGCACATTGCCGAGCTCGTTGACAAGATGGCCGACATCGAGGGTGTGGAGTGGATACGCCTGCACTATGCCTATCCGACGCACTTCCCTTGGGAGCTGCTGCGGGTCATCCGCGAGCGGAAGAATGTCTGCAAGTACCTCGACATAGCCCTGCAGCACATCAGCGACAATATGCTCAGCCGTATGCGCCGTAACGTCACCAAGCAGGAGACCTACGAGCTCGTGGAGCGGCTGCGTCGCGAGGTGCCCGGCATCTGCCTGCGTACCACGCTGATGGTGGGCTTCCCCGGCGAGACCGACGAGGACTTCCAGGAGCTGATGGCGTTTACACGTTGGGCACGCTTCGACCGCATGGGCGCCTTCGCCTATTCAGAGGAGGAGGGAACTTATTCGGCTGAGCATTACGAGGACGACGTCCCCGAGGATGTGAAACAGGCACGGCTGGACCGTCTGATGCGTCTGCAGCAGGACATCAGCGCCGAGCTGGAAGAGGAGAAGGTAGGGCGCGTGATGCGTGTCATCATAGACCGCCAGGAGGGCGACTACTACGTGGGCCGTACGGAGTACTGCTCGCCGGAGGTAGACCCCGAGGTGCTCATCCCCGCCGACGGCGGCAAGCTGAAGATAGGCGCGTTCTACAATGTCCGCATGATCGCCGCCGAGGAGTTTGACCTTTATGGGGAGATAGTAGATAAGAGATAAGGGAGATAAGATATGAACAACAAAGTATTCATTGCCGAACTTGCACAGCGCCTGGGCTACAACGCTAAGGACGCCCAAAGGATGGTGTACAGCGTCATCGACGCGATGGCCGACACCTTCATCGAAGGCAACAGCGTAGGCGTGCAGAACTTCGGCAGCTTCGAGGTGAAGAAGAAGATGGAGCGTATCATGGTCAGCCCAACTACTGGCCAGCGTATGCTCGTACCCCCGAAACTGGTGCTGGGGTTCAAGATTAGCCCGAAGTGGAAGGAACAGCTAAGGAACGGAGGTGACGAATGAACGAGAGAATATCCATACAGGAGATTGCCGCCATCCTCGTCGAGAAGCACAGCCTGCGCAAGAAGGAAGCCGAGACGTTCGTGCTCACGATGTTCGACCTGGTGAAGGAAGCCCTGACCACCGACCGCCTGGTGAAAATCAAGGGCCTTGGCACCTTCAAGGTCGTCGACATCGAAGCCCGTGAGAGCGTCAACGTGAACACCGGCGAGCGCGTGGTCATCGAGGGGCACGGGAAAATCACGTTTACCCCGGACACCACGATGAAGGAGCTCGTCAACAAGCCCTTCTCGCAGTTTGAGACCGTCGTGCTCAACGAGGGTGTCACCTTCGACGATATGCCCGAGAGTGCAGAAGGCGTGGAGAACGAAGAGACGGAAGCTGCCGTCGTAGAACCCGAGCCAGTCGTTGTGCCCGAGCCCGTTGTAGAACCCGAGCCCATCGTAGAACCTGATCCCGAGCCCGTAGTTGTGCCCCTGGTAGAAACTGTGGCCGAGGAACCCGAACCCGTCGTTGAGCCCGAACCTGAAGTAGAGCCCGAGCCTGAAGTAGAGCCCGAGCCTGAAGTAGAGCCCGAGCCTGAGCCTGAAGTAGAACCTGAGTCCGAGAAAGAACCCGAAGTAGAACCCGAAGAAGAACCCGAAGAGGAAGAATATATGAGTAAGAAAATGACCTATATCTCGTTGGTGGTAGCCATCGTGGCCTGCATCCTCAGCTTTGCTGGCGGCTACTACTATCGCGGGACGATTGCCGCAGACGCCGTCGCACCCGAGGAACCGAAAGTTGAACAGGCCGTCATCGCGGACAGCGTAGACCAGGCCGCTAAGGACACCACCGCCACAGCCGTCAAGGACACCACGGTAACGCCCGCGGAGCCCGTCGCACAGGAGCCCGCGCAGCCCGCCGAGACGCAGGCGGAACCTGCGAAGCCCGCTGAGACGAAGGCTGAACCCAAGCAGGAGCCCGCGAAGCCTGCTGTGCCGAAGACGGAGCCCGCCGTGCAGTCGGACAAATATGATAAAATGGACGCGCGCGTGCGCACGGGAGCCTATCGTATCGTGGGTACCGACCATCAGGAAAAAGTGCGTGCCGGCGAGACCGTCGCCAGGATTGCCCGCCGTACCCTCGGCCCCGACATGGAGTGCTACATCGAGGTGTACAACGGCCTCACGGCAGCCTCACAGCTGAAGGAGGGACAGGTCATAAACATCCCCAAGCTGGAATTGAAGAAAAAGAAGAAGCAAAACAAATAAACAAAACACATAAAAATAGCTATGGCAGAATCAGTAGATATCCGTGAACTGAATATACGGATTGAACAGCAAAGTGCATTTGTGACAAATCTGGTGACCGGCATGGACCGCGTCATCGTCGGACAGAAACATCTGGTTGACTCCCTGCTCATCGGACTGTTGAGCGACGGTAACATCCTGCTCGAAGGCGTACCCGGACTGGCCAAGACGCTGGCCATCAAGACGCTGGCACAGCTTATCGATGCCAAGTACAGCCGCATACAGTTCACACCCGACCTGTTGCCGGCCGACGTCACGGGAACCATGATCTATTCGCAGAAAGACGAGCGATTCCAGGTGAAGCAGGGTCCTGTCTTCGCCAACTTCGTCCTGGCCGACGAGATCAACCGTGCCCCCGCGAAGGTGCAGAGCGCCCTGCTCGAGGCCATGCAGGAAAAGCAGGTGACCATCGGCAGCGAGACCTTCGACCTGCCCAGCCCCTTCCTGGTGATGGCTACTCAGAACCCCATTGAGCAGGAGGGCACGTACCCGCTGCCCGAGGCACAGATGGACCGTTTCATGCTGAAGGTCGTCATCGACTATCCCACGCTCGACGAGGAGAAGCGCATCATCCGCGAGAACATCGCAGGCGCCCTGCCTGAGGTCCGTCCCGTCACCACCGGCGAGGAGATTCTCAAGGCCCGTGCCGTCGTCCGCGAGGTGTACATCGACGAGAAGATTGAGCAGTACATCGCCGACATCGTCTTCGCCACCCGCTATCCTGACCGCTACGGCCTGAAGGAGCTCAAGGACATGATACAGTTCGGTGGTTCGCCACGTGCCAGCATTAACCTGGCCAAGGCTGCCCGTGCCTTCGCCTTCATCAAGCGCCGCGGCTACGTGGTGCCCGAGGATGTGCGTGCCGTGGCCCACGACGTGCTGCGCCACCGCATCGGCTTGACCTACGAGGCTGAGGCCAGCAACATCACCAGCGAGGAGATTGTCTCTAAGATTATTAATAAGGTGGAGGTGCCCTAAATTACTGTGATGGAAACATCGGAGATACTTAAGAAGGTACGCAAGATAGAGATCAAGACCCGCGGGCTGAGCTCACAGATCTTCGCCGGACAGTACCATTCTGCCTTCAAGGGTAGGGGAATGGCGTTCAGCGAGGTGCGCGAGTACCAGTATGGCGACGACGTGCGCGACATCGACTGGAACGTCACGGCACGCTTTCACCGTCCCTACGTCAAGGTCTTTGAGGAGGAGCGCGAGTTGACCGTCATGCTTCTGGTCGACGTCAGCGGCTCGCTGGACTTCGGCACGCAGGTGCAGATGAAGCGCGACCTCGTGACCGAGATTGCCGCCACCATCGCCTTCTCGGCCATCCAGAACAACGACAAGATCGGCGTGGTGTTCTTCAGCGACAAGATCGAGAAGTACATTCCGCCGAAGAAGGGCCGCAAGCACATCCTCTACATTATCCGTGAGATGCTCGACTTCAAGGCCGACTCCAAGCGCACGGACGTCCGCCAGGCCATCGAGTTCCTGTCGAGTGTCCAGAAGCGCCGTACCACCGCTTTCATCCTTAGCGACTTCTACGTGCGCAACGACTTCCAGCAGTCGCTGCAGATTGCCAACCGCAAGCACGACGTCGTCGCCATCCAGGTCTACGACCCCCGTGCCCGCGAGTTGCCCGACGTCGGACTGATGAAGGTGGTCGATGCCGAGACGGGACATGAGCAGTATGTCGATACCAGTTCGAAGAGCCTCCGTCAGGCCTATACCCGCTACTGGACGACGCGTCAGCATGATCTGGAGGAATCATTCTCGAAGAGCAATGTCGACTGCGTAAGCATCGCTACCAACGACGACTACGTGAAGTCGCTGCTCGGACTATTCAAACAACGCAGATGACAGCATGAAGAAGTTTTACGTAATTATATTACTGGCAGTAAGTCTGTTACCGGCGGCAGCGCAAGTATCCGTTGAAGCCGAAATAGACTCTATCCAGATTTTCATCGGACAGCAGGCACACGTCACCCTGCGGGCCACGATGCCCGAAGGGGCGACGGCGGAGTTTCCCGTCTTCAAGGCCAGCGAGCTGGTGACCCCCGGCATCGAGGTGCTCAGCAGCAAGGAGGAGGGTGTCAAGGGCAAGGACAACGGCATCGTGGAGCGCACGGTGGTCTACACCCTCACGTCGTTCGACGACACACTCTACTACCTCCCGCCGTTCAACGTCAAGGTCGACGGAAAGGTCTATAAGAGCAAGTCGCTGGCGCTGAAGGTGCTGCCCGTTGAGGTCGACACGATGCACGTCGAGAAGTTCTTCGGAGCCAAGGACGTGCAGGACAACCCGTTCCTCTGGAGCGAGTGGCGCCCGCTGGTGTGGATGTTCGTCATCATGCTCCTGCTGGCGGCCATCGGCACCTATCTCTATGTCCGGCTACGTTCCGGCAAGCCCATCATCACCGCCATCAAGGTTGTGAAGCGTCTGCTGCCTCACCAGAAGGCCATGAAGGAGATAGAGCAGATCAAGGCCGACAGAATGGTCACCTCCGAGAACCAGAAGGAGTACTACACGAAGCTTACCGAGACGCTGCGTAAGTACATCGAGGAGCGCTACGGCTTCTCGGCAATGGAGATGACCAGCGCCGAGATCATCGAGCGACTGACGCGTGAGAGCGACCAGACGATGCTCGACGAGCTGCGACAGCTCTTCTCGACCGCCGACCTCGTGAAGTTTGCAAAATACTCCACACTCATCAACGAGAACGATGCCAACCTCGTCAGCGCCATCGACTTCATCAACCGCACGAAGCTCGAGAACCTGCCGCAGGAGGAGACCGTCAAGCCACAGCTCTCCGCCGAGGACGAGCGCAACCTGAAGACCCGAAAGGTGCTGAAGACCGTCATCGCCGTCATCGCCGTCGCCTGTGTCGCTCTGCTTGGATACATCATCTACGGCGTCTGTCAACTTTTAATTTAGGAACATGGAATTAGCCAATAAAGAATACCTGTTGCTGCTCCTGCTGATGATACCCTACATCGTGTGGTATCTGAAGTATAGGAAGAAGAGCGAGCCCACCATGCGGATGGGCGACACCTTCGCCTTCCGGGGGGCACCCAAGAGCTGGCGCATCAGACTGATGCCCTTGCAGCTCCTGCTGCGACTGCTGGCGTTCACGATGATCGTCATCGTCCTCGCCCGTCCGCAGACAAGCAACTCCTGGAAGCACCGTACCGTTGAGGGTATCGACATCATGCTCGCGATGGACGTCTCGACGTCGATGCTCGCCGAAGACCTCAAACCCAACCGTATCGAGGCTGCCAAGCAGGTCGCCGCAGAGTTTATCAGCGGACGTCCCGACGACAACATCGGACTAAGTATCTTTGCCGGAGAGGCCTTTACGCAATGCCCGATGACCACCGACCACGCCTCGCTGCTCAGTCTGCTGCAGAACGTTCGTACCGACATCGCCGCCCGCGGACTCATCGAGGACGGAACGGCCATCGGCATGGGACTGGCCAACGCCGTCAGCCGCCTGAAGGACTCCAAGGCCAAAAGCCGCGTCGTCATCCTTCTGACCGACGGTTCGAACAACCGCGGCGACATCTCGCCAATGACCGCCGCCGAGATTGCCAAGAGCCTTGGCATTCGTGTCTATACCATTGGCGTCGGCACCAACAAGGTGGCGCCATACCCCATGCCCGTGGCCGGTGGCGTCCAGTACGTCAACATCCCCGTCGAGATCGACAACGAGACGTTGCGTAAGATTGCCCAGGCTACCGACGGCGACTTCTACCGCGCTACCAACACCAAGGAGCTCCATCAGATCTATCAGGAGATTGACCAGCTGGAGAAGACGAAGCTCAACGTCAAGAAGTTCAGCAAGAAGTACGAGGCATACCAGCCCTTCGCCCTCGTGGCGGTGCTGGCCCTGCTGCTCGAGCTCTTGCTGCGTATAACCGTATTTAGGAGGATACCATAACAATATGTTCAGATTCGAAGACCCACAATACCTCTATCTGCTACTGCTGATACCACTATTGGCCCTGATATACTTCGCCGGCTACCGTCGACGCCGTAAGCGTCTGCGCCAGTTTGGCGACCCGCAGCTGCTCAAGCAACTCATGCCCGACGTCTCACGATGGCGTCCCGGCGTCAAGTTCTGGCTGCTACAGGCGGCCCTGGCGTTGCTCATCATCATGCTGGCACGTCCCCAGATGGGCACGAAGATCAGTCACGAGAAGCGTACAGGCATAGAGACCATCATCGCGATGGACATCTCCAACTCCATGCGTGCCGAGGACGTTGCTCCCAGCCGTCTGGACCGTTCCAAGATGATTGTCGAGAACCTCGTCGACAAGTTCTCCAACGATAAGATAGGCCTCATCGTCTTTGCCGGCGATGCCTTCGTGCAGCTGCCTATCACCAGCGACTACGTGTCGGCGAAGATGTTCCTGTCGAACATCGACCCGTCGATGATGACCACCCAGGGCACCGATATCGCCAGGGCCATCGACATGGCGACCCATAGCTTCACGCAGGATCAGGAGGTGGGCAGGGCTATTATCATCATTACCGACGGCGAGGACCACGAGGGTGGCGCCCTCGAGGCCGCGAAGGCTGCCCGTGCCGCCGGTATGCGTGTCTATGTCCTTGGCGTAGGCTCCACCCAGGGTGCTCCCATTCCCATCCCCGGCACCGGCGACTATATGCTCGACAATACGGGCAATACCGTGATGTCGGCCCTCAACGAGCCGATGTGCCGTGAGGTGGCTCAGGCCGGCGGCGGCACCTTCATCCACGTCGAGAACAATAGCCGTGCTCAGGACCTGCTCGACGCCGAGCTCGACAAACTGTCGAAGAAGGAGATTGACAGTACCGTCTATAGCGACTTTGACGAGCAGTTCAGGGCCTTCGGCATCCTGGCGTTGCTGCTCCTCATCTTGGAGGTCTGCATCCTCGAGAGCAAGAACCCGCTGCTCAAGCGCGTGTCGCTCTTCGGCAATAAGAAGCGTGCTGTGGCTTTGCTCCTCGTGTTGGTGGCGATGAGTGCTGCGGCACAGACCGACCGCCAGTACCTGCGTCACGGCAACAAGCAATACCGTGCCGGCGACTTCGACAATGCCGAGGTGAGCTATCGCAAGGCCCTTGAGAAGAACGACCGTAACGCTCAGGCTCACTACAACCTCGGTAACGCCCTGCTGGCGCAGCATAAGGACTCGGCAGCCGTCAAGGAGTTTGAGACTGCCAGCAAGATGGAGACTGACCCTCTGCGCAAGTCGCAGGCCTTCCATAACATCGGCGTCATCTGCCAGCAGCACCAGATGTTCAGCGAGGCTATCGAGGCCTACAAGCAGTCGCTCCGTCTGAACCCCTCCGACGACGAGACACGCTACAACCTCCAGCTCTGCAAACACCAGCTGAAGAATCAGCAGCAGGACAAGAAAGACCAGCAGCAGAAGCAGGACCAGAAACAGGACCAAAAGCAAGACCAGCAGAAGCAGGAGCAACAGAAACAAGACCAGCAGCAACAGCAGCAACAACAGCAGCCGCAGATGAGCAAGGAGAACGCCGAGCAGCTGCTCAACGCCGCCATGCAGCAGGAGAAGCAGACGCAGGACCGCATGAAGAAGAACCAGCAGCAGCCCCGTCGCCGTCAGCTGCAGAAGAACTGGTGATGCGGCGCTTTGCGCCTAATTGATAATGGATAATTGAAAATTGATAATGGGGGCTTTGCCCTAAATGAAAATTGGGAAATGATAAATGATAATATGATACGTTTGAGCATGTGGAACAACCGATGGGTGATGCTGATGGCATGTCTCATCTCTCATCTTTCATTCCTCATTTGCGAAGCGCAGACCCTGACCGTCAACGGCCCGTCGCATATCGCCGCCGGTCAGCAGTTCCGCCTGTCGTATACCGTCAACACCCAGAACGTCAGCGGCTTCCGCGTCGGAAACATCCCCGATGCCTTCGAGGTGCTGATGGGGCCGAGCACGTCCACACAGTCGAGCATACAGATCATCAATGGCCGCACCACGCAGTCGTCAGCCATCACCTATACCTATATCCTCGTGGCGACGAAGAACGGCACCTTTACCATTCCGCCGGCACACATCACCGCCGAGGGTAACGCCATCAGCTCGCAGCCGCTGAAGATTACCGTTAGCGGACAGGCGCAGCAACAGCAGGGTGGGGCACAGCAGCAGGGCGGCGGCCGACAAAGAGCCCAGGAGCCCATGCGTGCTGCAGGCACGGCCATCTCGGGTAGCGACCTCTTCATCCGTGTCAGCGCCAACAAGCACCGTGTCCACGAGCAGGAGCCCATCCTGCTGACGTACAAGGTGTACACGCTGGTTGACCTCACGCAGCTCGAGGGTAAGATGCCCGAGCTCAACGGCTTTCACACCCAGGAGGTGCAGCTGCCTCAGCAGAAGAGTTTCAAGATAGAGACCCTCAACGGCCGTCCCTACCGCACGGTGACATGGAGCCAGTATGTCATGTTCCCGCAGATTACGGGTAAGCTGAAGATTCCCCCCATCACCTTCCACGGCATTGTCGTCCAGCAGAACCGCAACATCGACCCCTTCGAGGCGTTCTTCAACGGTGGCTCGGGCTATGTCGAGGTGAAGAAGGATATCGTCGCTCCCAGCGTCGAGATACAGGTAGACCCCCTGCCGCAGCGCCCCGCCGACTTCTCAGGCGGCGTCGGACACTTCAATATCTCGGCCAGCCTGACGAAGACCGAGGTGAAGGCCAACGACCCCGTGACCCTGCGTGTCGTCGTCAGCGGCGTGGGTAACCTGAAGCTCATCAAGCAGCCCGTTGTAAATATCCCCAAAGACTTCGACAAGTACGACCCGAAGCTGACGGAGAAGACCAAGCTCACCACCAGCGGCGTCGAGGGCTCGATGATTTACGACTACCTCATCGTGCCGCGTCATCCGGGCCAATTTGAGATTCCCCCCGTCACTTTCACCTACTACGACACCCAGTCGAACAGCTACAAGACCGTGAAGACCGAGGCGTTCACCCTTGATGTCGACAAGGGCAAGGGCTCTCAGGGCACACCCGTCTATACCGGACAGGAGGATGTGGAGTTGCTGAACCAGGACATCCGCTACATCAAGACCGGCAACACGACGCAGCACGCCCTCGGGCACTACTTCTTTGGCAGCCGCGTCTACTGGCTGTCGCTGGCCCTGCTGCTCCTCGTCTTTGTCTCGCTGTTCGTCATCTTCCGCCGTCGCGCCATCGAGAACGCCAACGTCGTCAAGCAGCGTGCAGGCAAGGCCAACAAGGTGGCTACGCGTCGACTGAAGAAAGCCTCGCGACTGATGGCCGCCAACCAGCCGTCGCAGTTTTATGACGAGGTACTCCGCGCCCTCTGGGGCTATGTCGGCGACAAGCTGAACATCCCCGTCGAGCAGCTGTCGCACGACAATATCGCCGACCGTCTTACCAGCCGTGGCGTCGACGAGACTATCGTCCAGCAGTTCATCGGTGCCATCGACGAGTGCGAGTTCGAACGCTATGCTCCCGGCGACCCGAAGGGAAATATGAATAAGGTTTACGAGAAAGCCATGACCGCTATAGAAAAGATTGAGAACAGTATGAAAAAGGGCAGCAAGAAGACTGATGGTGGCATGAACCGTGTGGTTCTACTAGCCGTCATCATGCTTTCCTCATTCCTTGCCACGCTTTCCGCTCATGCCCAGTCCGATAGTGTTGCCACAGACCATCCTGTTGCAGCGGCTACCGTCACCAAGGCCGATGCCGACAGCGCCTATGCCGCCGGCCGCTATCAGGATGCTATCCGCGACTACGAGGCGCTGCTGAAGCAGGGCGTCAGCGCCGACCTCTACTATAATCTCGGCAACGCCTATTACCGTACCGAGGACATCACCCGCGCCGTACTCAACTACGAGCGCGCCTTCCAGCTGTCGCCTGGCGACAAGGACATCCGCCACAACCTGCAGATGGCCCGTTCGAAGACCATCGACAAGATTACGCCCGAGACGGAGTTCTTCTTCATCACGTGGATGCGTGCCGTCGTCAATGTCATGAGCGTCGACGCCTGGGCAAAGACTGCTCTTGGTGCTCTGGCGCTGGCCATCGTGCTGGCATTGGTCTACCTCTTCGCCGAGCGTCTTTGGCTGCGTAAGCTCGGCTTCTTCGGCGGCGGCCTGTTGCTGTTGCTGTTCCTTGTCTGCAACCTCTTTGCCTATCTGCAGAAGAACGAGCTGACACACCATCGCGGCGCCATTGTCATGAGCTCCGCCGTCAACGTCAAGAGCACCCCCGCCGCCAACGGTACCGACCTCTTCATTCTCCACGAGGGCACGCGTGTCGACATCATCGACGACCAGATGCAGCAATGGAAGCAGATCCGTGTGGCCGACGGCAAGGAAGGGTGGATAGAGACCTCACAGATAGAAACCATTTAACCCGCAAGAGAAAGCTGATGGATATAGAGACCCTCATACAACTGGACCGTGAGTTGCTGTTGGCCGTCAACGGCAGCTCGTCAATCTATCTCGATATGCTCGCGCGAACGCTGACAGCCACCGTGACGTGGGTGCCGCTCTACGTGTCGCTATTCTTCCTTGTGCTCAAGAATAACGAGTCGTTCCTGAAGATCCTGCTGATCATCGGCTGTGCCGCCCTCTGTGTGCTACTGGCGGGTACTGTCGACGACACCATCGTCAAACCGCTCGTGGCACGCTGGCGACCGGCCCACGACCCGCAGATAGGTGCCGTCGTCGATGTCGTCAACGGCTATCGCGGCGGACGGTTCGGCTTCTTCTCGGCCCATGCCTGCAACACGTTCAGCATCGCCATCTTCTTCAGCCTCCTTGTGCGCTCGCGCCTGCTGACGTTCTTCATGGTGCTGTGGTCGCTCGTCAATTGCTGGACACGTCTCTACCTCGGCGTCCACTTCCCCGGCGACATCCTTGTCGGACTGCTTTGGGGAGCCGTCGTGGGTGTCCTTGTCTACCTGCTCTACAACTACCTCTACCGCCGCTATATCGGTACCACGGGCTATATATCGGCCAAGTACACCTCCAGCGGCTACCGTTACGAGGATGTCAACATCGTCGTTTGCGTCCTCGTCTTCACTTTCATCTATGCATTGCTCCGTGCGTGCATCGTCTGACAAACTACCATAATGGAAACGAAAGACATACAAATCAGCGATTATAACTACCCGTTGCCCGACGAGCGCATCGCCAAGTTCCCCAAGGCCGAGCGCGACACGTCGAAACTTCTTGTATATAAAAAAGGTGTAGTCTGCGAGGACGTGTTCCGCAACCTCCCCGACTACCTGCCCGAGGGTGCCTTGATGGTGATGAACAACACCCGCGTCATACAGGCACGCCTCCATTTCCGTAAGAAGAGCGTTGACGTGAAAGGAGAGAGCAGGGACGGCGCACTCATCGAGGTGTTCCTGCTGGAACCCTTCGCCCCGGCCGACTACGAACAGATGTTCCAGCAGACACAACGTTGCACGTGGCTCTGTCTTGTCGGTAACCTGAAGAAGTGGAAGGAAGGACCGCTGACCATCGAACATGGCCCGTTGACCTTCTCAGCTACGCGCAAGGGTGAGCACGGCACCAGCCAACTCGTTGATTTTGAATGGAGTGGGGGACAGTCCTTCGCCGAGGTCCTCGACATTCTGGGCGAGCTGCCCATACCGCCATACCTGAACCGTGAGACGCAGGAGAGCGACAAGACCACCTACCAGACCGTCTACTCGAAGATCAAGGGCAGCGTTGCCGCACCCACCGCCGGTCTCCACTTCACCGACCGCGTGCTCAGCGCTGTCGACGCCCGCGGCATCGAACGCGAGGAGGTGACGCTCCACGTCGGCGCAGGCACCTTCCGTCCTGTGAAGTCCGAGACCATCGGCGACCACCCCATGCACACCGAGTACATCGCCGTCCATCGCCGTACCATCGAGCGTCTCCTGGCACACGACTGTCAGGCCATCGCCGTCGGCACCACCAGCGTGCGAACCCTCGAGAGTCTCTACTATATGGGCCTCAAGATTCTTCGCCGTCCTGACATCACCGAGGAAGAACTCCACGTCAACCAATGGGAACCCTATGAGAGAATAGAGATGATAGATGAAAGATATGATTACAATCAAGGCGACAATCAGGGCGTGCAAGGTAATCATATCTTTCATCTTTCACCTTTCATTTCGATACAGGCCTTGCTCGCCTGGATGGACCGTAACGGTCTCACCGTGCTCCACTCGTCGACCCAGATTATCATTGCTCCGGGCTACGACTACAAGATTGTGCGGATGCTCATCACGAACTTCCACCAGCCGCAGTCCACGCTCCTGCTGCTTGTCAGCGCCTTCGTCCACGGCGACTGGCGACGCATTTACGACTATGCTCTCAGCCACGACTTCCGCTTCCTGAGCTATGGCGACTCTTCGCTCCTCATTCCGTAGAAAATGTGTTGATGATTGTCAAATGGACTTATCAAAATGCAAGAAAATGCTGATTTTTTGTGAATTTATGCTCAAATATTTGGTCAAATGAAATAAAAAGTGTAATTTCGCAGCGCAATTCGGGAAACCGATGATTTGACGAAGAAAAATGAAGTTATAAACCCATTAAAATAAAGAACAAAAAATGAAGAAGTACAACTTTAATGCCGGTCCCTCGATGCTTCCCCGCGAGGTCATCGAAGCTACCGCCAAACAGTGTCTCGATTTCAACGGTTCAGGTCTCTCACTCATGGAGATCAGCCACCGTGCAAAGGATTTTCAGCCCGTCGTTGACGAGGCTGTGGCTCTGGTGAAGGAATTGCTCGACGTGCCCGAGGGCTACTCAGTCATTTTCCTCGGCGGCGGTGCTTCCCTGGAGTTCTGCATGATTCCCTACAACTTCCTCATCAAGAAGGCTGCTTACCTGAACACGGGTGTCTGGGCAAAGAAGGCCATGAAGGAAGCCAAGCTCTTCGGCGAGGTCGTTGAAGTGGCTTCTTCCGCCGATGCCAACTATACGTTCATCCCCAAGGACTGGACCGTTCCCGCAGATGCCGACTATCTCCACATCACGACGAACAACACCATCTACGGTACTGAGATTCGCAAGGACCTCGACGTGCCCGTGCGCCTCATTGCCGATATGTCGTCTGATATCTTCAGCCGTCCCATCGATGTCGCCAAGTACGACGCCATCTATGCCGGTGCACAGAAGAACCTCGCTATGGCCGGTGTCACCATCGCCATCCTGAAGGACGACGCCCTGGGCAAGGCTCCCCGCCAGATTCCCACCATGCTCGACTACCGCACACACGTTGAGAAGGGCTCGATGTTCAACACACCTCCTGTGGTGCCTATCTACAGCGCCCTCGAGAACCTCCGCTGGATCAAGAAGCAGGGTGGCGTTGAGGCTATGGACAAGCTCGCCAAGCAGCGTGCCGAGATCGTCTACGGCGAGATCGACCGCAACAAGTGCTTCGTCGGTACCGCCAAGGAGGAGGACCGTTCGCTCATGAACCTCTGCTTCGTCATGGCTGACGAGTACAAGGAGCTCGAGAAGGACTTCCTCGACTTCGCCGTATCGAAGGGCATGGTCGGCGTGAAGGGTCACCGTTCTGTCGGCGGCTTCCGCGCCAGCTGCTACAACGCCCAGACCATCGAAGGCTGCAACGCCCTCGTTGCCTGCATGAAGGAGTTCGAAGCTAATCACTAATTAATAATTGACAATTGACAGTTATGAAAGTATTAGTTGCTACAGAAAAGCCGTTCGCAGCAGCCGCTGTTGAAGGCATTCGCAAGGAAGTAGAGGCAGCCGGCAATGAGCTTGTGCTGCTCGAGAAATATACTGAGAAGGCTCAGCTTTTGGCAGCAGTTGCTGATGCTGATGCGCTGATTATTCGTTCCGACAAGGTCGACGCCGAGGTGCTCGACGCCGCCAAGCAGCTGAAGATTGTTGTCCGCGCCGGTGCCGGTTACGACAACATCGACCTCGCTGCCGCTACGGCTCACAATGTCGTGGCTGAGAATACCCCCGGTCAGAACGCCAACGCTGTCGCCGAGCTCGTCTTCGGACTCCTCGTCATGGCCGTCCGCGGCTTCTACAATGGCAAGAGCGGTTCTGAGCTGCTCGGCAAGAAGCTCGGCATCCTCGCCTTCGGTAACGTTGGCCGTAACGTCGCACGCATCGCCAAGGGCTTCGGCATGGAGGTCTATGCCTACGACGCCTTCTGTCCCGCTGATGTCATCGAGGCCGCCGGTGTTCACGCCGTTGCCAACCAGGACGCCCTCTTCGAGACCTGCGACGTTGTTTCGCTCCACATCCCTGCTACGCCCGAGACCAAGCAGAGCATCAACTACGCTCTCGTTGGCAAGATGAAGAAGGGTGGCATCCTCGTCAACACCGCCCGCAAGGAGGTCATCAACGAGCCCGAGCTCATCAAGCTCATGCAGGAGCGTGAGGACCTGAAGTTCGTCACCGACATCATGCCCGATGCCAACGACGAGTTCCAGAAGTTCGAGGGCCGTTACTTCTCGACCCCGAAGAAGATGGGTGCCCAGACTGCTGAGGCTAACATCAACGCCGGCATCGCCGCAGCCAAGCAGATCAACGCCTTCTTCAAGGACGGCGACACTAAGTTCCAGGTGAACAAGTAAGACTTGACATCCCTTTTATATCTACAAAACCTCACAATGGGGACACAGTCCCCGTTGTGAGGTTTATCTTTGTCTCCCGCCCGTCTTTCTCGTCACGAAGTTGTGCAAAAAAGGTTCGAAAATTTGGAACTTTCGTGGAAAGTCCGTATATTTGCAGGCAGAAAAGCATAACGACATGGATAAGGCTCAGATGATAAATCACATTAAGCAGACAGCTTCTCGCGTATTGCCTAAGGGTAGTACACTCTATCTATATGGTTCGCGAGCCCGTGGAGACTACCATGAAGAATCTGACTGGGACCTGCTGTTGCTGCTCGACAAGCCAAAGCTTGTCCACGAAGATTTCGACAAGTATTCCTATCCCTTCGTGCTGATGGGCTGGGACTTAGGGGCCGATGTCCGTCCTCATGCATACACTAAGGACGAATGGTTCAATGGTCCTCATGCCATGTTTTATTACAACGTCGAAGAAGACAAGGAGGTGCTGTATGAGTCCTGATGCGTGACAATGCAGACTACAACTGCTTCTTTGAGGCTGACGAAGAAAAGCTCCAGCCATACATTGAGCCTACGCAATTGCTTATTGAAAAGATCAAACAGCATATTGCAAGCGGTAGAAAGTAATATAATAATGTATACCCTCTAAAAACGGTGTGCCTTTGAAAGGCGTGTCGCTAACCTGTCCCGGTGACATCTGTAAATTCCCCGCCAAAATTCTTAATTTATGATAATTCTTACTGGGATGTCCTGACTTTTGGGACACCCTTCGCATTATTTTGCGATCGAATTACGAATACAAGCCAAACGAAGTTTAACAAAAATAGAAAAGTTATGGAAACAAAGAAACTGTATTTGATGGATCAAGTGATTGACCTCTCAATGACCAAGCTCTTCCAGCTGGCAGAGTA
>JAEEQH010000028.1 GCA_016285245.1 Prevotella sp.
CCAATGTCTTAATCACTTCTGGCTCAGCCTTGAACTCTATCAGGCAGTAGAAACCTGTAGACTTCTTCTGAATAGCATAAGCCATCTTCTTCAATCCCCAGGCCTCTTCGCTCAGAATCTCTGCACCATTCTCGGTGAGAATCTTCTTGAATTTTCCGGCCGTTTCCTTCATCTGTTCATCAGACAAAACGGGAGTCAAAATGAAAACGGTTTCGTATTGATTCATACTACGTTAAATAATTAATAATGTGTAAATTTGCATAAAGCGGGTGCAAAGGTACTAATTTTAGTTGAGAGTTGAAGGTTGACGGTTGACAGTTGACCCTACTTTTAATATTATTTAATACTTTTCACCTGTTTTCTGACTCCTCACGTGTCCGATGAAGCCAAAAATGATGAGTATCAGGCCAATAAGCAGTTCTGTGTTCGACTGCCATCCAACCAGCCTGCATACCAACAGAAGGAGGGCGCCGATAGCCATCAGCGCCACTCCCCAAAAGCGTTTCAGAGTTTGCATTCCTACTTACTCCGTTACTATTTTATTCGTAAACAACTATTCTTAATCCTCTTCAGGTGTAATCAGCTTATAGCCCTTACCATGGATGTTGATGATCTCGATCTGCGGGTCTTCCTTCAGGTGTTTGCGGAGCTTCGTGATGTAGACGTCCATCGAGCGTGCATTGAAGTAGTTATCGTCAATCCAGATGGTCTTCAGGGCGAAGTCACGCTGCAGGATCTCGTTGGCATGCGAGCAGAGCAGTGCCAGGAGCTCGTTCTCCTTGGTGGTGAGCTTCGTCTGTTTCTCGCCGATTGACAGCAGCTGCTTTTGTGTGTCAAAGGTGAAGCTGCCGATGTGATAGAGCGTCGACTCCTTGCTCTTCTTTCCACGTACGCGGCGCAGGATGGCCTCAATACGGAACACGAGCTCCTCCATCGAGAAGGGCTTGGTGATATAGTCGTCGGCACCGAGTTTGAAGCCCTCGAGGATGTCCTCTTTCAGCGTCTTAGCCGTCAGGAAGATAATCGGCATCTCGGCATTGGCCTGACGGATTTCCTGTGCCAGTGTAAAGCCGTCCTTCTTAGGCATCATCACGTCGAGTACGCAGATATCGAACTTCGTCTTCAGGAAGGCCTTGAAACCAGCCTCTCCATCGGCGCACAGCTCTGCCTGGTAGCCTTTGGCAGCCAGGTATTCGCGCAACAGCATACCCAGGTTCTCATCGTCCTCACAAAGCAAGATTTTCAGTTTGTCGTCCATAATCATTTTTGTTTATTGGTTAATACTATGTTAATATTCTCGTCACATTATGTTGTCTCCTTCAATATCGGCAGACTGACGGTGAACGTCGTGCCCTTGCCGAGTTCGCTCTCACACTTGATGTCACCTTCGTGGAGATTAATGACCTTCTTGACATAGGCCAGTCCCAGTCCGAATCCCTTTACGTCATGAACGTTACCCGTATGAACACGGTAGAACTTGTCGAAGATTTTCTTAACATTCTCCTTCTTGATGCCCAGTCCGGTATCGCGGATGGAGAAGCATAGGCGGTCGTCCTTGTTCCAAGTCTTGATATAAAGGTCCAGCGGCTCGTCGGGCTTGCGGTACTTTACGGCGTTGTCCATAAGGTTGGTGATGGCGTTCTGGAAATGCACCTCGTCGACATATATGGCTGAGTCGACGGCCTCAATCTCTGTAAAGATCTGTCCACCGGTATGCTCCACGCGCAGGGAGAATGTGCTGGCCACGTTCTCCAACAGCTCGTTCAAGTCGAGCTCCTTCTTCTTGAAGGCAGCGGTCTTCCTGTCGAACATAGACATCTGCAGCACCTTCTCAACCAGGAAGCGGAGGCGTTTCGACTCGTCGTTGATGACGCCACCCAGGTGTTTCAGCATCTGCGGACTCTTTCCCACGGACTCGTCGCTGAGCATCTGTGCTGCCAGCGAGATACTGCTGATCGGCGTCTTCAGTTCGTGGGTCATGTTGTTGATGAAGTCGTTCTTGATCTCCGTATAGCGCTTCTGGCGGAAGATGATCACGATGGTGAAGATGAACGTCACCAGCAGCACCAGCGTGAAGATGAGCGACGGTATCATAAAACGTACGCCCGAGAAGATATAGGAGCCCATATCGGGGAAGTGTATCTTCACGACACCCATCTTCGGCGACGGGTCATTACGGAACAGCGTCTGGGTATAGACCGCTTCCGAGCCCTCGTCAGAGTAGTCGGGGCAACGGTATACCTCACGGCCGTCAGCCGTCGAGACGGTGAAGTGGTACGGCAGATTGATGCCGTTGTTCAACAGCTCTGCACGCAGATCCTGATCCAGCAGCTTGAAGTTGATACGCTCCTTCAGCGGTTTGTCGCTGGCCGTATAGAGGATATTATACACCACCTCGTCGAGCAGGGCCTTCTGGTAGACATAGCGGTTACGAACAATCTCCTGTAGCGACTTCGATGCCTCGGAGATTGAACTCTTATCCGAGCGCAGGATCATCGCCTTGGGAACGTTTGAGGGACGGATGGCAAAGGTCTTCAGCTCGAACGACGAGTAGACCGTGCCGTCGTCGGCAGCCACGGCAAACTGGTGCGACTGTTTCACCGTACCGTCCAGACCGTCAATCATCAGGGAGTCCTGCTTGAACGCCCGTCGCTCCGTCTCCTTGACGTCTTTCTCCAAATAGCGCAGCGTCTCATTCATCTCCAGATTGCGCGAAGCCTGATAAAGCGAACGGTTGACGGACTCGTCGAACTGCTCGCGCTTCATCTTCGCCATCTGTTCAATGTAGGATACCTGCTGCCAGAGGAGTGCCAGGAACGAGAGTCCCATGACAATGGCAATGATCCATATCGTACTTTTCTTCATTGTTGTCTTTTCTGTTTTCTTGTGCAAAGATAGCACAATTCTTAAACGATTAACACTTCAATGTTAATTTTCTTCGTTCAATTTTATCAATTTAACATTTATAACCATTTAACTTTTGTATATAAAAACAACAAACAGCAAAACCATTAAGATTCTGCTGTTTGCCATAGTGTGATTATCACAATGGATTATTCTTCTTCCTTCAGTTCAGCCTCATGCTGCTTGATGAGCTCCTGCTGTATGTCGTTCGGTACGAGCTCGTAGCTTGAGAACTGTGTGGTGAACGATGCACGGCCACCGGTCAGCGAGCTGAGGGCGATCGAGTAAGAAGCGAGCTCCTTCAGAGGAATCTTGGCGCTGAGCTTCTGGTAGCCAGCCTCGCTGTCCATACCCATAATGATGGCGCGGCGACCCTGCAGGTCACTCATCACGTCACCCATGTAGTCGGCGGGCACGAGCACCTCGAGGTCGTAGATAGGCTCGAGGACCTTTGGACCGGCCTCCTTGAAGGCGGCGCTGAAGGCGTTACGTGCAGCGAGCATGAACGAGAGTTCGTTAGAGTCCACCGGGTGCATCTTACCGTCGTAGACGATGACGCGGACGTCACGGGCATACGAACCGGTCAGCGGTCCCTGCTCCATACGCTCCATCACACCCTTCAGGATGGCGGGCATGAAGCGCATATCGATGGCACCACCGACGACGCTGTTGATGAAGACGAGCTTGCCGCCCCACTCCAGGTCCTTCTCTTCCTTCGACTTGATGTTCATCTTGAACTCCTGGCCGTTGATGGTGAACGACGTCGGATCGGGCATACCGTCGGTGTACGGCTCAACAATGAGATGTACCTCACCGAACTGTCCGGCACCACCCGACTGCTTCTTGTGACGATAGTCGGCACGGGCCATCTTCGTGATGGTCTCACGATACGGAATCTTCGGCTCCTGGTATTCCACCTGAATCTTCTCGTTGTTCTCCATGCGCCACTTCAGCGTACGCAGGTGGAACTCACCCTGACCGTGGACGATGATCTGGCGCAGCTCCTTCGACTGCTCGACCACCCATGTCGGGTCTTCCTGGCGCATCTTCTGCAGAGCAGCCATCATCTTCTCGGTCTCCGACTCGTTAACGGCCTTGATGGCACGCGAGAACTTCGAGTTAGGATATTTGATGAAGTCGAACTTATTGTCGACATCCTTGGCGTTCAGCGTATTGCCGGTCTTCACGTCCTTCAGCTTCACGGTACAGCCGATGTCACCGGCACGCAGCTCATCGACCTGGATACGGTTGGCGCCGGCGCAAGCATACAGCGTACCCATGCGCTCCTTCGAGCCGCGGTCAGCATTCGTCAGGTCGTCGCCGCTCTTCACGACACCGCTCATCACCTTGAAGTACTGCACCTCACCGATGTGGGGCTCCACGCCGGTCTTGAAGAAGTAGAGCGATGTGGGAGCGCTGGCGTCGGCAGGCACCTCCTTACCGGCAGCATTCTTGATGACGGGCATCTCGCTGACGAAGGGAACGACGTTGCCAAGGAACTCCATCAGACGGCGAACACCCATGTCGCGACCAGCGCAGACGCAGAACACGGGGAAGATTGAACGCGTAACAAGGCCCTTGCGGATACCCTCGCGCATCTCGTCCTCGCTGAGGTCCTCGCTCTCGAAGAACTTCTCCATCAGCGTATCGTCACCGGCGGCGGCAGCCTCTACCAGAGCGGCCTTCCACTCCTTGGCTTTCTCCAGCTGGTCGGCAGGGATATCCTCGATGATGGGCGCACCACCCTCGGGCTTCCACGAGTACTTCTTCATCAGCAGCACATCGATGACGCTGTTGAAACCGGCACCCGTCTGGATAGGATACTGTACGGGCACGCAGTTGTTGCCGTAGACCTCCTTCAGCTGATTCAGGATCTGGTCGAAGTCGCAGTTGTCACGATCCAGCTGGTTCACCAGGAAGATGACGGGCTTCTTCAGCTTCTCCGTGTTACGGAAAGCGTTCATCGTGCCCACCTCGGGACCGTACTGTCCGTTGACGAGGATGACAGCCTGGTCGGTGACATTCATGGCTGTGATGGAACCACCCACGAAGTCGTCCGATCCCGGACAGTCGATGATGTTCAGCTTCTTGTTGTTCCACTCCACATGGAAAACAGTTGAGAACACCGAGTAGCCGTACTCCTGTTCTACAGGGAAGTAGTCGCTCATGGTGTTCTTACCCTCTACGGTACCGCGGCGCTTGATGATGCCAGCTTCGTAGACCATTGACTCGGCAAGAGTAGTCTTGCCGCTACCCGCACTGCCAATGAGTGCAATGTTTTTAATCTCGTTAGTTTGATATACCTTCATATCGTTTTAGGTTTTTTGGTTTGTTATTAGGTCCCTGTTTTGGAAATCGGCTCCGAAATTACTCATTTTCCTTGAAAAGACCAACGAAACCTTTCAAATATTAAACTATTTTAGTACTTCTGGGGCTTTGCCCCGAACTTTCTTCCGTACGAAAAAGCCAGAAAGTATTTGGCTGTTTACTCTCTTATTCGTAACTTTGTACCCGAAATGGCTGGAATCTACATACATATACCATTCTGTAAAAGCCGGTGCATCTACTGCGCCTTCTACTCGACGACGGCCTTCGACCTCCGTCAGAGGTACGTCGATGCCCTCTGTCGGGAGATGGTGCTTCGGGAAGAGAGGAGAGGGGAGAGAGGAGAGAGGAGAGAGGATACAATTCAAACCATTTATCTTGGCGGCGGCACGCCGAGCCAGCTCACGGTACCGCAGCTGCACCAGATCTTCGACGCCCTATATAATATATATAAGGTGTCACCGGCGGCCGAGGTCACCATCGAGTGCAACCCCGACGACGTCACGGCCGACTTTGCCGCAGCATTACAGCAGCTCCCCGTCAACCGCGTGTCGATGGGTGCCCAGACGTTCGACGACCGCCGTCTGCAGTTCCTGCACCGCCGCCATAGCGCCGCTCAGGTGACAACAGCCGTCCGACGGCTGCGCCATGCCGGCATCGACAATATCAGCATCGACCTGATGTACGGTTTTCCCGGCGAGACGCTCAGCGACTGGCAGTACGATATCGACGCCGCCCTGGCGCTCGACGTCGAGCATATCTCCGCCTACTGCCTGATGATTGAAGAAGGGACGCCGCTCTACAAGCAAATGCACAAAGTGCACAAAGGGGACGGTTCTCTTTGTGTAGTTTCATCGGAAACTACACAAAGAGAACCGTCCCCAGGATGCGGCAACGAACCGTCCCCATTAAGCGAGGAGACGGAGCGTGAGATGTATGAGCTGCTGATTGACCGTCTGACGGCTGCCGGCTACGAACACTACGAAATCTCGAACTTCGCCAAGGCGGGACGGCGCTCGCGCCACAACTCAAGCTACTGGACGGACGTGCCCTACATCGGGCTGGGAGCTGCAGCCCACAGCTACGTCCCACCCCATGTATCTCCTAAAGGGAAGGGAATCCGTAGTTATAATGTGGCTGACATCCACCAGTATATCGAGGCCATTGAGCGTGGTGAACTGCCATCGGAACAGGAAGTGATTGTCGGCGACACTCGCTACAACGACCGTCTCACCGTCGCCCTGCGCACCTGCGAGGGTCTCTGTCTCGATGAGTTGTCGACACGTCATCGCGAATACCTGCTGCGCACGTCACGCCGTTATGTGGACGACGGTCTGCTGGTGCTCAGCGACCATCACCTGCGACTGAGCCGCAAGGGTCTCTTCGTCAGCGACATGGTGCTCGCCGACCTCATGCTCGTTGATGATTAATTTCTGAGGTAGTTCTTCCCCTATTCTTTCAGGAGATGGACCGTTCTATCACTTCCAGACACATCCTGCTGTTGTGATACGGGCATTTCCAGAATCCTGCCTTGTCGTCGACGGTATTCAGCGTACCGTCAGGATGACGGCTCCAGAACCACTCGCCACGATCCCAGTCTATCAGGTTGTCCTTGATGTACTGCCAACAGGCGGCAGCCTTCTCAAAGGCCGAGGCATCACCGAAATGCTGGTAGATGTTCACCCAGCCGACGACGTTCTCCGCCTGTACCCACCAGTGCAGGTCATCGTCCACATGGCCGGTGTCGAGGTTCGCCTCGTGGATCATCGCCCCGTCGGGGCGCAAGCCTTTCTCTGAAGCCTTCGCCACCTCTTGCACCACGCGTTCCACCTTGTCGAGCACCTGTTGGTCGCCCAGTACCAGCGCTGCCTCGTGTATCAGCCATGAGCACTCTATGTCGTGGCCGTAACTTTCCAGCTGTCCGGCGCCACGTGTCCAGTCCATCTCGAAGAACAGGTCGAGATGGTGTGTCTCCGGGTTCAGTATGCGGTCAGTAAAGATGTCGATGAGGTTCCGCAGCGACGCCTCTACGTCGGCACGGCGTTGGTCCACGTGCTGTTCCTTCAGACAACGCAGCAGGTTCGTGTACGGCTCGATGATGTGCAGATGGGTGTTCTGCGACTTCGGATAGTTGGCATCGAGTTCCGAAAGTCGCATATCGGCTATCTCGCCCCACTCACGGGTGCAGGCCTCGATATAGCCGTTATGTTCGCGATCCAGGGCGTGCTCCTCAATACTGTCATAGAGCTTTAGGGCATAGTCCAGCGCCTCGCGGTCACCCGTGGCCCGTACATATTCCGACAAGCCGTAGATGGCGAAGCCGATGGCATAGAACTGCTTCTTCGTGTCTAGCGGCCGCCCTTGATAGTCCACGCTCCAATAGACGCCGCCGTACTCCTTGTCAATAAAATGTTCGACGAGATAGTCCTTGGCACGGGTAGCCATGGTTAGATAGGACTCATGGGACCTATAGGTCTCATGGGCCCCTTTGGTCCCATCATCCATTACCCGGTAGGCAGCTGCGAACGCCCAGAGGATGCGGGCATTGAGGATGGCACCCTTTTCTGCCTGAGGATGGAGCCGTCCTTGTCCGTCGATGCGTCCGTAGAACCCGCCATTCTCGCGGTCTACCATGCGCTCCATCCAAAAAGGCAGGATGTTCTGCTGTAGAACATCCTGCATCTCACGTTTCATTTGTTGTGGTGTCATTCTACGGAACGTACCTTCTTCAGTTCTCGGCTAATCTCATCAATACGCTCGGTAGTCAACGGGTAGAACCATACGACGAGTACCGAGAGGGCGGCCACACAGGCAGGGATGAAGCTCATCAGCCAGCGCAGACAGAGCAGCGCCCCCTCCGGCTGTACGACACCTGCGCTCAGCTGTTCGGCATCGGTGATATAGCCGAATCCCGAGAGCAGCCACAGCACGGCAGCGCCACCGATGGCACCGCCAAACTTCTGGGCCATCGACGAGCTGGAGAAGATCAGACCCGTCGAGGCGGTGCGGAACTTCAGCTCGGCATAGTCGCTGACATCGGCATACATCGACCATACCAGGGGCGACATGATACCCGTCAGGATGGAGATGACCACCTGTGCGATGAGCATCAGCCAGAAGCCCGTGGGTGTGCAGGGTATGAAGAAGAAGAGGATGCTCAGCACGACGAGCGAGGCATTGACCATGATGAACGTGGTCTTCTTGCCCAGACGGTTGGCGATGGGCACGCACGAGGCGACGCCCACCATGTTGCTCACCTCGCCGACACCGAGGAACAGTCCGGCATAGAAGGCGAACATGATACCGAAGAAAGCCAGCGACACCTCCGGTCCGATGATGTCCTGGAAGAAGTAGGCGACGGTGGCGCCACGGACGGTGTTGAAGAGGTTGAAGCACAGGGCAGCGCCGATGAGCAGCCACCAGGGTTTGTTCGACAGCAGGGCCTTGAAGTCGCTGCCCACGGAGACGGTGGAGACGGTCTTCAGGTGCTCACGCGTCAGGATGAAGCAGAGTATGAACATCACAAAGCAGGCTACCGCTATCATCACCATAGCCCAGAACCATCCGCCCGGCTGGTTATAGCCGCCCATGAGGTTGGCCAGGGGCTCCCAGAGGAACAGCGAGATGAACGATCCGCCATAGGCGAAGAACATCCTGAACGACGAGAAGACGGTCTTCTCGTTCGAGTCGTCGGTCATCACGCCGAGCATAGCGCCGTAGGGCACGTTGATGGCAGTGTAGACGGTCATCATCAGAATGTACGTGACGTATGCCCAGATAAGCTTTCCGCCGTAGTCCAGATCGGGTGTGGTGAACAGCAGTATACCGCAGATGCTGAACAGCGGTGCTATCCACAGCAGGTACGGCCGATACTTTCCCCATCGGGTGTTCGTGCGGTCGGCGATAATACCCATCATCGGGTCGCTGACGGCATCCCAGATTCGTGTGACAAGGACGAGCACGCCGGCGTCCACCAGCGACAGTCCGAAGATGTTACTATAGAAGAACGGAAGATAATATGAGAAAATCTTCCAGAACATGGACGACGACATGTCTCCGCAGCCGTATCCAATCTTTTCTATCAGTTTACTTTTAGCCATGATTATAGTTTTGGTTTCAATTCTTCAAGTTTTCAATCTCCTTCAGGAACAGCACGTTCTGAGACTTGTACAGTTTCCGGTAGTCGGCGGCACAGGGCAGCTCGGGCGACGGTCCGAAGTACTCCTTCTTGTAGTTGCGCCATAGCAGGAAGTAGCTCAGGGGGTGGCGGTCCATGACGGGCTTCAGCACCCGCGTCCACCACGTAGCGTCGGTCATGTTCTTCAGACCGCACTCCGTCATCGCCAGCAGCTTGCCGTTGTCCTTCGCAAACTGCGAGAGGAACTTCAGGTCAGCTTCGACGGCCTGGAGGAAGTCCCGCTCCGTGCCCCACTGGTAGGCGTCCTCGCCGATGAGCGTCACACGGTCGTTGCCGGGATAGCGCTTCATGAAGCGGTCCCATGTCCACCCGCCATCGAGGTTGGGCGAGTAGCTCCACAGCAGGTTGTCGAAGCCACGATTGGTAAAATAGTCCTGCGTCATGTTCCACAGTCCGTGGAACTCCTCGTCGCTGCACAGCTTCTGTCCCCACCAGAACCACGAGCCGTTGTTCTCGTGCCACGGGCGGAAGATGATGGGCACTGGCTGGCCGTCCTTGTCCTTGAGGGTCTCCAGGAACTGTGCGATACGCTCAAGCCACAGCGTAAACTTCGTATGTTGCGAACCGCCGGGCAGGATGCTGCGCACGGTGAGCGTCGACGTGACGTCCCATGCCGTACCGCCCGTCAGGGGGTTACGGGGATGCCAGCTCAGGGTAACGATGCCGCCGCGCTCGTGGTGGGCTATCAGCTCCTCGCGGATACGGGTGAAGGGCACGCTGTCCAGGTTCTTCTCGTCGCCCATCTCGATGCCACCCAGGTCGAAGCCCATGACGGCGGGATAGTCGCCGACGGTCTCCAGCACATCGCTGCGTCCCTGCTCCCATTCCCAGGTGACGCCGTAGAACGGGTCATCCTGATGGCCGGCCATGTAGCCGTGCTCCCGGAGTGTCGTCAGACGCTGTGCCAGACTCTTGGCTTTCGTGGCCAGCAGGTGGTCGAAGAGCCACTGCTGCCACTCGTCCCACTGTTCCTGGAACCAGAAGTGCTTCGTCAGCGGATACGGCGACAGCACCTTCGGTCCCTTCACAATATTATAGGTGGCATAGGCGGTTGTCGGCGGGACGACGTCGTCGTTGTAGCCGAACGAGAACCACCCCTGCTGACGGTCGGTGATGAGGCGGGCGAAGTTGACGCCGTCGTAGTAGCGCGACGTCTCTATCTGTCGTTCCATGCCCTTGCCCTTGTTCCAGTAGAACCAGTGGGGCCAGCCGCAGGCACGGCCGCTGAGCGACGCCGTATGGTCGCACATCGCACCGTGGACGACGCCGTAGCACGTCACGCGGCGGTCCAGTCCGGCCGTAGCCAGCGACAGGAAGCCGCCCTGACTCGAGCCGGTGACGCCGAGGTCACGGCCGTTCCACGGGGTGTACTGCTCAATATAGTCCAAGGCACGTATGCAGCCCAGGACGACGCGCTTGTAGTAGCTCTGGTCGCGGTCGTCGGTACCGTAGTTCCAGTAGTCGTGGAGGCCGCCATTCTGCAGGTTGTCGTAGACGCCCTGCTCCATGGTCACGGGGATGCCGTGGATGCCTATCTCCAGCGTGATGATGCCCTGGGCTGCCGTCCACACGTCACCGCTATAGGGACGGACGCCGGCGCCGGGGACACGCAGAAGGGCGGGATACTTGCCGGGCTTCACGGGCACGCTGAGGATGCCGTAGGTGCGGCTGTTCCACCGCATATTCTGGAAGCTGACCTCATAGACGTCGACATCCTTCGTAGAGCGCTCGGGCAGCAGTCGTTTCGTGGGTTCCAGACTGGTCCAGCGCGCCTCCTGGATGGCTCGCTGCCAGTAGCTCTCGAAGTCCTGCGGCATGACAGTCGTGGGCTGCAGCTTCTCGGGCGAGAAGGCGGCGGTACACATACCCTCATAGTCCTTGCCGCCGACATGTGCGACGACCTTCAGACGGTAGAAGCCGGGCTGCTTCATCGTGCCGCGCCACTTCATCGTGCCGTCCTTCAGCGTCACGTTCTTCTTCACCTCGGGGTACATCTCAGGACCGGCCTCGTAGTCGACGTTCACGTCGTCGACGAGCGTGCCAGAGCGGCGCACCTCAACGTTGAAGTTGGCCGTCTGGCCCGTGGCGTACGTCCAGTCCTTATGGTCGGGCTCTACGGTGACCACTATCTGCTTACCGATGACTTGCGCCATGAGCGGCATTGCCGTCACGACGACCAGCCATAAGACTATCAGCGATTTCTTCATATAGCTATTGTTTCGGGTTTTAGGTTTTCAGGTGCAAAGATACGACATTTTTTGTAAATACAGCAATACTTTCTTGCTAAATATTTACACTTTACCGCTACTTTCTCACCTTTTTCATCCGTTTCACCTGCTGACGCACCACTTTCAGCGTCGACTTGTCGCCGATAAAGACGGAATTCAGGCCCTGCGCCTCCTGGGCGGGATCGCCGGTGTAGGGGTCGCCCACCTGCCACTGTTCGTGACGCGGCTGGGCATAGCCGCCCCACCCCCAAAAGTTGCAGCCGGCAAAGCGGCCGCCCTGCTCGGCGTTGTCGGCCACCAGCGAGAAGACGTAGCGGTAGTAGCCGTCGCGCCCCTCGGTTGACGTGCCCAGGGCAAACTGGAAGCCGTCGCGCGGATAGCCGAACTCCTCCATCACCAGCGGCTTGTTGATGCGGCTGCAGATGTCCAGGTGGCGCTCGATGTAGTCGCGCGTGTTCTCGCAAGCCTTCGGCAGGTCCTCCACAAGATGGTCCGGACGCACCCACGACCAGTTGTAGGGCCAGAGGTGTACGTTACAGTAGTCCACGTTCCGGTCGGCACAGATGCGCTCCCACACGCCGTAGTCGTTCTCGCAGCCCCAGGAGCCCTCGCTGCCGATGCTCACCAGGTGGTTGGCGTCCAGACTGCGTATCAGCGCCGCCGCCTCGCCTATCCACCGTTCGAAGGCCGGCAAGGCGTCCGTCGCGAAGGCACGCGGCTCGTTGCCTATCTGCCACGACATGATGGCGGGGTCGTCCACATAGCGCCGTCCCGTATAGCGGTTCGTGCGGCCCAGGATGAAGCGCACGTGGTCGTAGAACAGCTGGTGGGCCTTCTCGCAGTCGGCATACTTCGCCATGGCCTGCATGAACGCCGGGTAGCCCACGTCGTCGGGACGCGGCTGGCGACCCAGTCCCGCATGCTCCAGGTAGAAACCGTAGCCGCCGCTCCACTCCCACGAGTTGTTCAGGTAGAGCACGGCCACCATCCCGCGCCGCCCCATCTCCATCAGCAGGTAGTCCAGTCCGGCGAGGATGGTGTCGTTGTAGACGCCCGGCCGCACCTGCAGCGTGGGCTCCACCTTCGTCTTCACGCCGCGCTCGCCGTCGCTGCCCACGAGGATGCGCAGGTTGTCGATGCCCATACGCTTCATCGCGTCCAGCTCGCGCAGCAGCCGCCGGCGGTCGCCCCCCTGCCCTTCCGAGCCGAGAATGGCACCGTACCACAGGTTCGTACCTACATAGTAATATGGTCGCCCGTCGCGCACGAAGTGTCCGTCGCTGACGGTGACAAACTGCGACTGTGCCGTTGCCGCCACAGCCAGCAACAGCAGCATCACTACTACCTTTATATTCTTCTTCATCATCACTTCAATTCTTCAATTTTTCAATTCTTCAATCTTTCAAAACTCACCAGTCCTTTCAACGGACTCTTCACGACGTTGCCCAGCAGGAAGCCCTCATCGCTGGCCGCCACCGCCAGCTGCTCCTGGAAGTACCAGGCCACGCTGCCGACGAACGCCACGGGCAGGTCGCGCCGACCATAGGGCACGATATTCTTACGGAAGAAGTCACGGAAGCCGTCGGTGACCATGTCGCGGACAGCCTCGTCGTCCAGGTGCTCGTGGACGAACGGACAGAGCGACGCCAGGAAGCGGTTTGCCAGCGGCTGACGGTAAACGCGGTCGATGACGTCGGCCATCGTCAGTCCCGTCTGCTGCACGAAAGCGTCATTCAATTCTTTTGACAGTCCGTCCTTGTACAGCGCGTTCAGGAATCGCCGTCCGAGTACTGCTCCGCTGCCCTCGTCGCCGAGGATATAGCCCAGTGGCGGTGTGTTCTCGACGATGTGCTCGCCGTCATAAAGACAAGAATTAGCACCCGTCCCTAAAACGCAGGCAATGCCAAAGTTATGACCGCAGAGCGCACGTGCCGCTCCCAGCAGGTCGTTGTGTGCCTCCACGTCCGCAGCCTGGGGGAACGCTTCGCGTAGCAGCTGCGCCATCACCGGCTCCAGCTCGGGTCTGACGCCACTGCCATAAAACCTGACAGTCGTCACATCCGTCGCGCTATGCGCACACGCGCCATCCTCTTCTATCTGCGGCAGCAGCTCGCTGCGCAGTATCTCGCGTATCACGTCCGCCGTCTGGTGGAACGGGTTGATGCCTTGAGTGTGGAAGGGTACCGTCGCCCCGTCGCCGTTGGACTCCACCAGGAGCCAGTCGGTCTTCGTGCTTCCGCTGTCTGCTATCAGTATCATCGTCTTTCCTTGTTTTAAGTTTTTACCTACAAAGGTACAAGAAAACCCTGCGGAAGCAAGAAGCCGACAGGGTCTTTAACATTACTTTAACACTCGAAAATCACATCAGCGCAAATTTGCGCTGATGCACCTTGCAACGGTGTAGCAAGGTATCAAGGTATCAGACTGTCTCAGATGAAAAGGTCAACGTTTCCAGTACGAAGTCCACTAACCCGGGAAAAGAGACAACAAAAGCAGAAAAGCAGACAACCCAATCAGAGAGATAAGTCAACAAAATCAGTATAATAAACAGTAATTAACAAAACAGTAACAAATCAAGGCTCTGAGGGAGTCAACACTATACAGGGAAAGACAGTGACAAAGGTGGCAGGTGGCAGGTGGCATTAAGGTAAAAATGGAAGTGTTAAAATGGGTGAGTGATTATGATTTTATCTCTTTATATATATATTATATATAATATATAATATAAAGTGGTCGTCTGCGACCCTTAATGCCACCTGCCACCTGCCACCTTGCCACCACGCCTGCTGCCGCAGACAGGGTGTTTTCTCGAAATTACAATAGAATTCGCGAAACGTGTAGAAACGTTAATTATGTTAACGCCATGCCGCGCCGCGGCCGTCAATCAACAAATTTTCGAGTTCTTCGTGCGCAAGGAAGCCTAGCTGCGCACGGCGAAGGTGGCATTAAGGATTGTAAGCGAAAATCACCGCTTTCTGCAGTAAGCACAAGGGAAAGCGGCGAAAATTACACATTACAAATTACATTAAGGTTATTTTAATGTGCAAGGAGTAAGGGGAGGGGGGCAGGCGAAACAGGATGACCTTTAGCCGCAAAAAGACGGTCTTTAGCGGCGTAAAGGTGGTCTTTAGCGACGAAAAGACGGTCTTTAGCCGCGAAAAGACGGTCTTCAGAAGCACAAAGGCAAGGTTTTCGGACGTAGGAAGAAGAAAAAGGCGTTTCCCTTTGGCCGTTTCGCGTATTTTTAGTAACTTTGCACACTCATTTATCAATAAGGTAATAAAAGGATTGGAATGAAACAAACAGCGATACTGCTCCTGCACTGTCCCGACCAGCAGGGCATCATCACGGAAGTGACTAAGTTTATCACGGATAACAAGGGAAACATTGTGTACCTGGACCAGTATGTGGACAAGCTGGACGGGATGTTCTTCATGCGTATAGAATGGGAGCTGGAAGGGTTTCTCATTCCACGCGACAAGATCTACGAATACATTACGACGCTCTACGCCCAGCGCTACAAGATGAAGTTCTCGCTCTACTACAGCGACAAGCGCCCGAGGATGGCTATCTTCGTGTCGAAGATGAGCCACTGCCTGTACGACCTGCTGGCCCGCTGGAAGGCCGGTGAGTTTGCCTGCGAAATACCGTGCATCGTGTCGAACCACGAGGACCTGCGCTACGTCGCCGAGCAGTTCGGCATCCCCTACTACGTGTGGAGCATCAAGAAGGACCACTCGAACAAGGCGGAGGTGGAGAAGGCCGAGATGGAACTGCTGAAGAAGGAGGACATCTCGTTCATCGTGCTGGCCCGCTATATGCAGATTATCTCCGACGAGATGATTGCGGAGTACCCGCACCACATCATCAATATCCACCACTCGTTCCTGCCGGCGTTCATCGGCGCGAAGCCCTACCACCAGGCATGGGAGCGCGGCGTGAAGATTATCGGTGCGACGAGCCACTACGTGACGGCCGACCTCGACGCCGGTCCCATCATCGAGCAGGACGTGACGCGCATCACCCACAAGGACACGCCCGAGAGCCTCGTGCTGAAGGGCAAGGACCTGGAGAAGATTGTGCTGAGCCACGCTGTGCAGAAGCACATTGAGCGCAAGATCCTCACCTATAAGAATAAGACCATCATCTTTAGTTAAGAATTAAGAATACCACTTTCAAATATTAATGAAACAACCACGAATTTATCGAATTAAACTAATTTTTTCAACAACGAATTAAAACGAATTACACGAATCATCCGCGCTATCCCTTCGTAAAATTCGCTAAGAATATAGGAACAACGCGCAGCAAAATTCGTAAAATTAGTGAAATTCGTGGTTAAAGAAAAAGAAAATGAATGTAGCAATCGTAAAATATAACGCGGGAAACATCTACTCGGTGGTGAACGCCATGAGGCGGATGGGCATTGAGCCGCTGCTGACGGACGATGCCGAGGCGCTGGCGAAAGCCGACTGCGTGCTGTTCCCCGGACAGGGCGAGGCCCGCGGCGCCATGGAGTACCTCCGGGCACGACGTCTGGACGAAGTCATCAAGGGTCTGCGCCAGCCCGTGCTGGGCATCTGTGTGGGCCAGCAGCTGCTGTGCCGCCACTCCGAGGAGGGCGACACGGACTGCATCGGCGTGTTCGACGCCGTGGTGAAGCGCTTCCAGCCGCAGCGCCACGAGGACAAGGTGCCGTGCATGGGCTGGAACGAGCTGCGCTTCGTGCAAGATGAGAAAGGAGAGATGAGAAATGAGCAATTGTTCGAGGGACTGGGCGAGAAGCCGTACGTCTACTTCGTCCACTCGTACTACGTGCCCCTCTGCCAGGAGACGGCGGCGGTGGCCGACTACATCCTGCCCTACTCCGCCGCGATGCACAAGGACAACTTCTACGCCTGTCAGTTCCACCCGGAGAAGAGCGGACGCGTAGGTGAACAGATACTCAGGAATTTTCTCCAATTGACAATTGATAATGGATAATGGATAATTCATAATTGACAATTCACAATTCATAATTGACAATGAAGATAGAACTCATCCCTGCAATAGACATCATCGACGGCCAGTGCGTACGCCTGACGAAGGGCGACTACGACCAGAAGACCGTCTACGGACAGCCGCTGGAGATGGCCCGCGAGTTTGAGCGCATAGGCTACAGGCGCCTGCACGTGGTGGACCTCGATGGCGCTAAGTCGAAGCACATCGTCAACGACGCCGTGCTGCGCAGCATCACCACGGCAACGAGCCTGACGGTAGACTTCGGCGGCGGCATCAAGACCGACGAGGACATCGAGAAAGCCTTCGACGCCGGTGCGGCGATGGTGACCATCGGCTCGATAGCCGTCACACAACCCCAGCTGTTCATGGGCTGGCTGGAGAAGTACGGTGCCGACCGCATCATCCTCGGCGCCGATGTGAGAAACGGGAAGATCAGCATCAACGGCTGGAAGGAGGACTCCACGGAGGACCTGCTGCCGTTCTTGAAGAAATACATCGATGCCGGCGTGAGGAACGTCCTCTGCACGGAAATCTCGAAGGACGGCACGCTGCAAGGCCCCGCCATTGCACTTTATAAAGAGGTGATGGCCGCCTACCCCGACTTGCATCTCATTGCCAGCGGCGGCGTCAGCAGCATCGACGACATCAAGGCCCTGGACCAGGCGGGCATCCCTGCCGTCGTCTTCGGCAAAGCCATCTATGAAGGTCGCATCGACCTTCATGAATTGATAATTGATAATGGATAATTGATAATGGGATTAGCAAAACGTATCATACCCTGTCTGGACGTGAAGGACGGTGAGACCGTCAAGGGCACGAACTTCGCGAATCTGCGCTCGGCGGGCGACCCCGTGGAGCTGGGCAAGGCGTACTCCGAACAGGGCGCCGACGAGCTGTGCTTCCTCGACATCACCGCGAGCTTCGAGGGTCGCAAGACCTTCACGGAGATGGTCACCCGCGTGGCCGCAGAGATCAACATACCGTTCACCGTGGGCGGCGGCATCAACGAGCTCAGCGACGTGGAGCGCCTGCTCTATGCCGGTGCCGACAAGGTGAGCGTGAACAGCGCCGCCATCCGCCGTCCCGAGCTGATCAGCGAGATAGCCGAGCGCTTCGGCTCGCAGGTGTGCGTCTGTGCCATCGACGCCCGCTTCGATCCTGACGGGTGGCATTGCTACCTGAAAGGCGGCCGCGAGCGTACGGAGCGTGGACTCTTCGAGTGGGCCAAGGAAGCCCAGGAGCGCGGTGCCGGCGAGATACTCTTCACGTCGATGGACCACGACGGCGTGAAGGAGGGCTACGCCAACGAGGCCCTGCGCGAGCTGGCCGACAACCTCTCGATACCCATCATCGCCAGTGGCGGTGCCGGATGTAAGGAGCATTTCCGCGACACCTTCATTGAGGGTCATGCGGACGCAGCACTCGCCGCCTCCGTCTTCCACTTCGGCGAAATACCCATACCAGAACTGAAACGCTATCTGCACAACGAGGGCATCAACGTCAGACTATAATCAATCGAAAATAAGTAAATCGAAAATGAAAATCGACTTTGAGAAGTGCGGCGGACTCGTACCCGCCATCATCCAGGACGCACAGACACGCAAGGTGCTGATGCTGGGATACATGAACGAAGAAGCGTACCAGAAGACCATCGAGACGAAGAAGGTGACCTTCTGGAGCCGCTCACGCAACTGCCTGTGGACCAAGGGCGAGACCTCAGGAAACTTCCTGAACCTGGTAGACATCAAGGTGGACTGTGACAACGACACGCTGCTGGTACAGGCCAACCCCGACGGTCCGACATGCCACAAGGGCACCGACACCTGCTGGGGCGAGGAGAACACGCCGATGGACAATGAGAGCCCGCTGGCGTTCCTCGGCGAGCTGCAGGACTTCATCGTCCGCCGCTACGAGGAGATGCCCGAGGGGTCGTACACCACCAGTCTGTTCAAAGACGGTGTGAACCGCATGGCCCAGAAGATGGGCGAGGAGGCGCTGGAGACCGTCATCGAGGCCACCAACGGCTCGCGCCAGAAGCTGGTCTACGAGGCATCGGACATGATCTACCACCTCATCGTGCTGCTCACCAGCAAGGGCCTGCGCATCGAGGACGTCGCCGAGGAGCTGCAGAAGCGCCACGACCCGAACTGGGACAAGAAGCGTCGTGCCGCCAAGGCCGCCGGCGAGATGGAGTAAAGGTGCTTCGCACAAATGGATAATTGATAATGGATAATTGATAATTAAGGATATGCTGCTGATTGATTTCAAGAACGTCAACATAGCACACCTCGACGGCGAACCCGTGCTCAGAGGCGTCAACTTCCATGTCGACGAGGGAGAGTTCATCTACCTCATAGGACGTGTCGGCGCCGGCAAGAGTTCGCTGCTGAAGACCATCTACATGGAGATGGACATCGAGAGTGCCAACGAGGCCACCGTGATGGGCCAGGACCTGACGACGCTGCGCCGCCGGGACATCCCCGAGTTGAGACGACAGATGGGTATCATCTTCCAGGACTTCCAGCTGCTGGGCGACCGCACGGTGGAGCAGAACCTGCGCTTCGTGCTGAAGGCCACGGGATGGAAGGACCGCAAGAAGACCGACGAGCGCATAGACGAGGTACTGCGACAGGTGGGCATGGAGGACCGCAAGGGCCGTATGCCCCACGAGCTGTCGGGCGGCGAGCAGCAGCGCATCGCCATTGCCCGCGCCCTGCTGAACAGTCCGAAGCTGATTGTCGCCGACGAGCCCACAGGCAACCTGGACCCCGAGACGGCCGATGACATCATCTGCCTGCTGCGCGAGATAGCGCAGAAAGGGACGGCCGTCGTCCAGACCACCCACAACCGCCAGCTGCTGAACAAATACCCGGGCATCGTCTACCGCTGCACCGACCAGCAGGTGAGCGACGTCACCAACGACTACAACCAACTGGTGAGCGACGAGGAACTGGAGTAGGCCAAGACATGAGATAATAGATAATAGATAAGAGATAAGAACTAAGAAAATATAAAGGTATGAAAGTAATGAAGTTTGGCGGCACCTCAGTAGGTACGCCGCAGAGAATGAAGGAGGTAACAAACCTGGTGACGAAGTCGGGCGAGCCCGTGTTCGTCGTACTGTCGGCCATGTCGGGCACCACCAACTCGCTGGTGGAGATCTCCGACTACCTGTACAAGAAGAACCCCGACGGGGCCAACGAGGTTATCAACCGTCTGGAGGCGAAGTACATGAAGCACGTGGAGGAGCTGTACAGCACCGCCGAGGCAAAGCAGACGACGACCGACTTCCTGAAGGACGAGTTCAACTACCTGCGCTCGTTCACGAAGGAGATTTTTACCTCCTTCGAGGAGAAAGCCATCGTGGCACAAGGCGAGATGATGTCGACGAACATGGTCGTGAACTACATGAAGGAGCAGGGCATCAACGCCGTGCTGCTCAACGCCCTCGACTTCATGCGCACCGACAAGAACGCCGAGCCCGACCTCGTATACATCAAGGAGAAGCTGCAGGCCATCATGCAGGAGAACGAAGGCCGTCAGGTGTACATCACCCAGGGCTTCATCTGCCGTAATGCCTACGGCGAGGTGGACAACCTGCAGCGTGGTGGCTCCGACTACACGGCATCGCTCATCGGCGCTGCCCTGAATGCCGACGAGATACAGATCTGGACGGACATCGACGGTATGCACAACAACGACCCGCGCGTGGTGGAGAAGACACAGCCCGTACACCAGCTGCAGTTCGAGGAGGCCGCCGAGCTCGCCTACTTCGGCGCAAAGATCCTGCACCCCACCTGCGTGCAGCCCGCTAAGTATGCCGGCATCCCCGTACGTCTGCTGAACACTATGGACCCCGACGCCGAGGGCACCACCATCTCGAACAAGACGGAGTACGGCAAGATCAAGGCCGTGGCTGCCAAGGACAACATCATCGCCATCAAGATCAAGTCGAGCCGTATGCTCCTGGCCACCGGTTTCCTGCGTAAGGTCTTCGAGATCTTTGAGAGCTACCAGACACCTATCGACATGGTATGCACGTCGGAGGTCGGCGTATCGATGAGCATCGACAACTCGGCACACCTCGGCGAGATCGTTGACGAGCTGAAGAAGTACGGCACCGTCACCGTCGACACCGGTATGTGTATCATCTGCGTCGTCGGAGACCTCGACTGGTCGAACATCGGCTTCGAGACACAGGTCATGGAGGCTCTGAAGAGCATCCCCGTGCGCATGATTAGCTATGGCGGCTCGAACTACAACATCTCGTTCCTCATCAAGGAGGAGGACAAGAAGCGTACGCTCCAGAGCCTGAGTAACACCCTCTTTAACGACTAAGACGCCATGAAGGGACAATTCCCCGTAGAGCGGTTCCAGGAACTCAGGACACCGTTCTACTACTACGACACGGAGCTGCTGAGACAGACGCTGCGCGCCATCAACGACGAGGTGCGGCGCCATGAGGGGTGGCACGTACACTATGCCGTCAAGGCCAATGCCAACCAGCGCCTGCTGAGCATCATCCGTGAGGCAGGACTGGGCGTCGACTGCGTCAGCGGCGGCGAGATAGAAGCCTGCGCACGTGCCGGTTTCCCCGGCTCGAAGATGGTCTACGCCGGCGTTGGCAAGAGCGACTGGGAGATCAACCTCGGACTGGACAACGACATCTTCTGCTTCAACGTCGAGAGCATCCCCGAGCTGGAGGTCATCAACGAGCTGGCAGCACAGAAAGGCAAGACGGCACGCGTGGCCTTCAGACTGAACCCCAACGTCGGGGCACACACACACGCCAACATCACCACCGGACTGGCAGAGAACAAGTTCGGCATCGCCATGCGCGACATGGTGACCGTCATCACACGCGCCCAGCAGCTGTCGAACATCCAGGTCGTGGGACTACACTTCCACATCGGCAGCCAGATACTGGACATGGGCGACTTCAAGGCCCTCTGCAACCGCATCAACGAGCTGCAGGACGAGCTGGAGCGCCACCGCATCAGGGTGGAGCACATCAACGTCGGCGGCGGTCTGGGCGTGGACTACGAGCATCCGAACCGTGTGCCCATTCCCGACTTCAAGGCCTACTTCGACACCTACGCCAAGTCGCTGCGCCTCCGTCAGGGACAGACGCTCCACTTCGAGCTGGGACGTGCCGTCGTGGCACAGTGCGGCAGCCTCATCACGCGTACCTTATATATTAAGGAGGGTGCGACGAAGAAGTTCGCCATCGTCGATGCTGGCTTTACCGATCTGATACGTCCGGCACTCTACCAGGCCTACCACAAGATTGAGAACATCAGCAGCGACGAGCCCATGGAAGCCTACGATGTCGTGGGACCCATCTGTGAGTCGACGGATGTCTTCGCCAAGCAAACAGATCTGAACCGCTGCCACCGGGGCGACCTGCTGGCCATACGTTCGGCAGGCGCCTACGGCGAAATCATGGCCTCGCAGTACAACTGCCGCCAGCTGCCAAAGGGTTACACCAGCGACGAGCTATGAAGAAACTCTCGGTCATACTCATAGTCAAGGATCAGGGCGACACACTACGCGACACGCTGCCACAGCTACTGAGCCAACCCTGCGAGGGCGGCCACGAGGTCATCGTCGTCGACGAGCACTCCACCGACAACACCGGCGAGCTGCTTGAGATGCTGAAGGAACAGCACGACAACCTCTACACGACGTTCGTGCCACAGTACCACTTCCAGCGCGATCCGCGACGACTGGCGTTCACCATCGGCCTGAAAGCTGCCAAAGGTGAATGGGTCGTCTGCAGCGACATCGCTTCGCTGCCGCCGTCGGAGACGTGGCTCACCGAGCTCGCCGACAGCTGCACGCCGTCGACGACCGTCCTGCTGGGATATGTCACGAAGAATGGCGACGTACAGCTGAAAGCCTACGAGGACATCAGCCAAGCACGACAGGTCATCAGCCGCGCAGAGCTCCGCCGACAGCAGGAGAAAGGCGGCTGGACGACCTTCATGCACCACGACTACAACTTCATCGTCGTACGCCGTGAGCAGGGACACGACATCCTGAGATTTTTCGAGACAACAAGGATGAAACGCTTATGAAGACCCTACACCTCTACCCTGCCGACGACCCGCTGATAGCCGCCCACGTAGCCCTGCTACAGGAGGGCGAGGAGCCGTTCAGCGGACAGCCGGACATCGTACACGTCCACGGATGTTGGCGATACAACATCGTGAGACAGGCCATGCGTGCCCACCGTCAGGGGGCGCGCATCGTCATGACGCCGCACAACGGGCTGTCGCCATGGATCGTTAGCGAGCGCCGCATGACTGAGAAGCTGAGCAAGACCCTGCTCTGGCAACGCCGCATGGTAGAGAGTGCCTATGTCATCATTGCCCAGGGACCGATGGAGAGCGAGGCTCTGACGCAACTCGGCTGGAACCCACGCATAGAGACCATCCGTAACGCCGTCGTCACCAACAGCATCACCCCCGAGGCCACGCGCCGCCATACCCTTGAGGTATACCGGAAAGTGCTGGACTCCAACACGATAGAGCTGATGAGCGACGACAGCCGACGACTGATGACCATGCTCCTGAAAGCAGGCATCACCGGCGACCGCCGATGGGTGGCAGGCGAGGCCCCCGACATCAGCGAGACGGAATGGCGGCGCCTGCTGGTATATGCCGACCACGAGAACGTCCGTACCGTCATTGACCGCGGCACACACGTCATGGGGCTGCGGGCACCCTATATTGAGACGGCACAGATCAAGAGCTACCTGCCCACGGACTACCAGCTGCCGAAGGTCGACAACCACACCGTGGAAGGCATCGTCAGCGAGATGCACCACGGACCGCTGACACTACGGCAGATCGTGGAGCTGGACCGCGCACTCAGACGTCCTGACGCCGACGACGAGCGGATGGTCGACGAACTCACGGAGAAACGGCTGATACGCTACTTCAGGCACGTACTACAGCTACTGAAAGAGGTGACGCTGCTGGATGAGGGCTTCATGCCGGTCGACGCCATCGATGACAAACAGACAGAGAAACTGCGGCGCCAACTGCTCGCCCACCTGCGCATCTGACAAGCATCCATAAGTAGCAATCAGACGCATCCTACATCAGCAGTCAGACACATCCTACAGCAGCGTCAGACATGGCCGCAGACAAAAAAATTTCAATGGCTCGCGTTTTTTCGGAGAAATCCTTCGCCTATTCACCGATTTTTTCGTATCTTCGCAGCCGAGAAGCAAACTATTGACGGAATGAACACACCAGATATGCACTACCTGAACCTGCTGTCGCAGTCGTTTCCAACGATTGCCGACGCGGCGAAGGAGATCATCAACCTGGAGGCCATCATGAACCTGCCCAAGGGTACGGAACACTTCCTGGCCGACATCCACGGTGAGAACGAGGCCTTCGAGCACGTGCTGAAGAATGCCTCGGGCAACATCAAGCGCAAGGTGGGTGAGATTTTCGGCAATGCCATCCGCGAGTCGGAGAAGAAGGAGCTGTGTACGCTCATCTACTACCCCGAACAGAAGCTGGAGCTCATCAAGGCCAAGGAGGAAGACATGGACGACTGGTATCACACGACCATCCACCAGTTGGTGAAGGTCTGTCGTGACGTGTCGTCGAAATACACCCGCTCAAAGGTACGCAAGGCGCTGCCGCAGGAGTTCTCGTACATCATCGAGGAGCTGCTGCACGAACGTACCGACGATCAGGACAAGGCCGCCTATGTCGCCGTCATCGTCGACACCATCATCTCGACAGGACGCGCCGACGACTTCATCTGCGCCCTGTGTAACGTCATACAACGGCTGGCCATCGACCAGCTGCACATCCTCGGCGACATCTACGACCGTGGCCCGGGCGCACACATCATCCTGGACGTCATGCGCCGCTACAACTCCTGGGACATACAATGGGGCAACCACGACATCCTGTGGATGGGTGCCGCCGCCGGCAACGACGCCTGCATCTGTAACGTCCTCAGACTGTCGCTGCGCTATGCTAACCTCGCCACGCTGGAGGACGGCTACGGCATCAACCTCATGCCCCTGGCGACGTTCGCCCTGGAGCAGTATGGCGACGACCCCTGCGAGGAGTTCCGCCCCATCCTGCTGAAAGACTCGAAGATGGACGAGAAGACGCTGGCGCTGACGGCGAAGATGCATAAGGCCATCACCATCATCCAGTTCAAGGAGGAAGCCCGTATCTTCCACCGGCGTCCGGAGTGGCAGATGGAAGACCGCTGTCTGTTGGAGCACATCGACAAGGAGCGACAGTCGTGTACCGTCGGCGGCAAGGCCTATGCCATGAGGGACTGTCACCTCCCGACCGTCTTCCCAGACCATCAGACGACGCCGACGACAGACCTCACTCCCGAGGAGGCCGACCTCATGCAGAAGCTGCACCACTCGTTCCGCGTCAGCGAGAAGCTGCGCAAGCACATACGCACCATCCTTTCGCATGGATGTATGTACACCATCTGTAACCAGAACCTGCTGTTCCACGCCTCCGTGCCCCTGAACGACGACGGCACGCTGAAGGAGGTGGAGATCATGAACAAGCGCTATCAGGGCAAGGAGCTGATGTCATACATCGGACAGCTCGTCAGGGCAGCGTACGAGAACGATACGGAGCCGGAGCTGAAGGCCTACGCGAAGGACTACTTCCTCTACCTGTGGTGCGGCAAGGACTCCCCGCTCTTCGACAAGTCGAAGATGGCCACCTTCGAGCGCTATTTCCTGGAGGACAAGGAGACTTACAAGGAGGAGAAGGGCGCCTATTTCCGGCTGCGCGACAATGCCGCGGTCTGCGACCGCATCCTCGACGCCTTCGGCATCAGCGGCCAGAACCGTCACATCATCAACGGCCATGTGCCCGTCCATGCGTCGAAAGGCGAGAACCCCATCAAGGCCGGTGGACGGCTGATGGTCATCGACGGCGGCTTCTCCGAGGCATACCATAAGGAGACGGGCATCGCCGGCTATACGCTGGTGTACCACAGCCGCGGCTTCGAGCTGGTACAGCACGAGCCGTTCACCTCGACGAAGGATGCCATCAGCCGAGGTACCGATATCAAGTCAACAACACAGATCGTCGAGATGTCCGCACAGCGGATGCTCGTCGCCGACACCGACAAGGGACGTGAGCTTCGCGAACAGGTGAGTGACCTACGACAGCTGCTGCGTGCCTACCGTCACGGCATACTGAAGGAAAAACGTAACTAAAAATACAACTATGATTACACTATCCATGATTATCCAGCTCTGCATCGTCCTTGGTGCACTTTGGGTTGGCTCGCGCTACGGCTCACTGGCTCTTGGCGCCATCTCGGGCATTGGACTGGCCCTGTTAGTCTTCGGTTTCGGACTGAAACCCGGTAATCCACCTACTGACGTTATCTACATCATCATCGCCGCCGTCACCTGTGCAGGTATCATGCAGGCTTCCGGCGGTATGGACTGGCTGATCCAGATAGCCGAGAAAATGTTACGTAAGCATCCTGACCGCATCACCTTCCTGGCTCCGCTGTGTACGTTCTTCCTGACGGTACTCGTAGGAACAGGACACGTGGTATACACCTTAATGCCAATCATTTGCGACATCGCATTAAAGAAAGGCATCAGACCGGAGCGTCCCTGCGGCGTCGCCTCGATAGCCTCACAGGTGGGTATCACCTGCTCTCCTATCGCCGCCGCCGTCGTGGCCTTCGTCACCATCTCGAACGAGAACGGCTTCGACATCACCATCCCTCAGGTGCTGATGGTTTCGATACCCGCCTGTCTCTGTGGACTGATGGCTGCCGCTGCAGCCTCCTTCCACCGCGGACTGGACCTCGACAAGGACCCGCAGTTCCAGGCACGTCTGAAAGACCCCGAGCAGTACAACTACATCTACGGCAACTCCGCCACGTCACTCGACAAGGAGATTGCACGTGAGTCGAAGGAGGCCGTCTTCATCTTCCTCCTGGCGCTGCTGGTCATCGTGATGTTCGCAGCCTTCCCCTCGCTGCTGCCTTCATGGGACGGTAAACCGCTGAAGATGAACCTCGTCATCCAGATTGTGATGATCTCGGCAGCCGCCCTGATGATTATCTTCTGCAAGGCACAGCCGAAGAAGGCGGTGGCAGGCCCCGTGTGGCAGTCGGGTATGGTCGCTGTCGTCGCCATCTACGGCATCGCCTGGCTCGCCGACACCTATTTCTCGAACTATCTCGACGAGATGAAGGTGATGCTGGCAGACGTGGTAGCCTCCTATCCGTGGTCCATCGCACTGGTGTTCTTCCTCGTCTCCGTGCTCATCAACTCGCAGGGAGCCGTCGTCGTGGCCATGCTGCCGCTGGCTTACTCGCTGGGCATCGCCGGTCCCGTGCTGCTCGGTGTCCTGCCGTCGGTCTACGGTTACTTCTTCATCCCGAACTACCCCAGCGACATCGCCACGGTGAACTTCGACCGCTCTGGCACCACCGTCATCGGAAAATACCTGTTGAACCACTCGTTTATGATGCCTGGCCTCATCTGTGTCTTCACATCGACCATTGTGGCCTATATCCTCTCCTCGATAATATTCTAACAAAAAAAATATGAACAAGCTACTGCTAATACTACATTTGTCTGTGCTCATGCCGTTGATGGCATCGGCACAGACGTTTGATTTCGACATGACGAAGCCACAGCCCGTCTACTCTGACGACAACGGAGCGGGCTACGACATCGTGGCAGCACCCGACAGGAAGCGACCTGCGGAACCGTTCTACTTCTCCGTAAAAGTGCCCGACGGGAACTACAAAGTGCGTGTGGTGCTGGGCTCGAAGAAGAAAGCCGGCGAGACCACCGTCCGTGCCGAAGGCCGACGGCTGATGGTCCACAACGTTGCCACGAAGAAGGGCCAGACGGTCACCTATGAGTTCGTCGTCAACAAGCGCTCGCCGCAGATTGACGAGAAGACACGTGTCCGCATCAAGGACCGCGAGAAGGACTACCTGGCGTGGGACGACAAGCTGACGCTGGAGTTCAACGGCGACCAGCCACAGGTACAGAGCCTCCACATTGAGCGCGACGACCAGGTGCCTACCGTCTATCTCTGCGGCAATTCCACCGTCGTCGACCAGAACAACGAGCCATGGGCCTCGTGGGGACAGATGATCACACGCTGGTTTGGTCCCGAGGTGGCCATCTCGAACCATGCCGAGAGCGGACTGACAGCCCGCACGTTCATTGCCGGTGGCCGTCTGGACAAGATTCTCTCGACCCTCAAGAAGGGCGACATCGTCGTCGCGGAGTTCGGCCATAACGACGAGAAGGAGAAGAAACCCGGCGACGGTGCATGGTACCACTACCAGTACCAGCTGAAGATATTCGTCGACCAGGTGCGTGCCAAAGGTGCCGAGATCATCTTCTGTACACCGACGCAGCGCCGTGCCTTCGACGCCGACAAGAAAACCATCACGAACACCCACGGCGAGTTCCCCGCCGCCATGCTCGATGTGGCGAAACGCGAAAAAGTGCCCGTCATCGACCTCAACGGGATGACGAAGACATTCTTCGAGACGCTGGGATACGAGGACTCGAAGCGGGCGCTGGTACACTACCCGGCAGAGTTGTACGGTCGCGAGTTGGCCGACAACACCCACTTCAATCCCTACGGTGCCTACGAGGTAGCGAAATGTGTGGTGATGGGCATGAAGCAGCTGCAGCTGCCGATAGTCCGTTTCCTGCGCCCTGACTGGCAGGACTTTGACCCCGCACAGCCCGACGACTGGCGCACGTTCAAGTGGGCGCCGTCGCCACTCAAGGATATTGTGAAACCCGACGGTAACTAAACCACGAATTATACGAATTACGCGAATATGAAGAAGCAGTTTTTCATCCTATGGGCTATGGTTGCAATGGCGTCCACCTGTTTGGCACAGTCGTGGCCAGAGGCGACGCGAGAGGCGAAGCCCGGCACCCGCTGGTGGTGGCTCGGTTCTGCCGTCGACAAGAAGAACCTGCAATGGACGATGCGGCAATATGCCGAGCATGGCATCGGAGCCGTAGAGATCACACCGCTCTATGGTGTACAGGGCAATGAGCAGAAAGGTGAGCGCTTCGTCGCTGGTCGGAACATCGACTACCTGTCTGACCACTGGATGGATATGCTGCAGTTCACGCAGAGCCAGGGTACTTTGCAGGACATCGAGATTGACATGGCTACCGGTACGGGCTGGCCTTTCGGCGGACCGTGGGTGCCGCTGGAGGAGAGCGCCTGCAAGGTGGTGTTCGTGGATACCTGCTTCGTCGGCAAGAAGGTTGTCGACTTGCCGCTGACGGTGCCTGAGAAAGACCGTAAGTATTCGCGCCTACAGAAGGTGATGATTTACGGCATCGACGGAAGCGCCAAGGAGCCTCCCGCCCCTGCCGACGTGACCGATCTTGTTGTCGACGGCAAGCTGACGTGGACAGCACCGAAGGGGCACAAGAAAGACACGTGGCGTGTCATCGCCGTCTATGCGCGCTACGGCGTCATGAAGGTGAAGCGTGCTGCCCCCGGCGGCGAGGGACTGGTCGTCGACCACTTCGACCGCAAGGCCGTCGCCAACTACCTGCGCCACATCGAGGAAGCCTTCGAGCGTACCAACACCCCCTACCCTCACACCTTCTTCAACGACTCGTACGAGGTTGCCGACGCCACATGGACCACGAACTTCTTTGAGGAGTTCGAGAAGCGGCGCGGCTATAAGCTCGAAGACCATCTCTTGGAGCTGCTCAATGGTATGGCAGCCTATAAGTCGGCGATGAAGGAGCTGGCAGAGAAACGGAAGGATAATCCGAATGACCTGTCTCACTTCGTCATTGGCATCGGCAACAAGGAGCTCGTCGACTACCGCGAGACCCTCGGCGACCTGCTGCTGGAGAACTTCACGGAACAGTGGACGGCGTGGGCACACAAGCACGGGGCCATCACCCGCAACCAGGCACACGGCTCCCCCGCAAACCTCATCGACTGCTACGCCGCCGTCGACATTCCCGAGATTGAGGGCTTCGGACTGTCGGAGTTCGGCATCAAGGGCCTCCGTACCGACCCTGGCAAGACGCGTAAGAACGACTCCGACTACTCGATGTTCAAGTACGCTCCGTCGGCAGCCCATGTCTGCGGCAAGCCCTATACGTCGAGCGAGACGTTCACGTGGCTCACGGAGCATTTCCGCACCTCGCTGTCACAGCTGAAGCCCGACCTCGATCTGATGTTCTGTGCCGGTGTGAACCATATGTTCTTCCACGGCACGTGCTACTCGCCGCAGGACGATGCATGGCCGGGCTGGAAGTTCTATGCCTCGATCGATATGTCGCCGACGAACTCCATCTGGCGCGACGCCCCCTACTTCATGCAGTATGTCGAGCGCTGCCAGTCGTTCCTGCAGTGGGGACAGCCCGACAACGACTTCCTCGTGCTGTTGCCCGTTCGCGATGCCTGGAAGCAATGGACGGGTAAGCTGCTCATGCAGTTCTCGATACACGCCATGGGCAAGCTGATGCCGGAGTTCATCAAGACCATCCTCGACATCGACCGTGCCGGCTACGACTGCGACTACATCTCGGAACGCCTGCTGATGGGTGTCACCTATAAGGACGGTATGCTGGAGACAAAGGCCGGCACCCGCTACAAGGGTCTGATTATCCCCGGCTCAGGGAATATGCCGGAAACGGTGAAGGCACATATCGACGAGCTGAAGGCGCAGGGTGCCAACATCTTCTATCAGAACGACGCGGCCTCGAACCACTTCTTCAACATCGAAAAGATCCTGAAGACGGCCGCCAAGCCCGAGCCGATGAAGACGGAGTGTGGACTGAAGGCCATCCGCCGCAAGAACGCGACCGGCTACCACTACTTCATTGCCAACCTCACACCTCACGACATCGATGCCGTCGAGCCGCTGTCCGTCGACTTCAAGCAGGCCGTCTGGTTCAATCCCCTGAACGGCGCCATCACCCCCGCCACGTTCGATGAGGACGGTCTGCGCATCACTCTGCGCAGTGGCGAGTCGATGATCCTACAGACTTACAGCGAGGCAATGCCTCTCAATAATAGTGGAACGACATTAGGCGACACCGTCGCCATCGCCATCCCCGGTCCCTGGACGCTCTCGTTCACCGAGGAAGCCCCGCGAGTGCTCAAGACTTTCGCTCTTGAGAAGCCACAGACGTGGGAGACGCTTGATGACGACAGCGTGAAGGTGACGATGGGCACGGGCGTCTATACCACCCACGTGAAGCTGACGAAGGCCGACATGAAGGACGCTGCCTGCTGGCAGATAGACCTCGGCGATGTCCGGGAGTCCGCCCGTGTCTACATCAACGGCCAGTTCATTGGCTGCGCCTGGAGCGTTCCCTTCGTGCTGACCTTCGATGGTGCCCTGAAGGAGGGCGACAACGAACTGCGCATCGAGGTGACCAACCTCCCCGCCAACCGCATTGCCGACTTAGACCGTCGGGGTGTCAAGTGGCGCAAGATGGAGGAGATCAATGTGGTCGACATCAACTACAAGAAGACCACCTACGACCAATGGGAGCCCGTTCCCAGCGGTCTTAACTCGGAAGTAAAACTTATAAAATACAATAAATAATTATGTCAGAGAAAGAAGAGCATCATCATCACCACCATCATCACCACCATCGCCACGATGGTGCCAGCCAGTGGAAACGCAAGAACCTGCTTTCCATTCAGCGGCGTAAGACGTTCATGAAGTGGCTGTACCGCGCCATGATTGCCCTTGCCATCATCCTGTTCATTGTCGTCATCATCATCTATTCGATTAACTGACGAACACCTTCCCCCTGCTAACGACGCAGGATTCGCAGGGAGTACATATTTTCATTGAAATCGATACGCATCACACGCCAGACGTCATCGTCGGCGGGTGATAGCGTCAGGGCGGTGTGTCCCATCGTCCGCCGCAGGTTAATCTCCACGCAGGGATGAAGCAAGGAGGGCGTGCAGATCATCATGTCGACACCAAAAGGTCCTTGGTACTTTCCGCAGAAGCGTTCACCCAGCTCCTGGCAGATGCGTTCCCTGACGGTCTGTAGCAGCGCTGGTGACACATAACGGCTGAGCAGAGCCTCCTTGGCGCCCTCGGTAGCAAGGACGTTGCCCGTATAGGCCCCGTTCTGTGTCTGGAAGAGCGACAGCCCGAGGTAAGTGACCGTTCCGCGGCCGTCGGACTCAAACTCCATCCCGAAATCCTTCACCTTATTATAATAGGGCTCTGCCATCACGCTTCCCTGGGCATCGAGCACGTTACGCAGCCACCCCGCCACGTGCTGGCTATGGACGGTATACTGAGAGTCATCGACGAAGCGCAGTCCCCTGCCGCTCGACGACCAAGGCGCTTTCAGCACGGCTTTGCCGTAGTTCGTGACCGCCGTCTCCACCTCGTCAACGGTCTTACATTCCACACTCTCGCCGACAGTACCGTCCAGCCGCAGCATGGGCAGCAAGGCCCCAGCGGTACGGCGGTGCGAGAGGTTGCGGATGGTCTGCAGCTGTTCGTCCGTTGGCAGCAGGCTGCCGTCGACACCCCTTCTGAGCAGCAACGCACACAGGGCACTGTTCCATCCCCAGGGTTCCACCTTGTCGAAAATGTTCAGATTTTGGATGTTCTGTCTGATGGGATGGAACGTGATGGCGTCGGCGTCAGCGAGCCGGTGGAGCCCCGCCCTTAGCATCCTGGCAGCGAGCTTCCTGTATGCCTGCTTGGCATACTCCGGATCGTCGACGAGGATGGTGTCTCCCGCCTTCGCCCAGATGGCCGGCAGGAATCCGAGATCGTGTCTCAACAACCTTCCGGCATGTGGTGCGGTGAAGTTTGCCAGCCCAGCTGCAAGGGCAATATCGTGCTCTGGATTGAAAATATGCAATGTCATGCTGCAAAATTACGCAAAAAAATTCTTATTTCCAAAAATAAATGCGTAACTTTGCACACAAATCCAAAAACCAAAAACTTTAATTATCATGATTATTCCTTCTGTATTCTGGCTTGTGCCCATTGCATCTATTGTGGCACTGGGTATGGCGTACTTCTTCTTCCGTCAGATGATGGCGGCCGACGAGGGAACGCCTCGTATGAAAGAGATTGCACTCTACGTCCGTCGTGGTGCAATGGCCTATCTCAAACAGCAGTACAAAGTCGTCGCCATCGTCTTCGTGGTGCTCTGTGCGCTGTTTGCCTTCATGGCCTATGGTCTGAACGTTCAGAACCCGTGGGTACCGTTCGCCTTCCTCACGGGCGGTTTCTTCAGCGGACTGGCAGGCTTCTTCGGCATGAAGACGGCCACCTACGCCTCTGCCCGTACGGCCAACGCCGCTCGCGACAGTCTGAACGCCGGTCTGAAGATTGCGTTCCGCTCGGGTGCTGTGATGGGACTGACGGTCGTTGGTCTCGGACTGCTCGACATCGCCATCTGGTTCGTTGTGCTGAATCATTTTGATGCCGACGGTCTCATCTCCATCACGACGACGATGCTGACGTTCGGCATGGGTGCCTCGACACAGGCTCTCTTCGCCCGTGTCGGCGGCGGTATCTACACGAAGGCTGCCGACGTAGGCGCCGACATCGTGGGTAAGGTCGAGGCCGACATCCCCGAGGACGATCCCCGCAACCCCGCTACCATCGCCGACAACGTGGGCGACAACGTGGGCGACGTCGCCGGTATGGGTGCCGACCTCTACGAGAGCTACTGCGGTTCGGTGCTGTCTACCGCTGCCCTTGGTGCTGCTGCCTTCGGTGCCGCCGGTCTCGATATCCAGCTGAAGGCCGTCATCGCGCCGATGCTCATTGCCGCCGTGGGTGTGTTCCTCTCGCTGTTCGGCATCTTCCTCGTCCGTACGAAGGAGGGCGCCACGATGAAGGACCTGCTGCGCTCGCTCTCCATCGGCACCAACGTCAGCGCCGTGCTGATAGCCATCGCCACCTTCGGCATCCTCTATTTCATGGGTATCGACAACTGGCTGGGCCTGTCGTTCTCGGTCATCAGCGGTCTGGCTGCCGGTGTCATCATCGGCCAGGCTACTGAGTACTACACGTCGCACTCCTACAAGCCGACGCAGAAGATCTCCGAGGCAGGACAGACGGGTGCCGCCACCGTCATCATCAAGGGTATCGGTACGGGCATGATCTCTACCTGCATCCCCGTCATCACCATCGGCGTAGCCATCATGCTGAGCTACCTCTGCGCCAACGGCTTCGACCTCACGCTGTCGTCCAGCTCGCTGGCCAACGGTCTCTACGGCATCGGCATCGCCGCTGTGGGTATGCTGTCGACGCTGGGCATCACGCTGGCTACCGACGCCTACGGTCCTATTGCCGACAATGCCGGTGGTAACGCCGAGATGTCGCAGCTGGGCGAGGAGGTGCGTCATCGTACCGACGCCCTCGACGCCTTAGGCAACACCACCGCCGCTACGGGCAAGGGCTTCGCTATCGGCTCTGCCGCCCTGACGGCTCTGGCCCTGCTGGCTTCCTACATCGAGGAGATCAAGATTGCCATGAGCCGTGCCGGCGAGACGCTGACGAACGTTGCCGGCAACGTCATCAACGCTACCGATGCCACCATCCCCGACTTCATGAACTACTTCCAGATCAACCTGATGAACCCCCGCGTCATTGTCGGTGCGTTCATCGGTGCCATGGCCGCTTTCCTGTTCTGCGGCATGACGATGGAGGCTGTCGGCCGTGCTGCCGAGAAGATGGTTCAGGAGGTGCGCCGCCAGTTCCGTGAGATTGCCGGTATCCTCGAGGGTACGGGCACTCCCGACTACGGCCGCTGTGTGGAGATCTCCACGCGTGCCGCCCAGCACGAGATGGTCATCCCCTCCATCCTCGCCATTCTCATCCCCATCCTCGTGGGCATCATCCTCGGCGTCGCCGGTGTCATGGGCCTGCTCGTTGGCGGTCTTGCCGGTGGCTTCACGCTGGCCGTCTTCATGGCCAACGCCGGTGGTGCGTGGGACAACGCCAAGAAGAACATCGAGGAGGGCGCCTTCGGCGGCAAGGGCTCCTTTGCCCATAAGGCCTGCATCGTCGGCGACACCGTCGGCGACCCGTTCAAGGACACCAGCGGTCCTTCGCTGAACATCCTCATCAAGCTGATGTCGATGGTGAGCATCGTGATGGCTGGTCTGACGGTGGCCTTCTCGTAAACGCCAACAAGCGACAAAAGCACCGCTATTTCTTATTTAGATAACGGACAAATAAGCCGAGATTGTAAGATTTTGCAATCTCGGCTTTGCAATTTGAGGATTTCTTCGTACCTTTGCAGCTGTTTTCAAAACAAATCTATAGGGAATGGAAGCTTTCTTCAGAACACACCGTTATCTAGTCGAGCATACCAATGCTCCCGTCCGTCGTCTGCTGATGGATGAGATTGACTGGAATGACCGTTTAATAGGTATTAAAGGTACGCGCGGTGTTGGAAAGACGACGTTCCTGTTGCAGTATGCGAAGGAGAAGTTCGAGGTGGGCGACCGCCAGTGTCTGTACATCAACATGAACAACTTCTACTTCCAGGGACGCGGCATTGCCGACTTTGCTGGCGAGTTCTATCATCGTGGCGGACGGACGCTGCTCATCGACCAGGTGTTCAAACAGGAAGACTGGTCACAGGAGTTGCGCAAGTGCTACGACCTCTACCCCGGACTGAAGATTGTCTTCACGGGCTCCAGCGTGATGCGCCTGAAGGACGAGAACCCCGAGCTGAACGGCATCGTGAAGTCGTACAACCTCCGCGGACTCTCGTTCCGTGAGTTCCTTAATCTGCTGACAGGCAACAACTTCCGCCCCTACACTCTAGAAGAGATTCTGCAGGACCACGAGCGTATCATCAAGCAGATCCTGCCCTACGCCTCGCCCCACCGCTACTTCCAGGACTATATCCACCATGGCTTCTACCCCTTCTTCCAGGAGCATCGCAACTACTCTGAGAACCTGCTGAAGACGATGAACATGATGACCGAGGTGGACATCCTGCTGGTGAAGCAGATTGAGCTGAAGTACCTCACGAAGATCAAGAAGCTGTTCTACAAGCTGGCCGAGGGCGGTCCCAAGGCGCCCAACGTGTCGCAGCTGGCAAAGGACATCGAGACCAGCCGCGCCACGGTGATGAACTACATCAAGTACCTCACCGACGCCCGTCTGCTGAACATGATCTACCCCGTCGGCGAGGACTTCCCGAAGAAGCCGTCGAAGGTGATGCTCCACAACTCGAACCTCCTCTACGCCATCTACCCCATCCACGTGGAGAAGCAGACGGCCATGGAGACGTTCTTCGTGAACTCGCTGTGGAAGGACCATAAGGTCTATCAAGGTACGCGCGACAGCTTCTACCTGGTCGACGGCCGTCAGAAGTTCCGCATCTGCGATGCCGAGTCGCACAGCAAGATGCGCTATACGCCCGACACCATCTACGCACGCTATAACACAGAGATTGGCAAGGATAACCAAATCCCGCTGTGGTTGCTGGGATTCCTCTATTAAAATGCAAAAATGCAAAAATGAGGAAATGTAAAATGTAAAAATGAGAATATAGTAATAATGGTTTAATTGTTTTATCTATTCTAAACAAATGGCAAAAGAAAAGAAATTTATCACCTGTGATGGTAACGAGGCTGCGGCTCACGTGAGCTATATGTTCTCGGAGGTAGCTGCTATCTACCCCATCACCCCGTCTTCGCCTATGGCGGAGCATGTTGACGAGTGGGCTGCCCGTGGTCGCAAGAACCTCTGGGGCCAGACCGTCAGTGTTCAGGAAATGCAGTCTGAGGCTGGTGCTGCCGGTGCCGTTCACGGTTCGCTGCAGGCTGGTGCCCTCACCACGACGTTTACCGCTTCTCAGGGTCTGCTCCTGATGATTCCTAACATGTACAAGATTGCCGGTGAGCTCATTCCCTGCGTGTTCGACGTTTCTGCCCGTACACTGGCTTCTCACTCTCTGTGTATCTTCGGTGACCACCAGGACGTGATGGCTTGCCGTCAGACTGGTTTCGCCATGCTCTGCGAGGGTTCCGTACAGGAGGTGATGGATATGACCGCCGCCGCTCACCTGGCTTCTCTCGAGACCTGCGTGCCCTTCGTCAACTTCTTCGACGGTTTCCGCACCTCTCACGAGTACCACAAGATTGAGCTGCTCGACCAGGAGGATGTCCGTCCGCTCGTCAAGGAAGAGTACATCAAGCGTTTCCGCGACCGTGCTATGTCGCCTGAGCGTCCTATCACCCGTGGTACCGCCGAGAACCCCGAGACCTTCTTCACACACCGTGAGGCCTGCAACCCCTACTACGATGCAGTTCCCGAGGTGGTCGAGAAGTACCTGGGCGAACTCTCCAAGATTACCGGCCGCGAGTATCACCTCTTCTCTTACTATGGCGCTGAGGATGCCGACCGCATGATCATCCTCATGGGTTCCGCTACCGACGCTGCCCGCGAGGCCATCGACTACCTGAACGCTCAGGGCCAGAAGGTGGGTATGATCTCCGTTCACCTCTATCGTCCGTTCAGCGTGAAGCACCTGCTCGCCGCTGTTCCCAAGAGCGTGAAGAAGATTGCCGTCCTCGACCGCACGAAGGAGCCCGGTGCCAACGGCGAGCCTCTGTACCTCGACGTGAAGGATGCCTACTACGACGTAGAGGATCGTCCTGTCATCGTTGGTGGCCGCTACGGTCTCGGTTCTCACGACACCACGCCCGCTCAGATCATCAGCGTGTTCAACAACCTCGCTATGCCCGAGCCCAAGAACCACTTCACCATTGGTATCGTCGACGACGTCACCTTCACCTCGCTGCCCGAGGTTCCCGAGATTGCCCTTGGTGGCGCTGGTATGTTCCAGGCTAAGTTCTACGGTCTGGGTGCTGACGGTACCGTTGGTGCTAACAAGAACAGCGTGAAGATCATCGGCGACAACACCGACAAGTACTGCCAGGCTTACTTCTCTTACGACTCCAAGAAGTCGGGTGGCTTCACCTGCTCGCACCTGCGTTTCGGCGACACGCCCATCCGCTCTACCTACCTGGTGACCACGCCTAACTTCGTGGCTTGCCACGTCCAGGCTTACCTCCATATGTACGACGTCACCCGTGGTCTGCAGAAGAACGGTCAGTTCCTGCTGAACACCATCTTCGACGCCGACGAGCTCGAGAAGTTCATGCCTAACAAGGTGAAGCGCTACTTCGCTCAGAACAACATCACCGTCTATACCATCAACGCTACCAAGATTGCACAGGAGATTGGTCTGGGCAACCGCACCAACACCATCCTGCAGAGTGCCTTCTTCCGCATCACCGGCGTCATCCCCGTGGAGCTCGCTGTCGAGAAGATGAAGGCTGCTGCCCTGAAGTCTTACGGTGCCAAGGGTCAGGACGTGGTCGACAAGAACTACGCCGCTATCGACCGTGGTGGTGAGTACGTCCAGCTGACCGTGAAGCCCGAGTGGGCTAACCTGCCCGACGACGCTGAGAAGGTCGACGACGCTCCCGCATTCGTCAAGGAGGTGGTTCGTCCCATCAACGCTCAGGCCGGCGACCTGCTGCCCGTCAGCGCCTTCACCAAGTTCAACACCGTCGACGGTTCGTGGGAGGTTGGTACCGCTGCTTACGAGAAGCGTGGCGTCGAGGCCTTCGTGCCCGTCTGGAACAAGGACAACTGTATCCAGTGTAACCAGTGTGCCTACATCTGTCCTCACGCTGCCATCCGTCCCTTCGTCCTCGACGAGAACGAGATCAAGGGCTTCGCTGCTGCCGACGACACCATCGAGATGAAGGCTCCCGCCGCCATGAAGGGTATGCACTTCCGCATCGAGACCTCTGTCCTCGACTGTCTGGGTTGCGGCAACTGTGCCGACATCTGCCCGGGCAACCCGAAGACTGGCAAGGCCCTCACCATGGCTCCGTTCAACCCCGATGCCGAGGACATGAAGCAGGAGGCCAAGAACTGGGAGTACCTCGTCAAGGAGGTGGCTACCAAGCAGGCCCTTGTCGACATCAAGTCGAACGTGAAG
>JAEEQH010000049.1 GCA_016285245.1 Prevotella sp.
GAATAGGCTGACAGGGCTGATAGGGCTGCAATAATGTTGCAGCATAAGAAACAGACGGCGAGGTACAGCTTCAATTTTTTCAATTTCTCAATTTTTCAATTATTCATTTTTCCAAGTACCAGTTGTCCATGGAGCTGAGCTTCTGGAGCAATGCGGCATCGACGGTGCCGTTGCGGCGGGCCACACGCGAAGCCAGATAGGCAGGATCGGAGCGGTGCACCGACACGCGCATGAGGTCGTAGAAGCGATGACCCTCGAAGGCAAACTCCAGAGCCTCCTCGTCGATGATCAGGTCTTCCACCTTCTCTATCTGATACTGCAGTAGCGCATCACCGCTGAGTGCGTCGTCAGTAGGCATCTCGTAGGTCGTGTTGGCAGCCGAGTAGCCACAGCCGCGCGAGTGCAGGCCCATCGTGTTCTCTGTTGTCTGTCCGGCCGTCGTCTCCAAGAAGTACATGTTGTCAGGGAAGTTGAACGTCCTCAGCCACGCCTCATCGGCAGGATAATAAGGAATCACCTCGCTTTCCATGACACTGTTGTTCACTCCGCGCTTCAGTATCTGGAAGGCGAAGCGCGGGAATCCTGCACGGTTGAGTGCCTCGGCCATGCGCAGGTAGACCATAGCCCGGCGATAGATGTGCACGTTGCTCGTAGCGTATTTCCCGTTGGTCACATAGTTGGTGACGCGCTTTCCGTTGAGCATGATGTTGGCATTGTCCACCTGCGTGAAGACTGCCTGCAGGCGCAGGTCGCCCGAGCGATTCTCCGGCAGGCCGGCGGGAGCGATGACGTACTCGCCGCCTGAGCTGTAGTGACAATACTTCTGGGCAGCCGACAGGAGATAGAGACTCTGCGAGGGAACGATAGACTCCCGGTATTCGTTTTGCTCGGTGGTGTTGAAGAGGTTGCGCAGCTGACTGTAGTTACCCTCGGAGGGGATGGAGTCGCCGGGAATCATGGTAATCAGTTCGGCGTTACCATTCCTGTTCTCTGTCTGGAAGGCGATGTATGACCATCCGTCCACCGTCTGCATCCAGTGCGAGTCGTTGGGAGAGAAGCGCACCGACGCCGTAGAGAGAGGATAGGATGAGTTCTTGCCGTTGCGGGTGGTGATATACTTGTAGTAGTTCTCAGCAGCCTCGCGATAGTTGCCTGCCCAGAGGTGGAGGTCACCCAAGAGGATATAGATGGGGAAATAGAACAGGCGCGAGTCAGTGTTACGTATGGCGCCATAGTCGGGCATATCCATATCGGCGTAGGGTGCGATGTCGGCAGCGAAATAGCGGCATATCTCTTGGATATCACATTCCCTGTAGTCTTTCTCACCCTGCTCCTTCGTCAGGATGGGTTCCGTGATGAGCGGTACCCTTCCGTAGATGGTGGCCAACTGCAGGTAGGTCCATGCGCGGTATGCCTTCACGGCTGCATACTCCTTCATGAATATCGTCTCGTTGCGGCTGTTGCGCAGCGCCGTGTCGGCGTTGGCGAGGAAATAGTTGCAGTTGTTGACGATGGCATAGTAGTCGGCAATGTCGTTATACCTGTTGTCGGTGCCGATGTTGAAGGAAGCCACGTCGCGGATGTCGGCATCGGCGTATGGCGTGACGCTGACGAGGTCGCCGCGCAGCTCGCCCAGCAGGATGGTGCGGTCGGCCACCACCTGCAGCTTGTTCATAATGCCGGCCACCGACCACAGCGTGTCCGCATCGCTGGTGAGATGGTTCTTGTCAGCGTATGTCACGATGTCGGAATCGTCGTAGAGGAAATCGCTGCAACTAGTGAATAGTGAATAGTGAATAGTGAATAGTGCAGTGCACACCATCCACTTCACTGTATTGTTTATCTTGGTAATCATAACTATAAACTATAAAACTATGAACTATAGATTGATTTTCACCCCCGCTATGATGCTGCGGCTCTGCGGCAGTCGGCCCATGTCGATACCCTGCCCGATGACGCTGTTGGTCATGGCAGACTCCGGGTCGGCACCGAGGTAGCGCGACAGCGTCAGCACGTTGTTGGCCTGCACCCAGAACTGCAGTCCCTGCAGGAACGTGGTGTTCATGGGCAGCGTATAGCTGAGGGTGACGGTCTTCAGCTTCAGGTAGCTGCCGTCCTCTATCCATCGGTCGCTGAAGCGTGCATTGCCCATGGGGTCCTGGAAGGTGGCACGTGGCACGTCGGTGGCATGTCCCTCAGTCTGCCAGCGGCGCGTCATCGCCGTCGTCTGGTTCATAAAGCGGCTGCCGCTCTCCAACTGCTGGCGCAGATAGTTGTAGACGTCGTTGCCTACGGAGTAGTTGAAACGAGCGTCCAGCTTCCAGCGCTTGTAGGCCAGCGATGTGAAGATGTTGCCGAAGATGTCGGGGTTGGGGTCGCCGATGACGGTGCGGTCGGCCTCGTCTATCTGATGGTTTCCGTCCCTGTCGGTGAAGTGCATGTCGCCAGCCCCGAAGTATTGGCGGGTCACGCCGTCGCTGCCCAATAGGTAGAGGGCGGCATCGGCAGCAGCCTCCGAGGTGGCGAAGACGCCCTCCGTGGTGTAGCCATAGAAGAGGTTTGCCGGCTGGCCGACGGTCGTCAGGACGGTGGCTCCGCAAACGGTGGCCTCGATGGATTTTCCATTAGGCACTTTGGTGACCTCGTTCTTGTAGTGTCCTATGCTGGCACCCACCTCCCATTGGAAGTCCTTCAGGGCAAGCACCTTTCCTACGACGCTCACGTCGAAGCCGTGGTTTTTCATGGCGCCGTCGTTGCTCCAGTTCTGCCGCAGTCCCGTCACATACTTCAGGGGCTGATACATCAGCAGATGGCTAACGTTGCTGTGGAACCAGTTGACACGCAGGTTCAGGCGGTTGGCCAGGAAGTTGGCTTCGAGGCCAAGGTTCAGCCGCGTGGTGGTCTCCCACTGCAGGCGGGTGTTGCCGATATTCTCGAACGACAGTCCCGAGACGTCCTCCAAGAAGTTGTGGGAGGCGAAATAGCTGCGTGCGGCATGATAGTCGATGTCGTCGTTACCGCTGACGTCGTAGCCTGCGGAGAGGCGTAGATAATTGAGAGGTGAGAAGTGAGAAGTAAGAGGTGAGAACCACGGTTCGTTGCTGACCACCCAGGCAGCCTGTGCGCCGTGGAAGAATCCCCAGGGCACTTCGAAGAGCTTCACCGAATGGTCGGCATCGCGGCCAAAGCGCGAGGAGGTCTCCATCGCTGCGTTCAGCTGCAGGTAGTAACGCTGCAGGTAGTTGTACTGTGCCTGCACGTACCATGCGATGTCCTTCCAGCTGTTGGATGCACCCGACGGCTTGGCGTTGTCGAGCGTCGAGCTGATGGCGGGCATCTTGTCGCTCGTCGTGTTGTAGCCCAGCTGTGAAATCTGTGTGTAGTCCTCCCAGTTGAAGCGGACGCCGCCGAAGATGTTAAGTGATGAGTGCTGAGTGTTGAATGACCAGTCCAGTCGGGTGTCGCTCATCAGGGAGTTCTGCTTGGCAGCCATCGAGCGCACCTCGTTTTCGCAATAGGCGTTGACGCTCGACACATAGTAGCGGGGCACGCCGTTGCGGGGGATATAGAACTTCTCGTTGGTGTTCACCAGGTTGTAGCTGAAGAGTTCGCTCAGCTTCAGATGGCTGTTGAATTGGTAGCTTGGCGTCACCGCCAGGTTAATCATCGAGTTCTCGAAGTGGTTCTTGTTCTCTGCCTCGCCAAATTCGTTGATGGCTAATGGGTTGGCCAGCTTGTAGTTGTAGTTGCTGTAGGCGGCGAGTGCTTCGTCGAGATAGCTCTCATCGGCCACGTCGATGTATCCCTCGCGTATTTCTCCGCCAGCGAAGGTCCACGGGCTGATCATCGGACTCTTGGCGTAGGCGAGGAAGGCCGTCGAGGTGGGTGTCCCCTCGGTATAGTTGAGCGGCGCGCCGTCATTGCGCAGGTTGCGGGTCTGGTTGGCAAAGGAGGCATCGAAGCGGATGTCGAGCTTCTTCGTGATATGGATGTCGGAGTTGAAGCGTATGTTGATACGGTTCATCTTGTTGTTCTTCAGGGTGCTCTGCTGGTCGATGTAGCCTAACGAGAGGTTGTAGTCGGCCACATCGTCGCCACCCTCCACGTTGATGCTGTAGTTCTGCGTCAGGGCGGTGCGGTAGACATAGTCCTTCCAGTCCGTGTCGTTGCTGTACTGCGGCAGGTAATAGTTCGATGGCGAGGGATTAAGGAACTTGAAGTCCTTCAGCGTGGTGTTCGTGGTCTGCAGCAGGTCGCTGGCATAGCTCTTGTATTGCGAGGCGTTCATCACGTCGAAGGTCTTCGGCTCCAGCGTCACGCCGCCTGAGATGCTTGCCGTGATGCGGGTGGCCATGGAGTGGTTCCTGCGGGTGTTGATGAGCACCACGCCATTGGCACCCTTGGCACCGTAAAGGGCCGTGCCGTTGCGCAGTACCTCGACGCTTTCTATGTCGGTAGGCGAGATATTGGCCAGGATGTCGTTGAAGAATCCGTCGTGAAGCATCGTCCGCCCGTATTGCTGGTCGAAGATGACGCCGTCGACGACGATGAGCGGCTGGGCGTTGGCGTTGATGGAACCCAGACCGTTGATGAACATCACACTGCCGACGCCCGGCGTGCCGCTGCGGGTCACGGTATGCACCTGCGCGCCCAACTGCTTCTGTATGTCGTCCTCGATGCTCACAGAGTTGGAGAACTGGAAGCCTGAAGCCCTATTGACCGCATTGACATTGGTCGTGGCGTCATACTCAGCCGTGAAGGTTGAGGGATAGAGCCTGACGGCAGGCTGCTCATCACCTTTGCCCAGTCCCATCTTCGACAGGTTGTAGTCGGGCGAGCTGAACGACAGCGCGGAGACTGTCACGGGCACTTTCAGCGTATAGGTGCCGTCATCCTCAGTCAGTGTACTGTAACCCTTGACTTCAGGCACGCTTACCAACACGCCGCCTAACGGTTTGTTCGTTGTGCCATTCACCACCTTTCCCTTCACCTCGCGAAGGTCTTGCGCACTGGCTGTGCTAATGAACAATGAACAATGAACAACGAACAATGTAGCTGCACATGCTATCCTAAATATCTTATTCATACTATTCAATTTTCAATCTTCAATTTTCAATTATCAATCTTCAATCGGTTTGAAGATAAGGCGGTCGATGCGGAGGGTGGCACCGTCGGTGTTGGACTGCAGCTCCAGTCGTACCTGGGGCTCTGACAAGCCGTAGGAACACGTCGTCAGCTTGACGCCCGACTGCAGCTTCACTTCGTTGACCGTGGTGGGATCGATGCTCTTGGCATAGCGGAAGGGCGGCGATGTCATCACCCCGTTCTGGTCGGGCTGGCGCACGCGACTGAGCACCCTTACCTCCTTCTGCGTCTCTGCGACGGCCAGCATGTCGGCAGCCGTGGCAGGGGCAAAGACGGCATAGATGTCATACTTCACGCTGGAGAGGAGGTTGGGTATCTTGAAGCCTACCACAACGCGGGCCGACGGGCTGGAAGGCACTACCTCGATGAAGGCATTGCCCGACACATGGTTGTAGAAAGGATTGTTGGACACGACCTGAACGATGGTGACAGGCTCCACGGCATTGATGAGTGTGTCCTGATACTGGCTGTTCTCAGCCTCCACCTTGATGGTCTGCATGAACGTCTGGAACTTGGAGATGCGCTGTGTATCGGTCTTCCTGACGTGGCCATTGCTACAGGCGATGTCCTCCGTCTGGTAGAAGATACCATCCTGGTCGAAGGGCTTGGGATAGACATAATAGCTCTCGTCAATGCCCAACTGTTTTCTCATGGCCGCAGTGTATGCCTGCGTGGAGACGGCCGAGTCGGCAAAGGCCACCTCCGGATTGTTCGTGCGACTGAAGATGGAGCCGCAGACGATGGCCACGCGGGTGTTCGTATAGACCATCGAGTCGCGTCCTGCAGTGTTGTTGGGATAGTTGAAGTAGGGCTGATACTCGTCCACCAAGCGATTCCACTCACTGTTCACGGGAGCCACCATCCAGTAGGCGCTGTCCTCGGAGTTGATCAGGCCGTATTTCGTCAGCAGGTCGTTGGAGAAGACAGTGACGGAGTCTAAGTAATGCGTCAGACCGTCAATAATCTCGCCCGGCACGCTCTGCGTCTCGTCGAACTCATACGTGCTGTGGCTGTTGATGAACCGATAGACGCTGTCCAGGCCCTCCGTCATGTCCAAGCACTCCAGCACGTTGGGCACATAGTCCAACTTGTCGTTGATGGTGAACAGCAGGCCGTTGTCGCAGAGCACGTTCTTGGTCGACATCTTGCTCATGAGCAGTCCTTCGGGTGTCAGCGCGGCATACTTGTCGTTCATCATCTTGATGGTCTTGTCCGTCAGCGACGACACGGGATGGCGGTATAGAGCGATGTGGTTCTGCAGGAAGCGGCGCACCACGGTGTTCTCATTGCTGCGCACGCCCTGGGCCTCCTGCTGGCGGTATTCGGCGATGAGCTGCTGGGCTTCAGCCTCCGACAGGGCAAGGTTAGTCGGCGCGAAGACCGTATAGGTCTGGCTGCCGTCCAGTATCCTGTCATAGCCGCACGCCTCTGCCACGCTGGCAAAGTTGCTGAGTTCGCTGACAGATGAAATCATCTGCCACAGCGTACTGGTTTCGACATCCGCCTCGCTATAGTGCTCGTCCCAGCGGTCAGAGCACGCTACGCTAAATGATAAAGAATAAATGATAAATGATAAACTTATCAGCTTAGCATATAGCGAGCGTTTCTCTTTATTGTTTATCTTGGTAATCATAACTATAAACTATGAACTATAAACTATGAACTAAAGCATCGGCTCCATTGCCCCTTCGTCGGTGATGCCGAAAACGCTGCGGGGAACGAGTTCGAGGAAGTCGAGCATAAACTCATTGTCGTTGCCTTGCTTGGCCGACACGCAGCGAATGCGCAGGTAGTGGTCCTCGCCGGCGCTGATGTTCGCCGTACACAGCACCATGCGGTAGGTGTTGGCCTGCCGGGCGAAGTAGACGTGGTCGTTGCCGCCGCCGTAAGGATAGTGGTAGCCGCCGGTGGGGCCGCGATAGTAGCCCTTGTTCTTCAGCTCTTTCTGGTCGGTAGAGAGCTCCAGGCTGGTCATCGAGTTATAGTCGGCCTTCCAGTTGGAGCCGAGGATAGAGGCATCGCTGAGGTTCTTCGTCATGTCAAGCGGTATTCCCTGCGGCTTGTCGTCGTAATAGATCTGTGCCACGCCGCGTGTCGGCTCTGCCGCGAAGCCTAAGCGTATCTGCCACTGTCCGTCGAAGGGCACCGGCGGCAGACGGAAGGTGAAGTCGAAGTCCTTGAAGAGGTTCATCTCATCGCCCTCATAGCTGTCGTACCAGTCGTGTGGCCTACGATAAACGAAGAGACTGCCCTCGTTGAGCGTCACGCCGTCGAGATAGCCGTTGGGGAAATAGTAGTTGCGTCCGTACTTGCCCGTCTCGTCGTAGTCGGGGTCGTTATACTTCACGCCGTTGTTACGCTGGTTCAGGCGGATGTCGTTGGTCATCAGTTCGGGGAAGATGGTGGAGAAGTCCATGCGGATAAGCCCGTTGAACACCTCGTTGCGCGTCTGGTCGTCGAAGGCCAGGATGTCGTCCACATAGAAGTAGCGTCCGTTCAAGGCATCCTGCTTATAGTCGGTCTCCACCGTGGGATAGATGTAGACGCCTGGAATCTGGAACTCATCGTCCCAGCGGCGGTTGGCATAGCGCTGGCCGATGGTGCTGGGGCCGGCCCATTTGCGCACGGTGAGGCGCTCGAACTTCATCATCGTGTGAGGGAGCATCGTCTCATACCAGTCCACGGGATTCATCTCGCGTGTCTCAATGCCAATGTCGTTATATGGCGTCAGGTAGTTCCAGCCCTTGACGTCGCGCGTAAGAATGTGGTACGCGAGGAAGCGGTGCAGGGGGTTCTTCTCATGGCTGATATGTGCAAAGTCGTGGTAGGGCTGGTCCACGTCCTCGGGATACTGCACGTCGTAGATCTCGCAGGCTTTTTGATAGAGCTGTTCCAGCGTGGTGATGCCGTATTTCTCACGCAGCACGGAGTCGGTGGGCGTGAAGACAGTGAAGCCGATGCGGCGCTCGTCGGGCACGGTGGCCGTCTCTTTGTTCACGTGCGACACATAGCGTACACGCTGGTAGTTCTGGCGTATTTTCTCCCATTCCTCATCACGATAGGCATAGAGCTCGTTGGCAAAGCCGGCACTGCGCACCGCCTTGGCAAAGAGGCTGATGCGGGGATTCAGCTCTATCATGTCGAGGATCATGCGGTTGCTGCTTTCCAGCACCTCGGTGACGGGCTGCACGAAACCGTTCTCCACGGAGTCGTCCTGCAGTTCGAAGATGATGTGCGACGTGCCGTTGAGGAAGACGACGGCATTGCCGTGGTCGTCCAGGCCATGGCTCACCTCAATGTAGCGGCGATTCATGTTCGATGTCGATAGCACGCCATCGTTCATGTCGGCCGTGGTGTACATGTCTTTCACCAAATGTGTGCGCACCAGCGTGTCGATGTCCTCGAAGGTCAGCTCGTCGAAGCTCGTCAGTCCTTTCTTCTTCAGGTAGTTGTCCATCGCCTCGTTAGTGGGTGCGAAGCAGGTGTACTCACCATAGGTGGAGAGCAGCTTGTTCATGCCCGTGCGCTCCACCAAGGCGGCAAACTGGCTGTAGTTCTCGTGCGTCTTCAGGTAGTCGCTCATCATCTGCCCCTTGAAGGTGTAGAAGTTCGACGTGTCAGGCTCATCGCTGCAGGCAGTGAGGGCTCCAACAATGTTGCAGCAAAGGAGACAGGAGGCAAGGAAGTGTTCGATATGTTTCATAATAGTCAATTTTCAACCTTCAATCTTCATTTTTCAATCTTCAATCTTCAATTTTCAATCTTCAATCTACTTAGTACGCTCTATGCTGCTGTCCTCACCGCTGCCAAAGGCGGGATTCTGGTTGAGGTAGCGGTTCACCTTGAGTTCGTCAATATGATAGGGCCAGTAGATGGCATCCATGCGCGACAGCTTGCTGGACAGTGCACTGCCACTGCTGCCCTTGCGGGCCACAACGCCTACGAGATAGTCGGTGGTGCCGTCGCGACGTGCACGACGCACCAGGTCGTACCAGCGCTTGCCCTCGAACATCAGCTCGCGCTGACGCTCCTCCAAGACGAGGGCACGCATGAGCGACTTCGACGAGTAGGCGTTCCAGTCGAGGTCCTTCTTCTCCTTGTCGCAGTTGCTCCGCTTGTTGATGGCATTGACAATGGCGAAAGCCTCCTGGAGCGAGGTGATGTCTTCATCCGAGGCCA
>JAEEQH010000050.1 GCA_016285245.1 Prevotella sp.
GCAAAGTAGAGTTCGTGTATGTCGCCTCTGGCGGACAGCATGTGGAGACGCAGATAAACATAGAGACCCACCCCCGGCCCCTCCCTATAGGGCGGGGAGTAGATACCTTCAAGGGCAAAAGAAACTTACCTGAAGCTCTCAGCACGGAGGCAGCGATGGTGCTTTGGAAGAAAGCGCAGAAAGCAGGATGGGTGGATGCCAACTACCAACCACTGATTTCCCGCACTCAAGCGGCATTGCTGGCCGACGCTATGGCCGAACAGTTGGGTATCCGTGAGAAGTGGAAGGTGTTCGAGGCGTTGTGGAACAGGACAAAGATGTACAAAGACTATTATCAGGCCGTAGACCAGAAACAGTACCTGTCCTTTCTGAATAAACTGAAGCAGACTTTGGATTAAAGGCGGGACAGTCGGGATGTGATGAGTTCTTCATACCTGTTCCTCATTTCCTCACTGAGGAATGAATGGCGTATGAGCGTTCTCCACTGGGGGAGAGCCTTGTGAAGGCCTGCAATAAGACGCAACACCACGCTCTCCTCCAATCCCATTGTCTTTGCCGCATTCAGAAAATCTGCCAATCGCAGTTTGGTTTTCCGCCCAGCGAGGGAAAGGGCCTGTTCCTCTTCGTCTTTGGGGTTAGCAATGGCCACATTGAGAAGGTCGTATGCCGGTGTCAGCAGATAGTCCTTTGATGGGCGGTAAAGAGAGAAGTTCTTCAGATGCATATCGTTGTTACCCGTGACAAAGCAGAAGAGCAGCAGTTGCATGTAGTTCGTCAAGTCCAGTTTCGGGACACTGCTATACTGAGTGATGGCCTTTGCAATCTGTTCGTACGACCCTTTATACTTATATTCCGTTGGGTGCAGCGTCAACTGGCACATGTCCTCCATGTCAATCTTCTCGCCGTTCTTGGTACGGTCGATGCGCTTGGTGATGTAACCCAATTGTCCGTCGGCCAGGCGGATCAGACTATGAGGCACAACGCTGATCTTTGCGGCTTGAGCCAGGTGCATCGTCAAGTCTTCATTCTCGGGTAACTGCGGATAACGTTCCGTCTGTGGCTTGAAGATATAGTCGCCCCAAAGTCCCACGATGGTCAGTCGGCTGCTCCCTTCATGTTTTGTGAGGTTCAGCGACAGTTTGGGTTGCACACCTGTCAGCGATGTCTGGGCGCGGATGATTTGCTCGGCCAGCCGGTCGAGATCCTCATGCCGGTATTCCAACAAGGGAATGTCCTTTGTTCCGAAGAACTTGCGGGCACACCCCGGATGGAAGTCTTTCTGACCTTCTTCCAATTCTTGATAACAATACAGACATTTACACATTATGCTTCTCCTCCTTCATTTAGTTTAGAAACGACACTGATGGAACCGATACACTCCTTACAGCACAACAGCAATAGCGACATACGGTCGAGCATGCTGATATCGGTGTTACGGAGCGCCACATCAAGCAGCCACCCCTCAGGTATCAGTCCGTCGAAAAACGGAAACAGTACGGGACTCACGAACGCTTCTGTCTGTAAAGGCAGCGTCAGACTGACAGGCTGTGCGTCTTCTCGTGCGAGATACGTTTCTTCATAACAGAAGCGATATTCACCGCCATCTTCCGTCAGAGTGCCTGCAAGGATGCCTTTTCGGTATATTTCTGCTTGTCTCATGGTCGTTTCGTTGCTGTCAGTTCATAGTTAAACAAGTCGAGAAGCTGGTTTACCTTATCCATCCTCAGCGTCGTCTTTCCTTGCTCCAGATTACGCACGAAACACAGGCCAACCCCCGATTTCATAGCGAGGTCCTCCTGCGTCAGTCCGTATTCCTTGCGCAAGGCCTTAACGGTGGCAGATAATTTTGTCTTTTCCATATCATATTATATTGTTTCGCATGCAAAATTACAAAATAAAACCAAAATTATATAACTTTGCATATAAAATAATTAATTATTTAACATTTTATATGCTTTCCGATGTAATTTGAACGAAAAGGATGCAGTTTTTTACCAAACATATCCCTACTAATATCCCCTCTACATATCCCCTATATATGGGGGATAAATGTTTCTTTTTTGTCGTACCTTTGCAGCGGAATCTAATTTTTACCGCTTATGGAAGAAACGAAGACCGAAACAACGACGAAAACCAAAACGAAAAAGGAGGGTGGCGAGCACAAGAAGCCGTGGCGGGAGGAGTATGCGACGCCTGAAGAGATCAAGGCGATGCTCGGCAACCGCGTGTCGCTGAGGTATAACGAGGTGCGGGGGCGCACGGAAATCCACTGGCTGTCGCAGGGACTGACCATCGGCGAGAACGAGCAGGGACTGCTGACCATCTTCGGCGGTGACAGTGGCGTGACGGACGGCTACCGGAACCTTGATGACCGCGACGTCAACACGCTGTGGACGGTGCTCTGCCAGGAGAAGCCCGTCGTCAAGCAGCACCTCTTGAATGTCATCGAGTCGGACTATGTGCCGGCATATCACCCGTTCCGCTACTACTTAGAGCACCTGCCACCGTGGACGGAGGAGCAGGGCGACCACATCATGGGACTGTCGCTCTCGGTGAACGTCAAGGGCGACGGCGACGAGCAGATCCTGTTCTACCAGTACCTGAAGAAGTGGCTGGTGGCGATGGTGGCGTCGTGGGTCAGCCCTGCGGTGGTGAACAACGTGATGCTGGTGCTCATCGGCGAGCAGGGGTCGTACAAGACCACGTGGTTCGCCAACCTGCTGCCCCCGCAGCTGCGTGACTACTTCTACACGAAGACCAACTCGGGCCTGATGTCGAAGGACGACCTGCTGACGCTGGCACAGTACGGGCTGGTATGCTGGGAGGAGCTGGACACGATGCAACCCAAGGAGCTGAACAAGCTGAAGGCGGCGATGACCATGCCCTCCATCAACGAACGTGCGGCATACGCCCGCTATCACGAATGCCGTCCGCACCTGGCGTCGTTCTGCGGCACGGGCAACAACGTGCAGTTCCTGTCGGACACGACGGGCACGCGCCGTTGGCTGCCCTTCGAGGTGGAGAGCATCGAGAGCCCACTGTCCGTGCCCTTCGACTACGACGGCATCTACGCGCAGGCCTACGCCCTCTACCGCCAGGGCTTCCGCTACTGGTTCGAGAAGCCGGAGATCGAGCGGCTGCAGCGGCATAACCAGCAGTTTGAGGCGCCGAAACTGGAATACGAACTCGTGGATGTCTACTTCCGGCGTCCTAACGACTTTGAACCGGGTGAGTTCATGCCTGTCAGCCGTGCCATGCAGATCATTAGCGGCAGCCTGACGCAGAAGCTGAGCGACCGACGGCTGGGACATGCCTTCCAGGCGCTGGGATTCGAATTCCGTCGCACGAATGTTTCGCGCGGATACATCGTCGTGCAGCGCAGCGGACAGGAAATCAAGGAGCGTATGCAGCAGCTGGCGCGTGACGAAGTGACGAAGTGACGTTGGAAAACAGAGAACCCTCGCGTACCGTGCGCGCGGTACGCGTATAACTTTAGAAATCATAACGTCATAACGTCACAACGTCACTGTCAGAACTCTGGATAATTATTTCTTGTCATTATTCTAATTTCTTTCTAATATGTTATGAAGACAATGCTGAAACGAGAGCTGGCCGATGCGGCCGGTGTGAGCATGAGAACCCTGCACCGCTGGTGTCAACCCTACCGCGAGGAACTCACCAGTATGGGAGTGAAGCCGAACGACAAGCTGCTGTCACCCAAGGTGGCACGCTTTTTAGCAGACAAATTCTGCATCGACCTGCCATAGGCGGACAAAGGCGGACAGCAGTGTCCGCCTTTGTCGTATCTTTGTATCGTGAATCAGGGAAGCGTCACCTACGGGTCTTCCGGGCGTCTGTTACGACCCATCCGAGCGTCATCTACGAACCGTTCCGATAATCCTTTGGGGGGGTAAAGTGATATCGGAACACCTCCAACGAGATACGCCGACATGCCCAAGGAGATACCGGAACGACCCCAAAGTGACATCTCTCGCATTTTAATATTTAATTTTTAATTTTTAATCTTTAATTTATGAGTCAGAAGTACATCAAAACAAAGAACAACAACACGAAGTCTCCCGCCTACGGGAAGTATTACGCCAAGGCCGTGTACGACGAGAAGTTCGTCGAGACCGATGACATCGCGGACTTCATCCAGACACAGGCCACGCTGAAGCGCTCCGACATCAAGGCCGCCCTCGACGAGCTGGGCAGTGCGCTGAAGCACTTCCTGGGCATGGGCCAGAAGGTGCGCCTGAAGGGCATCGGCATCTTCAAGGTAGGATTCTCGAGCATCGGCGTCACCAAGCTGGAGGACTGCACGGCAGCCACCATCACCACGCGCCGCGTGCTGTTCTCGCCGGAGAAGGAGCGCATCGTCGTCGGTTCCACCATCAAGGACGGCAAGATCATCCAGGAGTATGTCAACGCCAAGACGCTCGTCAAGGACGTCGCCTTCGAGGAGACACACGACAACGCCATGAACGTGCCGGCAGAGCAGAGCGGTGATTAAATAATTCTGGTCGCTAGCGACCCCTAATATAAAAGAAGTATGAAGAAAGAGACTTGGAAACAGATCATTCAGATCGTCATCACGATCCTGACAGCCATTAGTAGTACCATCCTTGTACAGAGCTGTTATAATGCTTAATTCATAATGCTTAATGCATAATTGAAATGAGAACAATCACATTGATAGTAGTACACTGTTCTGCCGTGCGCCCGGACCAGCAGAGCTCCGCCGCTCAGATCGACACATGGCACCGCCAGCGGGGCTTCAAGCTCGGCATCGGCTACCACTACGTCGTCCGCCGCGACGGACAGGTGGAGCCGGGCAGGCCCGAGTTTCTGGTCGGGGCGCACTGTCTGAACCACAATGCCCACTCCATTGGCATCTGCTACGAGGGCGGGCTTGATATCCGCGGTCAACCCGCCGACACGCGCACCGAGGCGCAGAAGCAGGCCATGCGACAGTTGCTCGAAGAGCTGCACCGGCGTTACCCCCGCGCCCTCATCGTCGGCCATCACGACCTGAATCCCGGTAAGGACTGTCCCTGCTTCGATGTAGCGCACGAATATGCTAACCTGCAGCCACATTAATTCTTAATAATGAACATTTTGCAATCCCTACGTTACATAATTAAATACAGAGCGTAAAAAAGACTTAAATTCTTAATTGCCAATTATCAATTATCAATTAAAAGTAGTACCTTTGCAACGTTTTTGAAAGACAAGGTAACGAAATAATTAGTATAAATTGTAAAATTGTAAATTACATCATGACAATCAACGAATTCAACTTTGCCGGTAAGAAGGCAATTGTACGTGTAGACTTCAACGTACCCCTGGACGAGAATGGTAAGATTACTGACGACACCCGTATTCGTGGTGCCCTGCCTACCCTGAAGAAGATTCTGGCTGACGGTGGCGCTACGATCATCATGTCGCACATGGGCAAACCCAAAGGAAAGGTAGACATGAAGAAGTCGCTGGGTCAAATCCGTGAGGCTGTTGAGAAGGCTCTGGGTGTTCCCGTTGCTTTCGCTCCCGACTGCGCTAAGGCTGCCGATGCTGCCAAGGCTCTGAAGATGGGTGAGGCTCTGCTGCTCGAGAATCTGCGTTTCTATCCTGAGGAAGAGGGTAAGCCTGTTGGTATCGACAAGGCCGATCCTGCCTACGACGAGGCCAAGAAGGCTATGAAGGCCAGCCAGAAGGAGTTTGCAAAGACTTTGGCTTCTTACGCTGACTGCTACGTGATGGATGCCTTCGGTACTGCTCACCGCAAGCACGCTTCTACTGCTGTTATCGCCGACTACTTTGACGCTAACAACAAGATGCTGGGCCTGCTGATGGAGAAGGAGGTTCAAGCTGTTGACAACGTGCTGAGCAACATCAAGCGTCCGTTCGTTGCCATCATGGGTGGTTCTAAGGTTTCTTCCAAGATTGGTATCATCGAGAACCTGCTCGGTAAGGTTGATAAGCTCATCCTCTGCGGCGGTATGACCTACACGTTTGCAAAGGCTCACGGTGGCGAGATTGGTGAGTCTATCGTAGAACTCGACAAGCTGGACGTTGCCCTGGGTGTTGAGGAGCTGGCTAAGAAGAATGGTGTTGAACTCGTTCTGGGTACAGACTGCACCGCTACCAATGGTCTCGACTTCGACACCATGAGCGTAAAGGCTGGTGCTGAGATCATCACTTGCCCTGCCAACAAGGTTCCCGCTGGTTTTGAGGGTGTTGACGCTGGTCCTGAGAGCCAGAAGGCATTTGCCGAGGCTATCAAGGGTGCTAAGACCATTCTGTGGAACGGTCCTGCTGGTGTCTTCGAGTGCGACGCATTCACCGCTGGTTCACGTGCTATTGGCGACGCTATCGCTGAGGCAACCAAGAATGGTGCATTCTCTCTGATTGGTGGTGGCGACTCTGTAGCTTGTGTCAACAAGTTCGGGTTGGCTGACCAGGTATCTTACATCTCTACTGGTGGTGGTGCTCTGCTTGAGGCCATCGAGGGTAAGGTTCTCCCAGGCGTTGCTGCTATTAAGGGCGAATAATTCTTAATTGATAATTGATGATTGACAATTGATAATTATATAAAGGTGAAATATCTTTTTATGACCATGATGATGGCCGCAGCGTTGTTCAGCGCTTGCGGCCATCGTGCTTCTACGGAAGCTGCTGCGGATGCCGATTCCGTCAGCGTCGATAGTGCCAAGGTGGAAGCGACGGATTCCTCCGAATTGAAGTCGCTTATCGATGTTGAGACTGTCAAATTCGAAAAGAACGACTCGACGGCGGAAGTGTCCGTGCTGGTGCAATGGCCGACGACGGGCGAGAAAGTCATCGTGGACAGTCTGCGCCGGCATATCTGCGACCTGCTGGGCGACGACTTCATCGACGGTCCCAAGGCCATCCAGAAGTACGGCCAGGCGCTGTTCGAGTCGCAGCAGGCGGACTGGCACAGCGTCTACGACGAGATGGAGCCCGATGCGCGGATGGGCGCCTTCTCGAAGACGCACGAGATCACCATACTGACCCAGACCAAGCAGTACATCACCTACTACTATGAGACCTATCAGTATGGCGGCGGCGCGCACGGCTATCTGACGCAGGTGGGCTTCACGTTCCGCAAAAGCGACGGTCGGCAGATTCCGCTTCTGAAGAACACCAATTCGCCCAAGCTGGCCAAGATTATCAAGGAGGGTGTCAGGCGCCACTTCTCGGAGAGACCCGATAAGCCCATGTCCGATGAAGAGTTGTTGGAGTATCTTTTCGCGTCAGAAGTGTCAGCCCTGAACAACCTTCCATTGCCTGGCAATTCGCCATACCTCTCTGATACGGGCATGGTGTTCCTCTATACGCAATACGAGATTGCCCCCTACTCTTCAGGTATCATCACTTTCGAGGTTCCGTTCAAGGACATCAAGCCCTTCATGACGGATGAAGCGAAAGCACTGATTCCCGAGGAATGATTCTCTAGCCACTTTGTTTTTGGGCACGGATTTCACGGATTACGCGGCTTTTATATATAGTCCTAAATAAAAAAAAGAATCCGTGAAATCCGTGAAATCCGTGCCAAATTAAAACGTTCAACCTTGCCGCTGCCTTACTGCTTCAAACATCAGTATGGCAGCGCTAACGCTGACATTAAGGGAGTCAATTTGTCCCAACATCGGAATACGAATATGGGCATCGGCAGCTTGGCGCCACTGGTCAGTGAGTCCGTCGTGTTCCGTACCCATCACGATTGCGGTACCACAGGTCATATCGGTATCATAATAAAGGTGGGAGTCCTGCAGCTGAGCCGTCAGAATCCGGATGCCGCGCTGCTTCAGGAAGGCGATGCACTCGTCCGACCGGCAGGCTACGCAGGGCACGGTGAAGGCCGCGCCCACGCTGGAACGGATAAGGTTGGGATTGTATAGGTCGGTCAGCGGGTCGCACACCACCACGGCATCGACGCCCGAGGCATCGGCCGAGCGCAGCACGGCGCCCAGGTTGCCGGGCTTCTCGACGCTCTCCAGCACGACAATCAAGGGATGTTCCCCCAATTTAAGGTCGTCCAACCGCAGCGTCCGCGTGCGCACCTCGGCTATCACGCCCTCCGTCGAGCCGCGATAGGCCACCTTGGCGTAGACGTCGGGACTGACCTGGAAGCAGCGGGCGGCGCCTGCTTCCGGCGGCAAAACTGCCGGACACAATTCCGGACACCAAAAGACGGTGTCTACCTCGTAGCCCGCACTGATGCAGTGCTGCAACTCCTGCTGGCCCTCGACCACGAAGAGTCCCGTCCGGCGGCGCTCGCTGGACTTCTGCTGCAGCGCCGTCAGCAACTTAATCTTCGGATTCTGTAAACTTGTAATCTGCTCTGTCATGCCTGCGAAGGTACGAAAAAAAATCGGGCTGACCAAACATCAGCCCGACTTTTTTTCCCGTTATCAGTTCTCGTCCGGCTCGTCGTCTTCA
>JAEEQH010000029.1 GCA_016285245.1 Prevotella sp.
TATCTTATCATATTCACTATGAGTACCCACAAATCGGATGAAGATATGCCCGATTGTGAACTTTACGACCACAACAAGTCGATATTTGTTGCCTCTTATGTCAAAGACATAATGTTGATTCCCAACGCAGTCTGTTGTGGGGAAGTCTGCCTTTATATCCGATAGGTTCTTCCACTCTGCCTTTTCTGCGATGTTATACCATCGTTCAAGTGCAGCCTGAGCGTCTTCATGTCCTTCTGAACTATAGAACTCAACTAATCGCCTATGTGATACTATCCTCATATTGGGTGCAAATTTATGGAATAATTTTGAAATTCAAAAGAATATCACTCATTTTTTCTGTTTTTTAGGATTTTTTTTCTTCAATTTTCTTTGTTATCTTGTGATTATTGATTATCTTTGCAGCGCAATAGTGCAGAACAGATGATGATACTCTTCTGGGCAAAGAGCGAGTTTGTGGAAGACCTCTCAATGAACTAAAGGGATAAAAATCTCGATTTTCTATTTCCTGAAATTCATTTGTACGGTTTAACTCTTAAAGTGCAGAATATCAGCACTGTATAGATGCTGCATCGGAAAATAAACCAATTAATCATTCATAGCGACATAACAATCATGAGAAAGATCCTCACGACTCTGCTGATGATACCGGCCATGGTGGCGGTGACGGCACAAACGAAGCAGCTGTTTGATTTCGGCTGGCAGTTTACACATAACGGGAAGACGCAGACCGTTGACCTTCCCCACGATTGGGACATCTTCGAAGGTCCCAATTCTGGAAAAGGTGCCACGGGCACTGGTGGAGGATGGTTCGAGGCAGGCAAGGGCGAGTACCGCAAGACATTCAAGACGCCCAGCGGCGAGGTGGTCAAGCTCCACTTCGAAGGTGTGTATCAGAAGGCCGAAGTCTTTGTGAATGGACAGAAGGCTGGGCAGCATCACTATGGCTACACACCGTTCACCGTCGATGTAACACCATTCTTAAAATTGAAGAATTCAAAAATTGAAAAATTGAAAAACAAACTAAACGAGGTCGTAGTGAAGGTGGACAATAGCGAACAGCCCAACTGTCGCTGGTACTCTGGTTCGGGCATTTACCGCCACGTGTGGTTGGAGACCATGCCCGCGCTACACATTGCCGAGAATGGGGTCTTTGTTACGACAGAGGTAGCCCCCCCTTCGGCCCCCGAGGGGGCTACTATAGCCAAAGTCCGTGTAGAAGTAACCGTACAGAACGAGGGCAGCAATGACCAGCAGGGCGTCGTTGAGGTTGAAGGCCAGCGGCAGGAAGTTTCGCTGAAAGCTGGCGAGAGCAAGGCTGTCACCTTTACCTACACCATCAACAACCCCAAGCTCTGGTCGCCCGAATCGCCTTATCTCTACACAGCGAGCGTTGCACTAAAGAACAATTCGTCAAATTCGTCTAATTCGTTGTCGAAAATAAAGTATGGTATCCGCTCGTTCTCGTTTGACGCTGAGAACGGCTTCGTGCTCAATGGCAAGAAGGTGCTCATCAACGGAGCTTGTGTACATCATGATGACGGCGTATTGGGTGCCCGTGCTTTCGACGATGCCGAAATCCGCAAGGTGCGACAGATGAAGGAAGCTGGTTTCAACCTCATCCGCACTAGCCATAATCCGACGACGCGCGCCTTCCTTGATGCCTGCGACTCGCTGGGTATGCTTGTCATCGACGAGGCCTTCGACGGCTGGCGCACACAGAAGAACCCCTACGACTACTCGACCGTCATCGACTCCTGCTACCGTGAGGACATCCATGCCATGGTGCTGCGCGACCGCAACCATCCCAGCATCATCTCGTGGAGCATCGGCAACGAGGTCATCGAGCGCAAGGACATCCGCGTGGTCTATACCGCCCGACAGATGAAGAAGGCCATTCACGAACTGGATACGACACGCCCCGTCACTGAAGCCCTCTGCGCCTGGGACCGCGACTGGGAAATCTATGACCCGCATGCCGAAGTGCTCGACGTGGTGGGCTACAACTACATGATTTTCAAGCACGCCTCTGACCATGAGCGCGACCCCAAGCGTGTCATCTGGCAGACGGAGAGCTATCCGCGTGATGCCTTCCGTAACTGGGCAGTGGCCAACGACTACCCCTACGTCGTAGGCGACATCGTGTGGACGGGCCTCGATTATCTGGGCGAAAGCGGCATAGGACGTAACTATTATAAAGGTGAGCGCGAGGGCGAGTCGTGGATTGAGGGTGGACAGCCTGAATGGCACGGCGCTCCCTGTGGCGACGTCGACATCACTGGTTGGCGCAAGCCCATCAGCTACTATCGTGAGATGCTTTGGAAACCCCGGAATATGCCAATGTACGAGTGGAAGGATGGTCAGAGGAGTTCCACACCAATAGAAGATGACGGTTTGTATATGGCCGTCAAAGAACCAAACGGCTACCACGGCGAGATTCATACGACGATGTGGAGCGTATGGCCCACATGGAGTTCATGGAACTGGCCAGGCTGGGAAGGCAAACCTGTTGAGGTGGAAGTCTACACGAAGGATCCACAGGTAAACCTCTTCCTCAACGACAAGCTCATCGATACCAAGAATGTCAGTCAAGATACAGAATTCAAGGCCGTCTTTTCCGTTCCCTACGAAGCGGGCACACTACGTGCTCAGACTTGTTGGGGACGCACCAAAACACTCCGTACCGCAGGAAAGCCAGCCCGTCTGCGTCTTACCCCCGACCGCACCGTGATGGCAGCTGACGGTCAGTCGCTCACATTCGTCACAGTCGAGGTCGTTGACAAGGACGGCACACCCGTCCCAGAGGCCGCCATTTCCTGTGAGGCTACCGTCAAGGGAGCAGGTAAGTTGTTAGCCTTCGCTTCTGCCGATTTGAAGGATACAGAGCCCTATACCTCGCCTCGTGTAAAAACATGGAATGGCCGCGCCCTCCTCGTTGTTCGCAGCACACAGCAGAAAGGTTCCGTCAGCGTGATCATCAAGAGTACACTGCCCACTTCCAGCCTGACGCTGAAGAGCAAATAACGTCCGGCAGATTTCCCTGTCGCCGTCACGACTTCCCGCCGCTAAAGACCACCTTTTCGCAAAATAAGGTGGTCTTTTCGCGGCTAAAGACCATCTTTTCGCGGCTAAAGGTCATCTTATTTTTGCGTTTAAAGACCCCTTTCATTCATCACCACCCGTTCGTTTCTAAGAATAACGTCTTATGCGTTTCTGGGATACCTTAATGTAAGGTGTCAGGTGTAAGGTTGTCAGGACAAGCCCTGCTGCGGCGGCTATTTCGTGCGAGCGGCGGGGATAGGGGGCGAATTATCAGTTAACTAATGTTAAATGAAGGTTCTAAAATTAACAATTGGGTTCTATGGAGCTGGGAGAGTGATGTAAGGTGTAAGATGTAGGAATGTGGTGGAAACATAGTGGCTGAGCCACGGAGCGGAAATTTCTTACATCTTACATCTTACATCTTACATTAAGGTTCTTTTTGCAGAATATTGGCTACCTATATATATAATATTTATATTATATATATAGGTAAAATAATGTTAATTTAGATATGGCTTTATTCTCCCGATTTAACACTTCCTTTTATACCCTTAATGTAAGATGTAAGATGTAAGATGTAAGATTGTCAGGACAAGCCCTGATGTGGTGGCTTGCATGTCAGCAGAAGCACCGTCGCGATTTGCGACACAGGTTCGTGAGCTATTCCCATGTGTTAAAGTAGTGTTAAAGAACCCGTGGGACTCTTGCTTCCGCGGAGTTTTCTTTGTAACTTTGCCATTGCTTGAAAGAGAGGGAATGGGGCGCCCTCAAAGTCGCTCCAAAGTGAATGTTTGTCAAATTGGGATATTTCGCGTAAATTTGCATCCGAAAACTAACTACTACTACAAAACAGATGAATTACAGACTAACGACAATGGTCCTGGCCGCTATGGTGAGCATGGTGGTGACGGCGCAGCAGAAGACTCAGACGGCGAAGCCATGGGAGCACGGCCGTCTGCGGGTATCGGACAATCAGCGCTTCCTACAGCACGAGGACGGCGAGCCATTCTTCTGGCTCGGCGAGACGGCGTGGCTCATGCCTCAGCGGCTGAACCGCGACGAGCTGCAGTACTATCTGCAGAAGTGCCATGATGCAGAATATAATATGGTACAGGTGCAGGTGATGAACGAGGTGCCTTCTTACAACGTTTATGGTCAGAAGTCGCTCACGGTAGATGCTGAAGGACCGTTCAGCCGAAGGACGCTTGCTGCCGAAGTGACGCAAGAATGGCAGATGGGCGAACCCTATTGGGAACATATGGACCATATTGTGAGTCAGGCCGAGCGTCAGGGTATCTATGTTGGCATGGTTTGCATCTGGGGCGGTCTTGTCAAGGCGGGGAAGATGGACGTCAGACAGGCGAAGGCCTACGGCTCTTTTCTGGCCAACCGCTATAAGAACTGCAAGAACATCGTCTGGATTATCGGTGGCGACATCCAGGGTGACGTCAAGCCCGAAGTGTGGAATGCGCTTGCTACCACCATCAAGGAGATAGATAAGAACCATCTGATGACCTTCCATCCTCGCGGACGTACTACGTCGGCCCACTGGTGGAGCAAGGCTTCGTGGATAGACTTTCATGCCTTCCAGAGCGGCCACCGCAAGTACGGGCAGCGCATGGGAACCGTGAAGTATCCGATACCCGACAATACCGAGGAGGACAACTGGCAGTATGTGGACTCCGTATGGTCGTACCAGCCGCAGAAGCCAGTTATTGATGACGAACCCGTGTATGAGGGGATACCCAAGGGACTGCACGTTACCAATGAGGGCTACTGGCATGCATCTGACGTGCGCCGCTATGCCTATTGGAGCGTATTTGCCGGCAGCTGCGGGCATACCTACGGCAATAATGCCATCATGCAGTTCTATCGCAAGGGACTTCCGCCAGCCTATTTCTGTGAAAAGGAATGGACGGAGGCGCTCCGTGACCCTGGCTTTAACCAGATGAAGTACCTGAAGCGGCTGATGCTCTCGTTGCCCTACTTCGAGCGAGTTCCCGACCAGAGCATCATTGTGGATAATGGTGTTAAGTACGACCGTCTCATCGCCACCCGCGGCACAGATTATCTGCTGGTCTATAACTACACGAGCCGCAAGATGACCATCGACCTGCGCAAGGTCTCTGGCGACAGGAAACGTGTGTGGTGGATGGACGCCGCCACGGGACGGCTGACGTTCCTGGGTGAGTTCGACAGCCGGGTGCTCACCTTCCGTCCCCATAAAACTATTGATGGCGTAGAGGATGGTGTGCTCATTGCTGTTGATGCGAGAAAGAACTATTTAACGAACTGAGTGGGAGCCACACCATACATTGTGCGGAAACAGCGACTGAAATAGCTGACGGATGAGAAACCGGTGGCATAGCTGATTTCGGTGATGGTCAGGCGGTTTTCGCGTAGAAGTTCGGCAGCACGGCGCAGACGGATGGTACGGATGAACTCGGTGGGCTTCTGGCCTGTGAGCGACTGTATCTTACGATAGAGGGTCATGCGACTCATGCAGAGGTCGGCGCTTAGTTGTTCGACGTTGTAATGCTCGTCAGCGATGTTTTTCTCAACATAGTTGATGGCCTGCTGTAGCCGACAAAACAAACTACTACTACACAAATGAAACAGGTATTATCATTCATCCTCGGTCTGCTGGTTGTTGCGACAGCCACGCAGGCCAACAATGTGATTACTAACGACACGTTCTGGAAGACCACCACGGGCAGCTATATCTACAGTCAGGGTGGAGGTGGGCTTCTATGCCGACGGCAAGGCCAACGCCTGGTGCCACATCGACGAGGTGTCGCTGGTACGCAAGGGCGACCAGCTTGCAAGTGCAATAACGGAAGCCAGGCGGCCATTCTCGCAGCCAGACTATTACACCCTCAGCGGCAGAAAGACAAACAACAGCCAACGCGGTCTGCTGATTGTGCGTAATACCGATGGGACTACGAGAAAGATTTTCATGGGAAAACAGTAAATAATTGAGGGAAAATGCGTACCTTTGCAGCACACTTCAAAAAACTAACAAACTACGATGAAACGAAATCTACTACTAATGATGTTGATGGCATGGACGGCAATGAGTGGTCATGCGCAAAATACCAACTTCGTAAAGGGCGCCGACGTGGGGTTCCTGCAAGGACAGGAGCGGCGGGGCGTCGTTTTCCACGACCGTAACGGACGGGAGCGCGAGTGCCTGGAACTGTTGAAGAACGACTACCAGATGTCGGCCATCCGGATGCGCGTCTGGGTGAATCCGCGGGGTGGCGACTGCGACAAGAACGAGCTGCTGGCAATGGCCAAGCGCGTAAAGGCGCTAGGCATGGACCTCATGGTGGATTTCCACTACAGCGACACATGGGCCGACCCCCAGAAGCAGGGCATTCCCGCTGCCTGGCAGGGACACAGCTACGAGCAGATGAAGGGTGACCTCAGGGAGCATACCATCGACGTGCTCACCTTGCTCAAGCAAAACGGCATCACACCCCGCTGGGTCCAGGTGGGCAATGAGACGGCCAACGGTATGCTCTGGCCCATGGGACATATCGAGAAGAACCCCAGCCAGTACGCGGGCTTCATCGGCGCGGCCTACGATGCCGTGAAGGAGGTCTTCCCCAGGAGCACCGTCATCATCCACCTGGATCGCGGTCACAAGCAGAGCCTCTACGACTGGAACCTCGACATCGTGAAGAAGTATGGCGGCAAGTGGGACATGATAGGTATGTCGCTCTATCCCTACTGGGCCCGTCAGGATCATCCCGAGTTGAGTGCCGACAGCATCATTACCGACTGTATGCGCAACATCCGCTATTGCAGCAAGAAATACGGTTGCGACGTGATGATTGTGGAGACGGGCTTCGAGGTGGACGAGCAGCACCCCGAACTGATGGAGGAAGGCCGGCGCCAGCTGACACGTATCATCCGTGAGGCACAGACCGAGACCGACGGCCACTGCCGCGGCGTCTTCTACTGGGAGCCGCAGTGTCTGCCCGGCGGTTACAAGCTTGGCGCCTTCGACAGTAAGGCTCAGCCCACGGCCATCATGGAGGGATTCGTAGAGTAACTAACTACTAACAATAAAAAACTAATCAATGAAATCAAAAAACTACGTTTTGATGGCGTTGCTGCTCATGCTGTGCGCAATAGCAGGCAGCGCTAAGAAAGTACACACCTTGGGCGACTCGACCATGGCGCCCTACGACGAAAACGCCACGCAGACACGTGGCTGGGGTATGTACTTCGGTAACTTCCTCACGAACGGCTGGACATCGGTCAACTACGCCCGTGGCGGGCGCGACTCACGAGGCGGCTACAACGAACTGTGGCAGAACGCGAAGAACAATGTGCAGGCAGGCGACTACGTGCTCATACAGTTTGCCCACAACGACGGGAAATACAACGGCGTGGACAACCTCGAACTGCAGGCCTACTACACCCAGAAGGGCGATGCCACGAATGCGGCTGCCGTGAAGAGCGACGGTCGCGGCACCACGCCCTCGACTACCTACAAAGAGTGCCTGAAGCAGATCATCGATGCGGTGAAGGCGAAAGGCGCTACCCCCGTGCTTGTCTCGGCCGTCTGCCGTTGCTATTTTGGCAGCGACAACAAGATTACCCGTCCTGGCCGTCACGACCTGGGCGACAAGTACGACGCCATCGTCAATGGCGAACTGAAGACGGGACAGAAGGTTGCGGCCTCCGACCACTCGATGGACTACAGCTACCAGATGCAGCAGCTGGCCGCCGAGCTGAACGTGGCTTTCATCGACATGACTACGGCCACGAAGGAGCTCTACGAGAGCTATGAAACGTACGACAAGTGCTATGCAGCCCTGTTTGACAAAGGCGGCGAGAAGGACAACACCCACTACAACCTGACGGGTGCGCTGACGGCTGCCCGCCTGTGTGCCCAGCTGATGAAGGAGAAGGGCATTTTGGCCGACGACATCGTGATTCCTACTGAACTCTCCATCACCCCCGCTACGGTGGATATGGGCGAAGGCTATCTGGGCAAGACGGTCATGAAGGAACTGACGCTCAGCGGACTGGGGCTGGAGCCTGCCGCTGGTACGGTGAGTATTACTGCTACGGAAGGCATCCAACTCTCTACTGACAAGCAGAACTGGCAGAACTCGTTAGAGGTGAGCTACCAGAACGGCTCGCTCATCAAGACGTTCTATGCCCGCGTGTCGCTTACTGCCGTGGGTAAGTTTAATGGGACGGTGACCGCTACGCAGGGCACGAAGAGCATAGAGGTGCCCGTCACCGTCAATGTCATAGAACTGGGCGGCGGCGAACCTTTCACCGTTTCTTGGCCAATGGTTCCTAACGACGAAGCCACTGTTACCGGCAACGTGATGGCCGCAACAGCCAAGCTCGAAGGCCTGGGCAAATATGGCAATGTCAACGGCTATGGAGCCCTCATCGCTCCCGACGGGAAGACGGGTGCATGGCCTTCGGCCGGCATCGACGACTCGCCCAACCAGTATGTGCAGTTCTCGGTGACCGCCCCTCAGGGCAAGAAGCTCGACATCAACAGCCTCGCCATGAAGATCAAGGCGCAGGGCGGTGGCGCCTTGCAGTGCCACGCTTACTATTCTACCGACGGCTTCGTAACGCGCAAGACCATCTTCTCTTCTAGTGTACTCAACGGCACATGGAACGAGATTACTGCTGATGACGTGATCAAGGTGGACGAGGGCGAGCAGCTGCTCATCCGTGTCTATCCCTGGTCGCAGAACGTGGACAACGGTCGCTGGATCTGCATCTCTGATGTCGCCGTTAGTGGTCAGGTGAAGGATGCCGCCGGCGTGAATATCACGGGTTCTGTTATCTATCAGTTGGACAAGGGTGGACTGGCTCAGGGCGATGACGTGACGTTCAATCCGGAGACGCTGAGCGCCGGTTTTGCCGGTAAGACCTGGTCGGCAGGCTCGACGCTGACCGTCGAGGGTACCATCCAGTATGTTGGCCAGAACGAAGAAAAGACGAATCAGACGAAGATTTATAACGGTACTGCGGGCAGTCTAAATAGTAGTCGTGTTGACGACAATGCGCTCAAGCTGACACTCACTCCTGAGGATGGCTTTACGTTTGTTCCCTCGAAGGTGAGTTTCAAGGCCGCCCGCTATGGCACCGACAGTGGCAACATCGGTGCTGCCGTCAAGGCCGGCGATGAAGAGGTGGTGCTGGTAGATAATAAGGGGGTGAACCGTGGTGGCCAGAAGCTTGACATTGCCACGTTCAGCGAGGCTGTCGACGGCATCACGGCCACTGCCGACAAACCGCTGGAGCTGAGTTTCTATTTCCTCGGACTGGGTAAAACGAAGTCAATGGGACTTTCGGATATTGTCATCGAGGGACAGCTCGTAGGTGCTGCCGCACAGGTGACGAAATATGTGTTGAATACCCTTGTGGAACCTGCCGAGGCTGGCAGCATCAGCCGTGAACCCGAACTGGAACAGTATAAGGAAGGCACCGTCGTGACGCTGAAGGCCACGAAGAACTTCGGCTACCGTTTCGTGGAGTGGCAGGACGGCAACGGCCAGCTGGTCAGCACCAATGCCGAGACCACCGTCACGATGGACTCGGAGAAGACCATGAAGGCAGTTTTCGAGTCTGTGCCTGTCTATAAGGTCACGACGAAGGCCACTAACGACAGCGAGCGCCAGATGGGCAACGTCACCCTCTCGCCCAACGACCACGACGGCCAGTATGAGGCAGGCACGAAGATTACGGCTACAGCCAACGAGTCGAAGATCCTGAAGTTCCTCTCTTGGACTGATGGCAATGATAATGCCAACGTACTGAAGGAACGCGAGCTGACGGTGAACAGCGACATGGAGCTGGTGGCCAACTACGAGGTGCAGGACTTCATCGCCGTGTTCGATGCCAGCAGCAATCAGAGCTATGCCTACACCACCACCGCCGGCTACCCCTTTGCGGCCGATGAGACGTGGGACACCGAGCGCAACGCCAAGAGCAGCGTGGTGAAGATGAGCGACGGCTCGCCGTGCTATACGAAGGATGGTGGTACCCCCGTGGTGCGCAACCGCGAGAGCGTGGTCATCAGCAGCATCAACGGCCTCTATCAGAACGGCTACCGCACTACCGACATAGCCTTCCAGTATCAGTTCTCGACGAAGGGTTTTGCTGCGGCCACCTTTACCGCCGATATGTGTGCCAAGAATGCTGCCACCAAGAAATACAAGGCGCTCATCTCCACCAATGGCACCGACTTCACCGAGCTGAAGAGCGCATGGGAGGTGACGGCCAATGCCATCAACCCCATCGAACTAGTATTGCCCTCAGAGGCTATGGGCCAGGAGTTGATCGTCATCCGCATCACCGGTGTTGACGACGAGCAGTTCAACACCAATTATCCCTTCGACAAGCAGTTCGACGGACTCGCCTACTGCGACCATTCGGAGAGTGGCGTGGGCAATGTCTTCATCATTGGTGAGGCTATCGTAGCCAACGACGAGCAGGCACCCGTGGTAACGGCTACCATCCCTGCCAATAATGCCACAGGCGTTAGCGCTACGGGAAAGATCACCATCACGTTTGACGAGCGCATCACGGCAGTAGAGGGAGCCGGCAAGGCAACCCTCACTGCGCTCAACGGTTTTGCCGTGGAGGCCACCCCCACCTGGAGCAGCCGCTCTGTATCGTTCAACTACAGCGGTCTGGAGTACAACAAGCAGTACACCTTCAAGATGCCTGTCGGCTTCGTACAGGACAAGTCGGGCAATCAGCTGGCCAGCGAGGTGAACATTACCTTCACCACCATGCAACGTCCTACCGTCACGAAGGCGCTCTACGACTTCATCGTTCCCGACGACGGCACCATCACCGAGGCTCTCAATGCCGCCAACAACCGTGCCGACAAGGCCACTCGCTACCGTGTGTTCATCAAGAACGGCAACTACATCTTCGACACCAACGGCAAGACCACGGGTGGTGACGGCAAGGAATACGACGACCCTCGCTCCTATCTGAAGGCGCCCAACACCAGCTTTATCGGCGAGTCGATGGACGGTGTGGTCATCACCAACCGTACACCTGCCGCCACCTGGGACAACGGCTTTGGTACAGCTTGTCCGCTGGAGGGCATCGGCAAGGGCGACGTGCTCATCATCGAGGGCTCGGCCACCAACAGCTACTTCCAGAACCTGACGCTGAAGTCATCGATGGGCGATGCACACGGTCGCGACATCGTGCTCCACGACTATGCCACGCACACCATCTTTAAGGATGCCTGTCTGTGGGCCTATCAGGATACCTACGTGTCGAACAAGCAGGACGGTGTCTATTACTTCGAGGGCGGCGTCATCCGCGGACGTACCGACTTCATCTGTGGCAATGGCGATGCGTTCTTCAATAAGGTGAACATCATCATGTGTGAGAAGGGCGGTTACGTCGTCGCTCCGCAGGGCAACAGCCGGTATGGCTATGTGTTCAAGGACTGCACCATCGAGGGTGGCAAGAGCGGTGTCGACGGCACCTATTACCTGGGGCGTGCATGGACGGCTGACGCAGAGACCTACTTCATCAACACCACCATGAAGGCACAGCCCGCCAAGGCCGGATGGCACGAGTGGAACAACGGCCCTACACGCTTTGCCGAATACCAGTCCGTAAACGCCAATGGTGCCACCATCGACCTGAGCCAGCGTGCCACCACCATCAATGGCAATGCCAACAAGCCCGTCCTGACAGACGAGGAGGCAGCGGTGGTAGGCGACATGACCAACACCTTCGGCGACTGGCAGCCCACATTGTTCACTGAGCAGGCTCCTGTTCCTGCTAACTTAGCTGTCAGCGGCAGCACGCTGACCTGGGACGACAGCAACTACACGCTGCTGTGGACCGTATGCAAGGACGGTAGCATCTACGCCTTCACCACTGAGCCGACGTTCACGGCTACCGTGAGTGGCACCTACACCGTGCGTGCTGCTAACGAGATGGGTGGACTGAGTGCTGCGCCAGAGAGCGTCACCGTCAGCGACGAGATGATTACGGGGATAAAAGAGAATAGCGGTATAACGATTGGCGATTTACGTTTTGACGCAGTCTATGATCTGCAGGGACGTCAATTGTCAAATGGAGAATTGTCTAATGGTATAATGAAGAAGGGTCTCTACATCATTGACGGACATAAAATCTTTGTAAAATGATATGAAAAAACTAATGATTCTATTGAATTTGCTGCTGATGCTGACTACGACCATGCAGGCGCAGCAGCAACGTCAACGCATGAGGGGAGAGAGCTTCCAGACTGAGACGCCGATGGCCCACGACCCCGTGATGGCCAAGGAGGGCGACACGTACTATCTCTACGCTACGGGCGTGGGCATCCAGCGGATGACCTCGAGAGACCGGCGGACATGGACGGTGACGCGCCAGCCCGTGATGACCGTCATCCCCGGATGGACCACCGACTCCGTGCCCGGCTTTGTCAACCACGTCTGGGCTCCCGACGTGATACAATGGCATGACCGCTGGTGGCTGGCCTACAGCTGTTCGACCTTCGGCAAGAACGGCTCGGCCATCGGTCTGCTCAGCAGCCGTTCGCTGGCAGCGAATATGTGGAAAGACGAGGGCTGCATCGTGACCTCGCGTGAGAAGCGCGATAACTGGAACGCCATAGACCCGAACTTCGTCATCGACGATGCCACGGACACGCCGTGGCTCGTCTGGGGCTCGTTCTGGGACGGCATACAGATAGCCCGTCTCGACTCAACGATGCACCTGGACAATTCACAAGGAACAATTCACAATTCACAAGGCACTATGCACCATGCACAATGGCCGCGCACCATTGCCCGCCGCTACGACCCCAGCTACAAACCCACGGAGCCGAACCCCACATCGAAGTATGCCGGCACGAACGCCATCGAGGCGCCGTTCATTTTCAAGCACGGCGGCTACTACTACCTCTTCGTGTCGTGGGACTACTGCTGTCGCGGTGCGAAGTCGAACTACCGGGTGGCCGTGGGCCGCAGCAAGAGGGTGGAGGGGCCGTACATAGACCGTAATGGCAAGGATATGGCTAACGGCGGGGGCACGCTCTTCCTGGAGGGTGACAAGAAAGAGTGGGAGGCTGCTGGCCACTGTGCTGCCTACACCTTCGACGGCGAGGACGTCTTCATCTGTCACGGCTACAGCGCTACGCAGAATGGTGCCGCCCTGCTCATCCAGCGCCCCATCTCCTGGACTTCTGACGGGTGGCCAGAACTGAAAGCGGCTTACTGACGGATGGCCGGAACTGAGATAGACGTACAGAATGCAAGAATCCCGCAGCTCCGTGACGGTGCTGCGGGATTATCTTGTTGTTTGTTTGGAATAAGCTGTTGTTTGTTTAGGCCTCAGCGTTGGGGATGACAGAGACGACGCTCTTGTCGCGCTTGCCCTTGTGGAACTGTACCGTTCCGTCGACGAGAGCATACAGCGTGTCGTCCTTGCCCTGAGCAACGTTGTTGCCGGCGTTGTGCTTCGTGCCGCGCTGGCGAACGATGATGTTGCCTGCCAGGCACTGCTGACCGCCGAAAATCTTAATGCCGAGTCGCTGTGCTGCTGACTCACGGCCGTTCTTAGAACTACCTACACCTTTTTTATGTGCCATAATTCAAGTCCTCCTACGGTTTTAAGCGATTACTGATTTGATTTCCAACTCTGTGAACTGCTCACGGTGACCATTGCGCTTGCGAGAGTCCTTGCGACGCTTCATCTTGAAGACAATCACCTTGTCGCCCTTTACCAGGGGATTCACAACTTCACAGACTACCTTTGCTCCGTCTACGGTGGGAGCACCAACCTTTACTGCACCGTCAGCATCTACGAGCAGCACTTTCTCGAATTCAACAGTCTTGCCAGCCTCGGCGTCCTTCATGTGGTGGACGAAGAGCTTCTTGCCCTGCTCGGCCTTGAACTGCTGACCCTGAATTTCTACAATTGCGTACATTGCTTTTTTGTTTGTATTTTAGGGGTTTTTCCGCGAGGCGGCGCACGTTCGTGCACACTTGATTCTGCCCCAACGGACTCTAACGGGGTGCAAAGGTACTAATTTTAGTTGATAGTTGACAGTTGACAGTTGATAGTTTTCTAGTATTTAGTAAAGTTTAACAATTAGGGTAGGGGCAAAAAATAAAGCGATGACCTTCACAGGCAGTCGCTCTATATCTTCAATAGGTATTAGTCTTTTTAAGGTAAAAAGATTGTTTTCAGGATAACGGTGCAAAGTTAAGACTTTTTTGTTAAACTCGCAAGCCTTTTTCTTAAAAATATTGATGTGTTTCAACTGTGTGGGAACACATTAAGATATTTTAAGGTTTCGGCTCTGTCGCCTCTCCGTTTGGCTCGTCGGTTGTCGTCTTTTCTGAATTATTGTCCGTTTCTCTTGATTTCTGTCCAATGACGGAATTGCCCTCCTCGTCGAGCTCAACCTCCTGCTGCTCTATCTCGAAGGTAGCGAGGCTGTCGGTGGCGAGGCTGTCGCTGTCGCGGTAGCTGGGCACGTAGGTGCCTCCCTGGTACTCGCTGGCCTGGATGGAGGCGTCGCGCGGCGGTGCGAACTTCGTGCGATAGTGCTTGAAGGCCGGGTCGCTGAGGACGCTCTCGTAGAAGTAGCCGCAGATGGGCAGGGCGGTGCGTGAGCCCTGGCCGAGGGCACCGGTGCGGAAGTGTATGCTGCGGTACTCGCCGCCAACCCATGCGCCGCAGACGAGTCTGGGCGACACGCCGACGAACCAGGCGTCGGAGTGGTTGTTGGAGGTGCCGGTCTTGCCGCCGAACTCCGTGTCGGGGAAGTTGCGGACGTAGCCCCACAGGCTCATCGACGTGGCGCCGCGCTCCTGGAGGCCAGCCTTGAGCAGCTGTTGGACGAAGAACGCGCTGCGGTAGGGGACGGCCTGGCGTCCCTGCGTCGGGGCGTGGTAGATCTCCTTGCCATCGCGGTCGACGATGCGCTCCACAAGGACGGGCTCATGCATGAGGCCGTCGTCGATGATGGTGCTGTAGCTGTTGACAAGCTCCAGGAGGTTCACGTCGCTCGAGCCGAGGGCCAGCGCCGGCGTGGGGTCAAGGGGACTCTTGATGCCCATGGCCTGCGCGGTCTTGACAATGTTGGGGATGCCCACGCGTTGGCCGAGCTTGACGGCCACGGAGTTGATGCTCTGGGCGAAGGCAACGCGCAGCGGCATGGAGTCGCCGGTGAAGTATCCGTTAGCGTTGGTGGGGGCCCACGTCACCTCTTTCTTCTTCTTGGCATCGTAGACCTTCATGGCGAAGTAGGAGTCGCGGACGCGGTCGACGGGAGTCATGCCCTGGTTCATCGCCTCGGTGTAGACGAAGAGCTTGAACGTGGAGCCGGGCTGGCGCTGGGCGGTCACCTTGTCGTACTTCCACGAGTCGAAGCTGACGTCGCCCACCCATGCCTTGACGTGACCCGTCTGGGGCTCCATGGCCACGAAGCCACAGTGCATGAAGCGCACCATGTAGCGGATGGAGTCCATTGTCGACATCTCGCGCTCGATGGTGCCCTGCTCGTAGTCGAAGAGCTTCACGGGGTGGGGCAGGTTCATGTAGTAGTTGATGCTGTCCTCGTTGCCGCCGAACTTCTTCTCGAGAATCTTGTAGTAGGGCTGGCGCTTCGCGATGTCCTCGATGAAACCGGCTATCTCGATGTGGCGCTCGTCCTGCCAGGGGTTGGTGTTGCCCCAGTGTGAGTTGAAGTTTTTCTGCACCTGCTTCATCTGCTTCACGGCGGCCTCCTCAGCATAGCGCTGCATACGGGTGTCGAGGGTGGTGTAGATCTTCAGACCTTCGGTGTAGTAGGCATAGGCGCCGTCCTCACCGTAGTACTCGCGGCACCACTGTTTCATCCAGTCGCCGACGGCCTCGCGGAAGTAGTTGGCCTCGCCGTCGTAGGCGTTCTCGACGCTGAAGTCAAGGTCGATGTCCAGCGCCTTCAGCGAGTCGCAGGCCTCTTGTGAGAGGTGTCCCTGGCGGCGCATGTTGTCGAGGACGACGTTACGGCGCTTCAGGGCGTTGTCGGGATGCAGGCGGGGGTTATAGTAGGTGGTGGCCTTGAGCATGCCGACGAGGATGGCGGCCTCCTCGGTCTTCAGCTCGCTGGGCTTCTTGCCGAAGTAGGTCTTTGCGGCGGTCTTGATGCCGAAGGCGTTGGAGCCGAAGTCGACGGTGTTGGCATACTGCGTGAGGATTTCCTGCTTCGAGAAGTGGTACTCCAGCTTGTAGGCCGTAATCCACTCCTTGCTCTTCATGATGAGCATTTTTACGCCGGGAATGTTGCCGAGCAGCCCCGTAGAATATTCGGTACGCACGCGAAAGAGATTCTTCGCCAGCTGCTGGGTGATGGTCGATGCACCGCGGGCGTCGTGATGCAGCACGTAGTCCTTCAGAGCCGCACCGAAAGCCTGGTAGTCGATGCCGTGGTGGCTGTAGAAACGCTCGTCCTCGGTCGAGATGAGCGCCTGCCAGAAGACGGGAGCCACCTCGTCGTAGGTGACGGGCGTGCGGTTCTCGCTGAAGAACTTGCCAATCTGTTTGCCATCGGCACTGTAGATCTCGGAAGCCTGGGCGGGACGCTTGTTCTTGATGGTACTCATCGACGGCGACTTACCGAAGAGCCACAGCACGTTGTTGTCGACGGCGCCGAGGTAGAGGAAAAACAGCACGACGAGCGTGGCTATCGTGGAGAGCAGCTTCACCCACCACGGACGACCGCGGAAGAGTCCGATGTACCACGAGCCGGCAACCTTGAAGGGTCGCCAGATATATCCTAAAAAGCTTGTTTTCTTGTCTTTATTCATAGTGCTTGATGTAATTCATCATATCTTGTAAGGCATCGGGATGGAACCACGTCATCCGCTCGTCACGCTTGAACCACGTCAGCTGCTTGCGGGCGTAGCGGCGTGTGTTGCCCTTGATGCGCTCCACGGCCTCGTCGAGTGACCACTGACCGTCGAGGTAGCTGAACAGCTCCTTGTAGCCCACGGTGTTCAGCGCGTTCTCGTGGCGGTAGGGTAGGAGGCACTTCACCTCGTCGAGAAGGCCTGCGGACATCATCGCGTCGACACGGTGGTTAATGCGCCCGTACAGCTCCTCGCGTTCACAGTTCAAACCTATCTTGACAACCGTAAAGGGCCGTTCCTTTCTGGTGGCCGTACGGAACGAGGTGTAGGTCTTGCCTGTCATCAGGCATATCTCCAGGGCGTGGACGACACGGCGTGGATTCTGGCGGTCTACGATGGCCCAGTGCTCGGGGTCGAGCCGATGCAGCTCCTCGACCAGGCTCTCCAGTCCTTCGTCGGCCAGTCGTCGCTTCAGCAGCGTGCGCGTGGCCTCGTCGACGGTGGGGATGTCGTCGATGCCGTTGCAGACAGCATCGATATACATCATCGAGCCACCGGAGAGCAGGGCGTAGTCGCTGTCGCGGAAGAGGGTGGTGAGCAGTGCCATCACGTCTTGCTCGTACATCGACGCGCTGTAGTAGTCGCCTATGCTGAGTGTGCCCACGAAGTGGTGCGTGACCTGTGCCATCTGCTCCTCGGTGGGAGCGGCCGTTCCAATCTTCAGTTCGCGGAACAACTGGCGGGAGTCGGCATTGATGACCGGTATGCCGAACTGCCGGGCCACGTGAAGGCAGGCTTCTGTCTTACCTACTGCCGTTGGCCCCGTGATAACAATCAGCTTCTTTCCCATTGTACATTGTCCATCACCGAACGACTCCGCGCTTGGACGACTCGATGAACGAACAGATGTACTCCACCTCCTTGGAGTCGGGGTACTTGGCGCGGGCCTCGGCAACACCCTCCTTGATCATACCCTTCGAGTAGATGATGCGGTAGGCGTCGTGGATGGCCTCGATGGTCTCGTTGGGGAACCCACGGCGGCGCAGACCCACGAGGTTCACGCCGGCATAGCGGATGGGCTCCTTGCCGACGATGACGTAGGGCGGAATGTCCATGGAAGTACGGGAGCCGCCCTGGAACATAATGTAGCTACCCACACGGCAAAACTGGTGGATGAGGCAGGTGGCCGAGATGATGGCAAAGTCGTCGACCTCCACCTCGCCGGCAAACTTCGTGGAGTTGCCGATGATGCAGCCGTTGCCGATGACGCAGTCGTGAGCCACGTGCATATTCTCCATCAGCAGGTTGCCGCTGCCAACGACGGTCTTGCCTCTCGACGCGGTGCCGCGGCTAATGGTGACGTTCTCGCGGATGGAGTTGTTGTCACCAATCTCGCACGTCGTCTCCTCGCCCTGGAACTTCAGGTCCTGTGGCTTCGTCGAGATGGAGGCGCCGGGGAAAAACTCGTTACCATTGCCGATGCGGGCACCGAAGTGCACCGTCACGTTGTTCAGGAACTTGTTGTTGTCGCCGATGACGACATTCTTGTCGATGACACAGAACGGGCCGATGATGTTGTTGTCGCCCAGTTTTGCCTCGGGGTCAACGACGGCTAAGGGATGTATCTGATTCATAAGCGTTATTTCGTTATGACGAAGTTATTTATTTTTCACGATCTGTGCTGTGAATGTGGCTTCGGCAACAACCTGATCGCCGACGAAGATGTAACCCTGCATCGAGGAGATGCCATGACGCAGCGGCGCCAGCAGGTCGACCTTGAAGATCAGCGTGTCGCCGGGGACAACCTTCTGGCGGAACTTCACGTCGTTGATTTTCATGAAGTACGTCGACCAGCGCTCAGGCTCCTCGAGGGTGTTGAGCACCAGCAGACCGCCACACTGCGCCATTGCCTCGATCATCAGCACGCCAGGCATGACGGGCTCCTGGGGGAAGTGCCCCTGGAAGAACGGCTCGTTGGAGGTGACGTTCTTGACGCCGACGATGCTCGTGGCACCGAGGGCTACAACCTTGTCGACCAGCTGCATGGGGTAGCGGTGAGGCAGCAGCTCGCGGATGCGGTTGACATCCATCACCGGCTCCTCATTGGGATCGTAGACGGGAGCCTGGATCTCGTGCTTGCGGATCTCACGGCGCATCTGGCGTGCAAACTTGTTGTTGATGGTGTGACCGGGACGGGTGGCGATGATACGGCCCTTGATGGGCTTGCCGATGAGCGCCATGTCGCCGATGATGTCGAGCAGCTTGTGGCGCGTACACTCATTCTCCCACTGTAGGGGCTTGTGCTGGATATAGCCCAGGTCGGTGGCATCGCGGTGCTCGACGTGGAGCATATCGGCCAGCATGTCGAGACGCTCCTGGGTGGTCTGGCGCTCGTAGATGACGATGGCGTTGTCGAGGTCGCCGCCCTTGATGAGGTTTGCCTGCAGCAGTGGCTCGATGTCGCGGACGAAGACAAACGTACGGGCGCTGGCAATCTCGTCGGCGTACTTGCTGGGGCTGTCGAGGGTGGCAAACTGCGAGTTGATGAACTTCGACTCGAAGGAGCACATCGCTGTAATGGAGAACTCGTCGTCGGGTAGGATGGTGATACACGAACCGCTGGCATCGTCCTTCACCTCGATCTTTTTGCGGATGACATACCAATCCTTAGGGGCGTTCTGCTCCTCGATGCCCACCTCACGGATCTTGTCGACATACTGGATGGCAGAGCCGTCAAGGATCGGGAACTCCGGGCCGTTGACCTGTATCAGACAGTTGTCGATGCCCAGGGCATAGAGTGCCGACAGGCCGTGCTCGACGGTAGACACGCGGAGGTCGTTGCTCTTGCCGAGGACCGTGCCGCGCTGGGTGTCGATGACATTCTCGGCGATGGCGTCGATGACGGGCATACCGTCGAGGTCGATACGCTGTATCTTGTAGCCGTGGTTCTCAGGGGCGGGGTTGAAGGTCACCGTCAGGCTGAGTCCTGTATGCAGGCCTTTTCCGCAGAGGGAGAAGCTACCTTTGAGTGTTTTCTGTTTCATCTTGTTATGGTACTGTTTAACGATGTACAGTGTACAATTTTCGATGTACAGTGTACGATTTGTGATTTATTTCTCGATTTGGGCTTTCAGGGCGTCTAACTCCCTGCGTAGGGCGTAGACCTCGCGGTACATATCGGGCAGCTTGGCGTCAATGGCACGGGCCTTGAAGTACATCTTCGGGTTGACGGCGGGCGAACCGATGAGCGACTCGCCGTTGCCCTTGGTGTTGCTGATGACGCCACACTGTGCACCGACAAACGTCTTGTCGGCCACGTGGATGTGCCCGGAGAAGCCTGCCTGGCCGCCAACCATACACCACGCACCAATCTTCGTGCTGCCGGCCATGCCTGCCTGCGCTGACATCACCGTGTTCTCACCGATCTCGCAGTTGTGGGCCACCTGGATGAGGTTGTCGAGCTTGACACCCTGGTGGATGACGGTCTGTCCCATCGTGGAACGGTCGATACAGGTGTTGGCACCAATCTCCACGTTGTCCTCGATGACGACGATGCCTATCTGGGGAATCTTCTCGTAGCCATCCTGGTTGGGGGCGAAACCGAAGCCGTCGGCACCGATGACACTACCGGCGTGGATGGTGACATTCTTGCCGATGCGGCAGCCCTCGTAGATGCAGACATGGGGGAAGATGCGGCTGCCGTCGCCAATCTTCACGTTGTCGCCGATGTATGCAAACGGGGCGATGTAGACGTCCTTGCCAATCTCGGCTGTGGAAGAGACGAAGGCCAGCGGGTCGACACCCGTCTTCTTGGGTTTCATCGACTCGTAGAGCTGCAGCAGGTGGGCCACGCTCTCATAGGCGTTCTTCACACGGATGAGGGTGGCCGATACCGGTTTCTCCAACACCACGTCCTCGTTGAGGAGGACAATGGTCGACTTCGTCTCGTAGATATAGTGAAGATACTTGGGGTTTGACAGGAACGAGATGGCTCCCTCTGCACCTTCCTCAATCTTGGCGAAAGTGTGAATGGCGGCATTCTCGTTGCCCTCTACACGCCCCTGAACGAATTCTGCAATCTGTTTCGCTGTAAATTCCATGTGTGTACTGTTTTGGATGTACGATGTGATACTCTTTCAGAGTACCGATATGCTATTTGGCTGCAAAGATAGTTAAAAATCTTCTAATCGCTGATAACAAAGGTAATATTTTCTTATTTTTTTAGAAAGCAACTGAACATTTAGCAATTCAGAGGCCTCGGAGACATCCTTGATGGTGCCGTCCTTATAGAGCACGGCAATGCTGTCGTCGTCGACTTTATACATGTCCTTCTGGATGGTGTTCACACTCATCATGTAGTGGCGGGCGTCCTCAACACCAATGCCCATGGCCCCGGCAATCGTCTGGGCTGTCTTGGCGATATACTCCTCAGTAACAGGCGCTTCGCTGACTTCGACATGGAAGATGTGACGGTCGAGCATGTCGCAGGCCAACGTCGACAGAATCTTGTCGTCATCGTGCCGCCACGCTTTCATGGCACTCCAGATGTCGGAGTCGTCGAGCTCTTCGTACATCAGCAGGGCATCGTCGTGATGGTGGAACCAGTCGGCATCGACGTCGTTGTGGAGAAAGTAGGCGAGGGCGGGGGAGGCAAACACTTCGTGGCCTTGTTTGGTGAGGTGTTTGGCACGGCGCAACACATTGACGAGCACCTTCTCACAGGCCACAGTGGTCTTGTGAAGATAGACCTGCCAGTACATTAGACGGCGTGTGGTAAGGTAGTTCTCCAAGGAGTAGATGCCTTTATGTTCTACTACAAGGGAATCGTCTATCACATTGAGCATCTTGATGATACGTGCAGAACCGATATTTCCTTCGGTGACGCCGGTATAGAACGAGTCACGGCGCAGATAGTCCAGTCGGTCCATATCGAGTTGGCTGGAGATGAGCTGGTGGAGGAACCGTTTGGGGTATTCGTCCTTGAAGATGCTGATGGCCAGATTCAGCTGTCCGTTCATGTCGCGGTTGATCTGTTCCATCATCATGAGCGACAGGTCTTCATGGGAGATGCCGCTGATAAGCGTGTTCTCGAGGACGTGGGAGAACGGGCCGTGGCCGATGTCGTGCATCAGAATAGCGGCCTGGACTGCCTCGGCTTCGCTATCGAAGATGAATTGTCCCTTCTGCTGCAACGAGAGGACGGCTTCACTCATCAGGTGGAAAGCCCCGAGGGAGTGCTGGAACCGCGTGTGACGGGCACCGGGATAGACGACGGAGGCCAAGCCTAACTGGCTGATGCGGTTCAGTCGCTGGAACAGCGGGTGCTTGACAATGTCGAGGAGCACGCCGCGTGGAATCCTGATAAACCCGAAGACGGGGTCGTTGATGATCTTGGGATCGTTCACCTTCTTTGACTTTCGTTTAGTTGGAAGCAGTCCTTCAAACGAGACCGACTTTTTCCAGCTCTGCGGCCATCTGCTCCTGCAGCTCACGGGCTTTCTGGCCTGCCACCTCAGCAAAGTCCTCATCATTGGAGGCGTAGATGATGCCGCGGCTGGAGTTCACCAGCAGACCACAGTCCTTCGTCATGCCGTACTTGCAGACTTCTTCAAGGCTGCCGCCCTGGGCACCGACGCCGGGAACGAGCAGGAAGTGGTTAGGAACAATCTTGCGGATGTCCTCGAACATCTGCCCTTGAGTGGCACCTACGACATACATCATCTGCTCGTCATTAGCCCACTGCTGGCTCTTCTTGAGGACTTTCTCAAACAGACGCTCACCATCGGGTGACTCAGTCAGCTGGAAGTCGTGGCTACCTTTGTTCGACGTCAGCGCCAATAGGATAACCCACTTGCCCTCGTAGCCGAGGAAGGGTGTTACGGAGTCTTCACCCATGTAAGGGGCAACGGTCAGCGAGTCGACGTCGTACTCCTCGAAGAACGTACGGGCATACATGGCGCTGGTGTTGCCGATGTCGCCACGCTTGGCGTCGGCGATGATGAAGTGGTTGGGGTAGCTCTGCTTCAGGTACTTGATCGTCTTCTCGAAGGCCACAAGTCCCTTCACGCCAAAAGCCTCATAGAAAGCGAGGTTCGGCTTGTAAGACACGCAAAAGGGCGCCGTGGCGTCGATAATCGCCTTATTAAAGGCGAAGATGGGGTCTTCTTCCGCCAGCAGGTGCTGTGGAATCTTCTTCAGGTCGGTATCCAGTCCTACGCAGAGGAACGACTGCTTCTCCCGGATTTGCTGTATCAGTTCTTGTCTGTTCATCGTTTTGTCCAATCTTCTTTTATGTCACTAAACTTATAATTCTGATTCCTTCATGCGCTCTGCGTTCTCGGCAACGGTCAGGGCGTCAATCATCGGCTGGATGTCACCGCCGAGGAAGCCCTGCAGGTCGTGGGTGGTGTAGCCGATGCGGTGGTCGGTGACGCGACCTTGCGGGAAGTTGTAAGTGCGGATTTTTGCGGAGCGGTCGCCGGTGGAGACGAGGCTCTTACGGCGTGAGGCGATGTCGTCCATATACTTCTGGTGCTCCTTGTCGTAGATGAACGTGTAGAGACGCGAGAGGGCACGCTCCTTGTTCTTCGGCTGATCGCGCGTCTCGGTACACTCAATGAGGATTTCCTCCGTTTCGCCGGTATTGGGGTTCTTCCACATGTAGCGCAGGCGGACGCCGGACTCCACCTTGTTGACGTTCTGGCCACCGGCACCGCTGCTTCGGAAGGTGTCCCACTTGATTTCGCCCTCGTTGACGTGAACCTCAAACTTGTCGGCCTCGGGCAGTACGGCCACCGTCGCAGCAGAGGTGTGCATACGTCCCTGAGTCTCGGTAGCCGGCACACGCTGGACGCGATGCACGCCCGACTCATACTTCAGCGTGCCATAGACGTCGGCACCGCTGACGGCAAAGTCTATCTCCTTGAAACCGCCGACGGCACCTTCGCTGACGCTCGTGATGGAGAGCGTCCAGCCCTTGGAGTCGCAGAAGCTCTTGTACATCTTGAACAGGTCGCCGGCAAACAGCGCGGCCTCGTCGCCGCCAGTGCCGGCACGAATCTCCATCTGTACGTTCTTCGCGTCCTCGGGGTCTTTCGGGATGAGGGCAATCTTGATCTCTTCCTCCAACTTTGGCTGCAGTTCTTCGTTGGCGGCCAGCTCCTCGCGGGCCATCTCTTTCATCTCTGCATCGGTCTCGTTGGCCAGTATGTCCTTGGCCTCCTTGATGCTGTTCAGACAGGCGATGTAGCGCTTACGGGCGTCCATGATGTCGCCCAGGTCCTTATACTCTTTCGTGAGCTTTACAAAACGCTGCTGGTCGGCTATCACGTCGGGGTCGGTAATCAGTGTGGAAACCTCCTCGAAACGTGCCTCCAGACCGTCGAGCTTTTGCAAAATACTGTTGGTTGTCTCTGCCATTCTTATTATCCTTTGTTTCTTTTTGGCTGCAAAGGTACAAATAAGTGAGCGAAAAACCAAATACTATTCGACTTTTATTCCTCTTTCAGGATAAGCTTGATGTCTTCGTCGGCTTTGGTCAGCTTGTCCTTGCACACCTTGATGAGTGTCTGTGCACGTTTGAGCTGCTCGGACATCTGGTCAATGTCCAACTCGTCGCTTTCCATTTTGTGGACAATCTCCTGTAGCTCGCGGAAAGCCTGTTCGTATTTCTGTTCTTCTTTCATATCACTGTTGACTGGATGGTTCCTTTCTCAAAATGGGTCTCTAAGAGGTCGCCGCACATTAACATCGAGGGATCTTTGACAATCTTTCCGTTGCTGTAAGTAATACTATAACCGCGTTTCAGAAGTATCTCTGGGTCAGTGGCTTTCAATTTCTCTTCAATGATGGCTATGCGATGCCGTTCGGTCGTTATTCGTCGTTCTGCCAAGAGGGGGATGGAAGCGTTGAGGGCGGTGAGCTGTGTGCTCAGCGTGGACAGCCGTTGAAGGGTGTGGCGGACGATGCGGGACTGTGCGTCGTCGAGGGCAGAGAGCAGTTCCTGGGCCCTATCGATGAGCAGGGCTGCTGCGGCGGTAGGTGTCTTGACGCGAAGGTGGCTCACCATGTCGAGGATACACTCGTCGCGGTCGTGGCCAATGCCGGTGATGATGGGCAGGGGGAAGTTGGCAACGTTCTCGGCAAGTGCCAATGTGTCGAATCCCGACATATCGCTTGTTGCACCGCCACCGCGGATGATGACCACACAATCGAACTGAGAATTCTCCGTTTGCACCTGATAGATTTTCTCCAGCGCGGCGATGATGCTCTGTTCCACGCCTTCACCCTGCATCACGGCGGGGAACAGCTGCGTACGGAACGCAAAGGGAGAGTCGTTCAGCTGGGCGGCGAAGTCGCCATAGCCGGCGGCCGTCTGGCTGCTGATGACGGCAATGCGCAGGCAGAACAAAGGCAGCCGCAATTCGCGCTGTAGGTCGAAGATGCCTTCTTCCTTCAGTTGCTGGATGATCTCCTGTCGGCGTCGAGCCTGGTCGCCGAGGGTGTAGGTGGGGTCGATGTCGCTGACAATCCATGAAAAGCCAAAGGCTTCGTGGAACTGGGCACTAACCTTCAGCAGTACCTTCAGCCCGGGCACGAGCTGCTGTCCTGTCGTACGCTCGAAATAGGGACGTAGCATCTGCCAGCGTGAAGCCCAGCACTTGGCTGAGGCACGGGCCACAGGGGTCGCTCCCTGCTGGTCGCGCTCAATAAGTTCCATGTAGCAGTGACCGCGGCTCTCACGGCACTCTGACAGCTCGGCCTCTACCCAGTATTCGGCCGGGAGCTCCTTCTCCAGCGTGTTGCGGACAAGGTGGTTGAGCTGGTATAGCGACAAGCGCTGACTGCTGTTGTACATGTGTGCAAAGGTATGCATTTTTCCTGAAATGACCAAATGTGTGGTTAATTATTTGGCGGAATAAAAAATAATGTGTACCTTTGCCCTCTGATATGGATAATAAACAGGCAACACTCGAACTGGGTACTAAACCGGTAGGAAGACTGCTGTGGCAGTATGCCTTACCATCTATCGTGGCGATGTCGGCATCAAGTATGTACAATATCATTGACCGCGCATTCATCGGACAGGTGGTGGGCCCGGAGGCTATCGCTGGCTTAGGCATCACGTTCCCCTTTATGAACCTTAGTGCGGCTTTTGGTGCCGCCGTGGGCGTGGGCTCGTCGACGTGCATATCGGTGAAGCTGGGACAGCGCGATTACGAGACGGCGGGGCACCTGCTGGGCAACACGGTGACGCTGAACCTTCTCATAGGCTTTGCCTTCATGGCCGTCTGCCTGCTGTTCCTTGATCCCATCCTGATTTTCTTCGGCGCTTCGGAGGTGACCCTGCCCTATGCCCGTGAGTTCATGCAAGTGATTCTTGCCGGCAATATGGTTACGCATATGTATTTCGGCATGAACGCCGTGCTGCGCTCTGCGGGTAAACCGCGCCACGCCATGTATGCGACGCTGTTCACCGTGGCCATGAATATCGTTCTCATCGTCGCTTTTGTGTGGTGGTTCCGCTGGGGCATACGCGGTGCAGCACTAGCAACGGTAACCTCGCAGTCGTTGGCACTATGTTGGCAGATGTGGCTGTTCTCCGACAAGAACGAGCTGCTGCATCTGAAACGTGGTATCTACCGCCTGAAGGCACAGTTAGTAAGGAATATCATCGCCATTGGCATCTCGCCCTTCCTGATGCAGACGACATCGTGTGTCATCGTCATCTTCATGAACAACCAGTTCGTACGCTATGGCGGCGACATGGCCGTCGGTGCCTACTCGATAGCCAACTCGATGGTGATGGTCTTCTTCATGTTCGTGATGGGTATGATACAGGGTATGCAGCCTATCGTGGGGTATAACTTCGGAGCCGAGAAGTACGACCGTATGTTCCGTTGCTTGTGGCTCACCATCGCTGCGGCTACCGCCATCCTGCTTGTCGGCTGGTCGCTGTCGATGCTCTTCCCGCGGCAGATAGCACGCATCTTCACCACCGATGCGACGCTGCTCGAACTCTCGGCACGAGGCATCCGGCTCGATATGCTGGTGTTCTTCGTCGTGGGTTCCCAGGCTGTCATCACAAACTTTTTCCAGTGTATAGGAAGAGTGAAGGTGTCGATATTTCTCTCGCTGAGCCGCCAGCTCATCATACTCCTGCCGCTGGCCTACATTCTGCCGATGTGGTGGCAGCTGGATGGTGTGTGGTATGCTATGCCGCTGAGCGACTTCGGTTCGTTTGCTATGACTATTCCCATTCTATTGTGGTATCTGAAAGGACTTAAATCGAAGAACCTATGAATGATATGGAAAAGAAGATTATCATCAATGTAGGACGACAGCTGGGGTCGGGGGGACACGACATCGGACGGATGCTCGCGATGGACTTCGGTGCCCAATACTATGACCGCGAACTGCTGAACCTTGCGGCCAAGGAGTCGGGACTATCGGAGAAATTCCTGGCAAAGAACGACGAGCATCGTAGCATCATCCGCTCATTCCTTCACCTGCCGAGCGGACTGGGTACCAGTAGCGCATATAGCCGTCAAGGACTCTCCCAGGACTCGTTCTTCAAACTGCAGAGCGACGCCATCCGCAAGGCTGCAGCCGACCATTCGTGTGTCTTCGTCGGTCGTTGTGCTGACTATGTGTTGCGCGACATGGACAATGTGGTGAATGTGTTTGTGACGGCATCGATGGACTTCCGTATTGAGCAGGTCATGGCCAAGCGCGGCTTCTTCTCCAAAGTTGAGGCCCGCCGCTTCATTGAGCAGGGCGAGGCCGACCGTGCGTCCTATTACAACTATTATACCGGCAAGAAATGGGGCTATGCCGAGTCTTACGACCTCTGTGTCGACAGTAGCGTCCTGGGACTGATGCAGACGGAGAAGTTCATTGCCGAGTTTGTCAGGAAGAAGCTGAAACTATGAAGAAGATAGGCATATTGAGCGATACCCACTCGTACTGGGATGAGAAGTATCTGCACTACTTTGAGCCCTGCGACGAGATCTGGCACGCTGGCGACATTGGCAGCGTGGAGGTGGCTGAGCGGCTGGCGGCCTTCCGCCCGTTCCGTGCCGTCTGTGGAAACTGCGACGGTGGCGACCTACGCCTGATGTACCGCGAGCTGAACCGCTTCAAGTGCGAGGATGTCGATGTGCTCATCAAGCATATCGGCGGCTATCCCGGCAACTACGACGCCAGCGTCCGTTCGACACTCTTCGCCAACCCGCCGCAGCTGTTCATTGCCGGACACTCACATATATTAAAGGTGAAGTACGACAAGACGCTCAACCTGCTTCACATCAACCCCGGCGCTGCAGGTCTTCAGGGCTGGCACAAGGAACGAACGCTCATTCGCCTGACCATCGATGGGAGGGAGTTCAAGGACCTTGAGGTCATCACCCTTGGGGACTAAATCGATAATCATCAAACAGTCAATAAATCGTCAATCGTCAAATAGTAAATTGTAAAATCGTCAAATATGAGAACAATCGTCATTACCGGTGGAGCCGGGTTCATTGGCTCCCATGTTGTCCGTCTCTTCGTGAACAAGTACCCCGACTACCACATCATCAATCTCGATAAACTGACGTATGCCGGCAACCTGGCTAACCTCAAGGACATCGAGGACCGTCCCAATTACGAGTTTGTGAAAATGGACATCTGCGACTTCGACGCCTTTTACCAACTGATGCAGGACAAGAAGGTCGACGGCATCATCCACCTCGCTGCTGAGAGCCACGTCGACCGCTCCATCAAGGACCCGTTCACGTTTGCCAAGACGAACGTGATGGGAACGCTCAGCCTGCTGCAGGCCGCGAAGCTCTACTGGGAAAGCCTGCCCGAGAAGTACGAGGGCAAGCGCTTCTACCACATCTCGACGGACGAGGTGTATGGTGCCTTGGAGCTGACGCACCCTGAGGGCATCGAGCCACCGTTCACCACGACGGCCTCTTCTGCCGAGCACCACTTGGCCTATGGCGACAAGTTCTTCCTCGAGACCACGAAGTACAACCCCCACTCGCCGTACAGCGCCGCTAAGGCCAGCTCCGACCACTTCGTCCGCGCCTACCACGACACCTACGGGATGCCTGTCATCGTGACCAACTGTTCCAACAACTACGGACCCTATCAGTTCCCCGAGAAGCTGATACCGCTGTTCATCAATAACATTCGTCACCGCAAGCCGCTGCCCGTCTACGGCAAGGGCGAGAACGTGCGCGACTGGCTCTTCGTCGAGGACCACGCCCGCGCCATCGACCTCATCTTCCATGAGGGCAAGATTGCCGAGACCTACAATATCGGCGGCTTCAACGAGTGGAAGAACATCGATATCATCAAGGTGGTCATCAAGACCGTCGACCGTCTGTTGGGTCGTAAGGAGGGCGAGGACATGGACCTCATCACCTTCGTCACCGACCGTGCCGGACACGACCTGCGCTACGCCATCGACTCCAGCAAGCTCCAGCGTGAACTCGGCTGGGAGCCCTCGCTCCAGTTCGAGGAGGGAATAGAAAAGACCGTCCTCTGGTATCTCGACAATCAGGAGTGGCTCGACAACGTCACATCCGGTGACTACCAGAAGTACTACGATAATATGTACGCTAACCGATAAAAAACAATGGCTATGAAGAAAATTTTGCTGTTAGGCTCAGGCGAACTGGGCAAGGAGTTCGTGATTGCCGCCAAGCGCGCAGGCGCCTATGTGGTGGCTTGTGACCGTTATAACGATGCACCCGCCATGCAAGTGGCCGACGAGCGCGAGGTGTTCTCGATGCTCGACGGCGATGCCCTGACGGCGGCTGTCAAGAAGCACCAGCCCGACATCATCGTGCCGGAGATTGAGGCTATCCGTACGGAACGCCTGTTCGATTTCGAGAAAGAGGGTATTCAGGTCGTGCCGTCGGCACGTGCCGTCAACTTCACGATGAACCGCCGCGCCATCCGCGACCTCGCCTCCCGCGACCTCGGCCTGCGTACGGCGAAGTATTTCTATGCCAAGACGTTCGACGAGTTCAAGAAGGCTGCCGACGAGATTGGCTTCCCCTGCGTCGTGAAGCCCCTGATGTCGTCCAGTGGCCACGGACAGAGCTACGTCCATAACGACGACGAGCTGGAACAGGCCTTCCGCGAGGCTATGGAAGGCTCGCGTGGCGACGTGAAGGAGGTGATCATCGAGGAGTTCATCGACTTCGAGTCCGAGTTCACGCTGCTGACGGTCACACAGAAGAACGGCCCCACGCTGTTCTGCCCGCCCATCGGACACGTGCAGAAGGGTGGCGACTACCGCGAGTCCTGGCAGCCCTATCAGATCAGCGACGAGGCCCTGAAGCAGGCACAGTCCATGGCCGACCAGGTGACGCGTGCGCTGACAGGTGCCGGCATCTGGGGTGTGGAGTTCTTCCTGACGCGTCAGGGTGAGGTCATCTTCTCCGAGCTCTCGCCGCGTCCCCACGACACGGGTATGGTGACGCTGGGCCACACCACGAACCTCTCGGAGTTCGAGCTCCACTTCCGCGCTGTCATGGGACTGCCCATCGCTGGCATCCATCTGGAGCACGCCGGTGCCTCGGCCGTCATTCTCTCACCCGAGGAGAAGGTGGGACCGCTGGACTACAACCTCGTCGATGCCCTGAAAGAGGACCGCACGCGCATCCGCATCTTCGGTAAGCCCGAGGCCCACGTCGGACGCCGCATGGGTGTCGTCCTCTGCTATGGTGAGCTGGGCGATGATGTCAATGCCCTGCGCGACAAGGCTAAGCGCCTGGCGAAGACCGTCCTGGGAACCGAACCATACATGAAGAAATGATAGGACAGCTGATAGACCTTCCGAAAATTACCGATCCGCGAGGCAACCTTACTTTCGCCGAGGCGCAGTCGATGGTGCCGTTTGACATCAAACGGGCTTACTGGGTATACGACGTGCCGGGAGGCGAGAGTAGGGGAGGCCACGCCCACAAGCGGCTGAAGCAGTTCGTCATCGCCCTCAGCGGCTCGTTCACCGTCACCCTCGACAATAGTCGGGAGCGGACGACGGTGTTGCTGAACCACCCCTGGCAGGGACTGCTCATCGACACCAATACCTGGCGCACCCTCGACGACTTCTCCAGCGGAGCCGTCTGCCTCGTCCTGGCCTCGGAACATTACGAGGAAGATGATTACATCTACGACTACGACGAATTCCTGAAATACATCGGATGTTCGAGATAAGACGTTACACCCCTGACTGCGTCGACGAGTGGAACCAGTTCGTGGCCGAGTCGAAGAACGGTACGTTCCTCTTCGACCGCCGCTATATGGACTACCATCAGGACCGCTTCCGTGACCACTCGCTGATGTTCTATCAGGATGGACGGCTGTTGGCCGTGCTACCCGCACATGTCGACGGCGACACCCTCTATACGCATCGTGGACTGACCTACGGCGGACTGGTGATGAGCCCCCGGCTGACCATCGTCGAGACGCTAGCGCTGTTCCGCGAGCTGAACGCGATGCTGCGCTTTGAGGGTCTGAAGCACGTCATCTACAAGGCAGTTCCGTGGATTTACCACCGTCTGTCGGCTGAGGAGGATCTTTACGCCCTCTACCACGAGTGTCACGCCCGCATCGTGGCCCGCGACTACTCCACCAACATCTTCCTCGGTGCCGGAATGCGCTGGGAACGTGTACGCCGTCGTGGCGTCGTTCGTGCCCAGCGGGCAGGCATCACCGTCGAACACAGCGACAGCTTTGCTGACTTCTGGCGCGTGCTCTCCGACAACCTTGGCACGAAGTATGGCATTCGTCCCGTCCACACGCTCGCAGAGATAGAATTGCTTCACGGCCGATTCCCCGACAACATCGTGCTCTATCAGGCCGTCCGCGACGGTCAGGTGCTGGGCGGCGTGGTGCTCTACCTCTCGCCGCCGGTGGTCCATGCGCAGTACAGTTCCGCCACTCCCGAGGGCAAGAGCCTGGGGGCCATCGATGCTATCTACGAACGCATCATGCACCACGACTACAAGGACTGGCCCTATTTCGACTTCGGCCGCTCCACGGAGAACCCCGACGGTAGCGGACTCAACGAGGCGCTGGTGTTCCAGAAAGAAGGGTTTGGTGCCCGCGGACTCTGTTACGATATCTACGAATGGGATTTGTAAGTCATCAGTCACCTCTCAACCATCTATGACCTTCAACTCCTGGCCGTTCCTGTTCTTCCTGCCCATGACATTGCTCCTCTACTGGAGCTTGTCGCGCCGTTTGCGGTGGCAGAACCTCTTTCTGGTGGCTGCCAGTTACGTGTTTTACGGGTGGTGGGATTACCGGTTCCTGCTGCTGATTCTCGTCACCACCCTGAGCAGCTACGCCAGCGCACTACTGCTTGAACAACAGACCCAACGCCAAAGCCGTCGTATGACGGTGGCAGCGAACCTGGTGCTGAACCTTGGAATCCTGGCCTGCTTCAAGTATTTCAACTTTTTTGCCGATACGCTACAGGACATGGCTGCCTCCGTCGGACTCTCGCTCGACGTGCCAACGCTACGACTGATACTCCCTGTGGGCATCAGTTTCTATACTTTCCAGTCGCTGAGCTACACCATCGATGTCTATCGGCGCAAACTGCCCGCAACACGCGACATCGTGGCATTCATGGCATATATCAGCTTCTTCCCCCAGCTGGTGGCGGGCCCCATCGAACGCGCTACCGACCTCCTGCCGCAGATGCTCCGCCAGCGACGGTTCGACTATGATGAGGCTGTCGACGGACTGCGACAGATGCTCTGGGGATTCTTCAAGAAAATGGTCATCGCAGACACCTGTGCGCTGGCCGTCAACCAGATTTGGGATAGTTGGCAGGAGGCCAACAGCCTGACACTCTTCGTGGGGATGCTGCTCTTCACATTCCAGATATACTGCGACTTCTCAGGCTACTCCGACATCGCCATCGGCACAGCACGACTCTTTGGCATCCGACTGTGCGACAACTTCCGGCTACCATACTTCTCGCGTAACGTGGCAGAGTTCTGGCGACGCTGGCACATCTCGCTGATGACGTGGTTCCGCGACTATCTCTACATCCCACTCGGCGGCAGTCGCGTCTCGCACCTCGTCACCGTCCGCAACATCTTCATTGTCTTTGCACTCAGCGGATTATGGCATGGTGCCAATTGGACGTTCGTCGCATGGGGACTCTACAGCGCCGTCCTACTGTCGCTGGCTGTTATCCGCTCAAGCACAAAGCCATCGCGCCACGAGGCCCTGCATCGGGCAAAACCGGCCACCAAGCCGTCCCTACGAGACATACCGAAAGTCCTGCTCACATTCCTGCTGATGGCTATTGGATGGGTGCTGTTTCGCTCAGCCACCATCGGCGAGGCCGTCGGCTACTTGACTCATATAATCACCAGCCCTGTGCCGCTGGCCCCGTGTCCCGTGGGCAAACTGGCCCTGCTTTGGTGTCTGCTACTGCTCCTCGTCGAGTGGTGGCAGCGCGACCGTCGCCACGTCCTCCAACTCCCTGACAACGGCCTTTTCCGCCATCGTGCCCTCCGCTGGATGGTCTACTACCTGCTCATCCTGCTCATCGTACTCATGCACGGCGAAGAGCAGACGTTTATCTATTTCCAATTCTGAGACATGAAGAAGTTCCTTGTCAAAACCTTGCTGTTCCTACTGCCCGTCGTCCTGCTCCTGGCGGCCATGGAGCTTTACGTGCGCCGACAGCCAAACACCTACCGGCAGAAAGACGAGTGGATGACGGCACATGCCCAGGATGTCGAGATACTGATGCTCGGCAATTCACACGGATTCTATGGTCTCCGCCCGGACTGTTTCCAGCGCAAGGCATATAACCTCTGTCAGGTCTCACAGTCGTTGGAGTACGACGAGTACCTGCTCCTGCACTATGCACCGCTTTACAAGCGACTGACGGACGTCCTGCTCATCGTCGACCATTCTGGTTTTTTCGATCTGCCGCTGGAGCAGACCGAACGTTTCCGGTGCACCTACTACCGACTCTATATGGACTGTCCCAAACACCCCCTCTGGAGCCGTTATGGCTTTGAACTCTCAGATATGAGTGCCGTGAAGGAAAAACTCGCCAAGGAGACCACGCTTTGTGACAGTACGGGATGGAATCCTGCCTATACCGTCGACAGACGGGATGCCGACTACCTCTCCGACGACAATGTCGCCACGGCTGCCGAACGCCACCGCTGCAAGGACTGGGATGTCGCTGCCGAGAACCGCCGTACCCTACAGCGCATAGCCCGCTGGTGCCGAGACCACCACCTGTGTCTGCTGCTGCTCCAGGCTCCCGTTACCCAGGCCTACCGCCAACGGATAGCACCCCACCAGCAGGAGTACCTCCGCAAGAGCGTGGAGAGCACCGGTGCTGCCGTCGCCGACTACACCGCCGATCCTCGTTTCACCGACAACGACTTCTTCGATCCAGACCACCTGACGGACGCAGGAGCAGCGAAGTGGTCACGCATTCTTGCCACCCGCTTCTAAGGCCATCTGTTTTGCAATAAGTGCCACCTATTAAATAATAAGAGCCACTTATTCTAAAATAAGTGGCGGGTATTGTGGTATCAATGACAAATGACAGAATGACAGTTTTGAAATGAGGGGTACTCAACATGTTTTTTCAGAATTCGAGAAAATAAGCAGTTAACAATTGTATATTTATTATAAACATATACACATATATAAATATATATACATTTCTATTTTAATAGAAATCTCATTCCGACCCAACAACCCCTTTTGTTTGAAACTGTCATTCTGTCATTTGTCATTGTGTCTTTCCCTGTATAGTGTTGACTCCCTCAGAGCCTTGATTTGTTACTGTTTTGTTAATTACTGTTTATTATACTGATTTTGTTGACTTATCTCTCTGAT
>JAEEQH010000030.1 GCA_016285245.1 Prevotella sp.
AAATTATCCCGCTTATCCCGCTTATCTTACACCTAAATCAATGCTTAATGCTCAATGCTTAATGCTTAATGATATACCCGTAGGTGTGGGATAAGCGGGATAAGCGGGTTATTTTCTTGTTTCAGTACTATATATACACGCGCGAGGGGATCCAGGAAACAAATGGGTTTTTGCTTCTGAAACGAATTATCCTAATTACAACTAATTTTGTCCACGAATTTTATTAATGAAAAGAATTGGAAAGAATAGGGAATAATTGATTTCAACAATTACAAATAATATTTATTTTCTTATTGTTGAACAAAATTCTTGCTCATTATTGCTTATTCTTTTCCCCCAAAATATTATTAGGAAAATTAAGGTCAATTAGGAGAATTCGTTTCTAAAAAGTAACAAGAAATTTGTTTTCATGACCTTTAGCTCTGAAAAGGTGACCTTTAGCCGCGAAAAGGTGGTCTTTACGATTCTAAAGGTGACCTTTAGCGCGCTAAAGGTCATCTTATTACACATAAATATACGGATAATTATACATTGTAATCTGATAAAAGGATAGGAAAAATGGCAGCGACTGCAAAAAAAGTTTGAAAGCTTTGCTGTTTTCTCACTTTTTTTGTACTTTTGCGGCGATTTTGTGCATCTCATGCTCCTCCAGAGGGGCTCAGGGTGCACAGATGTGACGTATACAGTGGACGAAACGGATAAACAACAATAACAATAAAACAACAAACGTATGAAACAAAAATTACTTTATCTTTTGCTGCTCACCGTGGCCCTGGTGACGGGAAGCAGCGGAGCGTGGGGTGACGAGCTTTCTGTCAATTCGTCAGAATCAGCTTATGTCGATTCCAGCAACGGAAACACAAACTTCAACGGTGCCTCACAGACAAGCCTAAAAATCAACAACACACAGTTTCGTGATTGGGGTTCAGCGGCTGACGGTTCCGTCAAATTCAATACCGGAGGTATCATATCACTTTACAAGTTTGACCTCACCAGCATTAAGGCCATCACTGGAACTATTCAGTCAATCGAATTCTCGGTGAGCGGTGTCAGTTCTGAAAGTGGTAAAACTGTCAATAATGTCCGTCTAATCGGTTACAACCCTGCATGGAGTGCCACAACCATCACGTCAAACACTCTGACAAACAGTGGACATAGTGGTGCTCTGTTAGGAACGGTGCAAGATGCCGGATCTTTTCAGCCTCTAAACACGACAACTGCATTTACGATTAATGACAGTGAGACCACGCTTAAAGCAGAAGCTCTTACATACGTCAGTTCTGCTATTGAAGCTGAGAAAGACTACGTTTCGTTTGCTGTAGCGGCTAATCATGGACGTGTTGCTTATATGGGCGTTCAGGCAACACTTACTGTAAAATACACAAATGCCTCAGCCACCAACTATACATTGAAAGCTGTCGTTGGTACTGAAGAACTGGGTACGATTGCTTCCGGTTCCGAGGTTGTCGGTGTGCAGTGTACGGTCAACGGTCTGCCGAAAGTTCTTAGCAAGGACAACAAGTACTATATTCTGAAAGAACAGACTGGCGTCAGCGGCTACACGTTCACATTTACAAAAGGCTCTAGCAACGAGACACTTAACGTGGAGTACGAGCTTGCTCCGTCAATAGCATTCTTTACTGAGGCCGAGGCTCTCACATCAAATGTTACAGGTGCTGAAGACAACGGTTGCTCAGGAAATATGTACGGCTATGTTACATCAAGGAAATCATCTTTGCTGACGACTCTGATTCCTGGTAAATATACAGCAACGGGATGCTTAGCACCGACAGCCAACAAGAGTGGTAGCGGAAAGGGCAACGGAAACCGTGGTATCTACTTCCGCAATGAAGGAACCGACAACACAACTAACGTCATTGCCTTCTGCCCCACTGACAAGAACTCGCCTGCAGGCGAATACACCACAGAGGCATTTGTGCTAATGGAGAACACCCCAGTATTATTGTCTGGATATACAAACGCAGGAGATCAGAACAGAACCAGCCAGAGTGCGGATATTGACTATTTATTCTTTACCCGTACCGGCGACGCACCCTTGACCGAGGGTGTCTTCCTAGCCAAGGACCTGGATGAGGAGTCGGATGTTGAGAATCTGACGATTAGCGAGGACATCTCCGCAACGACGACAGACGCTCACTACCTGAATTCGGGACTGGGTGTTCTGCAGTTCCCGAAGGATGCTACGCTGACGCTGAAGTCTGAGAAGGAAGGCTTCGGCTTCACGAAGATTACGTTCAACGCATCTTCCCTGAATTGCTCGGCCTCTACAGGCTCTATCAGTAACGGCGTGTGGACGGGCAATGCCAGCGAGGTGACGTTCACCTTCAACGGTGTCAGCAACATCAACTCGATACTCATCGGTAACTCTACCCTGCCCGCCCTCGAGACGGCAACGACCATCGCAGAGTTCAAGGCCGGTGCCATCGAAGGCAACGAGATGAAACTGGTTCTCGACAACGCCGAGATTCTGAAGATTAACGGCGGACAGACCATCTTCCAGGATGCCACTGGCGGTATAGCCACCTATATTACCATTGAAGGTGCTCAGGCTGGCAAAACGCTGAGCGGCTCGCTGTCGGGTGTATACGTTCCTTCTTTTGGCATTATGTTGATGGACGGCACTCAGACAAACTTCTACACCGCCAAAGTCAGCAATACGACCAGCGAAGCTACGGCCTACACGATGACGGTCGAGGAAGCCATTGACGAGGCTAACGCCTACCGCATTGCAACGCTGAAAGGTGTCTCCATCAGCGAGGAGGATGGCTACTTCTACGCTACCGACAAGACTGGCGAGAGCATCCTGATTCAGGTGACGCCCGCCCTGGCCGACTACATCAAGGCTGGCGATGTGCTCGCCTCGCTGACCGGTTTCATCGGTTACGGCGATGGTAACGGCAACAGCATCCAGCCCCGCACGGCCGACGACATCGTCAGCGGTCTTATCTGGCAGGGCGACGACCTGGAGAACGGCAGTCCGCTGAACGCCGACCTGACTAGTGGCGATATCTTGGAGAAGATGGCCGAGCTGAAGGCTGGCGACGAGATCCATATCGAGCTGATGTCGCTGAACAATGTCGAATTGGAGGGTCAGGGCACACCGCTCACCATCTCGACTGCTGCCGGCAAGACCATCTACACCATCTACCTGAAGGAGGAGAACCTGCAAGAAGGTACCGTCAGCTTCCCCATCACACAGGACGTGGTAAGGGAGATCAATAAGCACGGTATGACGATTGAGGCCGATGCCAATGTGACCATCGTCTACGTGGAGCCCGGTAAGTACGACGCTGAAGAAGAGGACATCTGGCTGAGCGATGAGACAGCCATCATCAACGGTCTGGAGATTGGCGATGCTCACTTTAAAGATGTACGCGAGAGCGACGTCGTGGAGCTGGAGGCCGCTGACGACCTGGACCTGACGATTGAGAACTACGGCGAGACCGAAGAATATATTTCTGGCGATGAACTCAGCGACGAGCAGGCAGCCCTGCTGCAGGACGGTAAGCTGATCGTCGAAGCCCCCGCAACGGGTCTGACAAGAATCTCGTTCTACAAGAACGCCGTACGCGACGACAAGGCCGAGGTGACCGAGAACGAAGACGGCACCTACGACAGCTACAAGCAGGGCGAGAAAGGCTTGGTCAACGGTATGATTATGACCTTCGGCGGCAACGACCCCGAGGGTGCCGAGTATGAGTTTGCCGAGGTCTATCCCGAGGTGAACAAGTTCGGTTCCGCTACCGAGGGTATCGACCAGCTGCCCGTCGACAACGACGGCAAGGCTTTCGACAAGAAGCAGAATAACCTGCCCACAAAGGGTACGTACTATGTCTTCGAGCCTACAAAGAACGGTACGCTCGAGATTACCGCAGGCATTGAGGCCGGTAAGACCATCGTCTTTGCCGAGGAAGGCGGCGAGGCCATGGTTGACCAGGCTGATGACGACTACGAAGGAATGAACGCCGTGGAGGTTGAGGCTACAAAGACCTACTACCTCTTCTCTCCCGACTCCAACCTGAAGTTCTTCGGCTTCACCTTCACCCCGGCCGACAAGGACGCCAAGAACGTGGCCAAGGACATTGCCACCTTCAAGCTGCTTAACGGCGACGACATCGAGGGCGACACGCTGCTGCTGAAGGACGCTGTGGTCACCTACATCAAGGGCGACAACGTGTTTGTTGAGGACGCTACCGGCGCCATCGACTTCTACCGCACAAGGATTCAGTACTACGTCGGCCAGAAGCTGAACGGCTACATCGTCGGCAACAGCGGCTTCGTCAGCGAGGAGTATCCGATGCCCGCCCTGCTGCGCACCGACGCTACGAAGTACGGTCAGTTCAAGGTGACCGAGAACGTGACGCCTGAGGCAACGGTCATCGCCATGAGCGAGACCGACGACCTGATGAACGTCGACCGCTTCGTGAAGCTGGAGAACGTGAAGGTAAGCACCGATAACAAGGGCTTCAAGATCCTGACCGACGGCGAGCAGAGCATCCTCATCGAGGACCACTTCAATGTATTCTACACACTGGAGGAGAACCTGGTCAGCATCGAGGGTATCATCGGTATGGACAAGGAACTCACGAACCGCTTCTGGCCCACCTCGCAGGAGGGCATCGTACTTCCCGAGCAGGAGTCCAGCGCAACGCTCGTCCACACTGCCGCCGTGCAGGGTGGCAGCAATGAGGCTGGCAGCAGTCTCGACGCTGTGAGCCACTACTACAACAACTGGGGTACCACGGCATGGGTGGCTCAGGCTTACGCAGGCTTCAACCTGGTGATTCCTGAGAACAATACCGTCACCTCGGCAAAGCTGAAGTTCCGCTCATACTGCGGAGGCAACAGAGACGGACGTGCCATCGAGGTCTACTATAAAGATGGTACCGACTTCAACTACAGCGACCTCACCCTGATTGCCGCCGCCCAGGCCGGCACGAAGGTGACCAGTCTGACAGAGAACCGTGCAGAGTCTGACAAGGAAGTTGACGTCACCGAGGCTGTGAATGCCATCCTGGCTGGCGGCTCCGACAACATCGTGTTCGTCTTTGCAGGTGGTGCTGCTGGCGGCCAGATCTACGGTAAGGGTTCTGCCGACTACGCTCCCACGCTGGAGCTTACCACCGTCGACGCATCGAAGACCACAAGCTACACCGTGAACTTCGTCGACGCTAACGGTAAGGCCCTGAAGGAGGCTGCCATCTACGACGCCCAGGCCGTCGGTGCTACGGCTACTGCCAGCGAGACTGACTTGGCTGCGTTCAAGAACGCGGACGGCTCGAAGAAGTACATCTACGAGAGCGGCAACGACGAGATCACACTGGTGAAGAACGCCGAGAGCAACGTCATCAACCTTGTCTTCCGCGAGGCTGCTATGTGGAGCTACACCGTCAACGCCCTGGAGGGTGAGGACAACGTGCTCCAGACGATCAAGAGCGGTAAGGACTTCGAGGGTGAGACCATCAACGTCCCGACGCCACGCCGCCTGGTAATCGACGGTGTCGTCTACGCTTCGGCTACGACGGGCGGTCAGGAGTCGTCGGTGAACGTCACACTCGACGCCGACAACAAGGTGGCCAGCATGACCTACACCGAGACCGAGGAGGCCAACGTCGTCTTCTTTGCCGAGGCTGAGGACATCGAGACCATGACCGTCAACACCGGTGCCTATGTACAGGTGCGCTGCTCGAACAAGGCCGGCGGCTACGCTGCCGAGGATGCAGCCATCGTCACCCTGAAGGCTGGTACCTACACCATCACCGCTGCCTCGTATGCCAGCGCTTCCACGACGTTCGTCTTCAAGGCCGGCGACAAGGAGGTATTGAGCCACACTGGTTCTGGCGGCTGGTCAGAGGGCAAGAGCGATGCATTCACGCTGACAGCTGACGCCGTGCTGACCGTCAAGGGTGGCACGAAGGACTACGCCCTCGACTACCTCTACATCCAGAGTGCAGACGGTGGTACGACGGGTATCAGCAACGTCAATGCAGAGCGCAACAACGGTGCTGTCTACAACCTCAGCGGTCAGAAGGTGAACGGTAGCCTGAAGAAGGGACTGTACATCATCAACGGTAAGAAGGTTATCGTGAAGTGAGAACCGACGGTCGACGACCGAAGGTAAAGTCAAATAAGAAATTTGCGAGGTGACCGAAAGGTTACCTCGCATTTTTATGCAAAAACATTTGGTAGTATACAGAAAAAGTTGTACTTTTGCAGCCGCTAATCGAATAAATATACAAGATGAAGACAAAGAAAAGCCGATTGGAGACGCTGCGCATGATTATTTCCAGCCAGCAGATGGGCAGTCAGGATGAACTATTACAGGCCCTGCAGAAGGAGGGCTTCCAGCTGACGCAGGCCACGCTGAGCCGTGACCTGAAGCAGCTGAAGGTGGCAAAGGCATCGACGCTGAACGGTACGTATGTGTATGTGCTGCCGAACGACACCATGTATAAACGCGTGGCGACATCGGGCAACATCCGCGAGATGATGCAGTCGTCGGGCTTCGTGAGTCTGAACTTCTCGGGCAACATGGGCGTCATCAAGACGCGTCCTGGCTACGCCAGCTCGATAGCATGGAACATTGACAACAGCGATATGCCACAACTGTTGGGCACCATCGCCGGCGACGACACCATCTTCGTGGTCATCAAGGAAGGATACACGCACGAAGAGGTGATGAAAGCACTGGAAGCAGTGATGAAATGAAGAGTAAAGAGTTACCTTAATTAAAGAAATGGAACAAGAGATAGACATTTTGGTGGCTGGTCCCGAGCATGAGAAATACGTGGACACCATCCTCGAAACGATAGCCGAGGCAGCAAAGGTACGCGGCACGGGTATCGCCAAGCGCACACACGAGTATGTGGCAAAGAAGATGTTCGAGGCAAAGGCCGTCATCGCCCTGTCGAAGGACGGACGGTTTGCGGGATTCAGCTACATCGAGACATGGGAGAACCAGCAATACGTGACGACCAGCGGTCTGATAGTCCACCCGGACTTCCGCGGTATGCACATCGCTAAGCGCATCAAGGACATGACCTTCACACTGGCCCGCACCCGCTGGCCGCACGCGAAGATCTTTTCACTGACCAGCGGCGCAGCGGTGATGAAGATGAACACCGCCCTGGGCTACCAGCCCGTGACGTTTGCCGACCTGACTGACGACGAGGCGTTCTGGAAAGGCTGCGAGGGCTGTGTGAACTATCCGGTGCTGCGCGAACGCAACCGTAAGTTCTGTATCTGCACCGCCATGCTTTTCGACCCGACGGAGCACCTGCCGGTCAAGTTGCCGGAGGAGGTACTGTCACGCATTCGTCATTTACAGGAAATAGAGGAAGCAAGAAGTTAAAGAAGTTATAGAAGTTAAAGAATAAAAGATCATATGGGAAAGAAGAAAGTTGTCGTAGCATTCAGTGGTGGACTGGACACCAGCTACAACGTGATGTACCTGACCAAGGAATTAGGTTATGAAGTTTATGCCGCCTGTGCCAATACCGGTGGTTTCTCAGCCGAACAGCTGAAGAGGAACGAGGAGAACGCCTACAAGCTGGGCGCAGTGAAATACGTGACGCTCGACGTGACGCAGGAGTACTACGAGAAGTCGCTGAAGTTCATGATCTTCGGCAACGTGCTCCGTAATAACTGCTACCCGATATCCGTCAGCAGTGAGCGCATCTTCCAGGCCATCGCCATTGCGCGCTATGCCAAGGAGATTGGCGCCGATGCCATTGCCCACGGCTCAACGGGTGCCGGCAACGACCAGATCCGCTTCGACATGACATTCCTTGTCATGGCTCCCGGCGTGGAGATCATCACCCTGACACGCGACCGCAACCTGACGCGTAAGGAAGAGGTGGACTACCTGAACGCCAACGGCTACTTCGCCGACTTCACGAAGCTGAAGTATTCCTATAACGTTGGCATCTGGGGCACCAGCATCTGTGGCGGCGAACTGCTCGATCCCACACAGGGACTGCCCGAGGAGGCCTATTTGAAGCATGTCACCGCCAAGGAGCCCGAGAGCCTGCTGAAGATTCAGTTCGAGAAGGGCGAGATTGTAGGCGTCAACGGCGAGAAGTTCGACGACCGCATCAAGGCCATCCAGAAGATTGAGGAAATCGGTGCCAGCTACGCCATCGGCCGCGATGCGAACGTTGGCGACACCATCATTGGCATCAAGGGCCGCGTAGGCTTCGAGGCTGCCGCGCCGAAACTGATTATCGAGGCACACCGTCTGCTGGAGAAGTCGACACTGTCGAAGTGGCAGCAGTACTGGAAGGACCAAGTAGCCAACTGGTACGGTATGTTCCTGCACGAGAGCCAGTATCTGGAGCCCGTAATGCCCGACATGGAGGCCATGCTCACCTCGAGCCAGCGCAATGTCACCGGCACCGCCATCCTGAAGCTCCGCCCCTACGGCTTCGAGACCGTGGGTATCGATTCTGCCAACGACCTCACTAAGAGCAAGCTCGGCGAATATGGCGAGACGCAGACGGGCTGGACTGCCGATGAGGCCAAGGGCTTTATCAAGGTCAGCAGCACACCCCTGAGAGTGTACTACGGCATACATAAAGACGAGAAACGCTAATTTTTTCAACCACGAATTTCACGAATTATGATAAAGGTTGGAATACTTGGTGCTGCGGGGTACACCGGCGGAGAGTTGATTCGCCTGTTGCTGAACCATCCCGAAGCAGAGATTGTGTTTGCCAATTCCGAGAGCAACGCAGGGAACTTGGTGAGCGATGTGCACGAAGGACTAATCGGCGAAACCGACCAGCGCTTCACAGCCGAGATGCCTTTTGAGGATGTCGACGTAGTGTTCTTCTGTTTCGGTCACGGCAAGAGCGAGGCATTCCTGAAGGAGCACGCCATCCCCGAGAATGTGAAGATTATTGACCTGGCACAGGACTTCCGCATCAAAGGCAACCACGACTATGTCTACGGACTGCCGGAGATCAACAAGGAGGAGATTGTGAAGGCGCAGCACGTGGCCAACCCCGGTTGCTTCGCCACCTGCATACAGCTCGGACTTTTGCCTGCCGCTAACCTGAACCTGCTGAAGTACGACGTCAGCGTGAACGCCATCACCGGAAGCACGGGTGCCGGCCAGAAGCCCGGTGCGACGACCCACTTCTCGTGGCGCAACAACAACCTGAGCATCTACAAGCCCTTCACACACCAGCACCTGGCCGAGATACGCCAGTCGCTGAAACAGGTGCAGGGGCATCTGGATGTGGACATCGACTTCATCCCCTACCGCGGCGACTTCGCCCGTGGCATCTTCTGTACTGAGGTCATCCGCACGAAGGCTCCTGCCGACGAGGTGATTGAGGCTTACAAGGAGTTCTACGCCGACGCAGCCTTCACACACTATACGGACAAGGCCATCGACCTGAAACAGGTGGTGAACACGAACAAGTGCCTCGTACACATCGATGCCTTCGACGGCAAGCTACTCGTCACCTCGGCCATCGACAACCTGCTGAAGGGAGCCGTCGGCCAGGCCGTCCAGAACATGAACCTCATGTTCGGCATCGACGAGACCGCAGGGCTGAGGCTGAAAGCCAGCGCTTTCTAAGCAAACAGCCAGAAATGACTAACAATTTTTGCATTGTTAGTCATTTTTTATTTTTTGTGAGTATGTGCTGCCAGCTTTTTTACTACCTTTGCAGTGATGAAAACGATTTACCGTCTATATGTTCGTCTTCTGCAGGTTAGCATTCTGCTTGCCAGCACTCCCCTATGGGCTGGCGTTTCCACGGATTCCGACGCGTCCGCGACCTGTCGTATGGAGAAGATTACGACCGAACGGCTACCTGATTTGAACATTCCCCGCAGTGGACACAATGTATGCTATGTCAACGGAGAGCTGACAATTATTGGCGGACACACTTCTGGATTCATACCTACCCCTACGGCAGAGTATTATAAAGACGGGAAATGGCATCTACTGCAGACCGTCTATAATCACGACGGTGGTTTTTCCGTTATCTTGAAATCAGGGAAAGTGCTCATCGGTGGCGGTTTCGAGAAACATCTGGGCATTGGCCAGACCTTCGTAGTAGAGAAGTATGATCCCATCTACCACACCTTCGATGGCTTTGGCTGTCTGGAGCAGAAACGCGTTTCGGCCCGTGCCATTGAACTGGACAGCGGACAAGTCATTATCTCAGGCAACTGGTATGCCGACGATGCCATCGAGAAGTATGACGGTAAGGAGACGTTTACCCACTTCAAGAACGTCAGCCAGCAGCGCACCCTACCCTATATCTTCCGTACGTCAAAAGGCAACGCCCTGCTATTCAGTAGTATGGACACGCATGGACAACCTCTTGACACCATTATCGTAGACCAGTTGCATGGCGGCTCTTTCCGTCCCCCTTTGTTTGAGACTTGGAAGCCATTATTCCACGATATGCCTTTCAACTGCGACAATTGTTTCATCGGTGACGAATCACGTAATCTATACACATACCTCTTCCCCATCATAGACCAGGACGGTCAAGTTGCCATTGCGCAGGCACAAGACACCATTTTCTCTGTTCTGCCAACGACAGCACCCATCCCGATGAAGAGTCAGTGGGGCACCATCAAATACAACTCCCCCATCATTGTAAATCGTAAGACCCACCACGCCTATCTGGTAGGTATCGACAGCACTTTCCGCCATTACATTCTCAGTGTCAAGTACGGACAAGAGCCAGCGCCAATGACTCTCTACTATACAGACCCCATAGAAAATGCGGGCGGTGACCTGCCCATACTGACAGAAGACGGCAATATCCTGTTGACTGGAGGAAAGAACGGAAATGTCTCCAACGGGAAAGTCAGTAACAACTTCCGACCATTCAACACTGCCTTCCTTTTTCGACTTGACAGCAACTCCACAGAGGACGCCTCTTTTTCATGGCTATGGCTCATTCCTGTCATACTTCTCGTCCTGCTTGCCGGATATCTCGCCCTACGGTTATCATCCTACAAGAGGAAAGACAATACAGAGCCGAAGGAAGACGCATCCCGCCCTGAAGAGAAGAGCCAGTCTGCCGCCAGCGAGCTACTGATGCAGCGCATCTGTCTGCTGATGGAAGAGCAGAAGCCGTTCCTCAACTGCGAGTTGAAAGTCTCTGACGTCGCAACTATGCTGGCCACTAATAGCCGTTATATTTCCGAAAGCATTAAAGCCACGCGCGGTATCACCTTTGTGCACTTCATCAACACCTATCGCGTGAGCTATGCCCAGCAACTGCTACGCCAGCAACCAGACATAAAAATGACTGAGGTCTACATCAAATCAGGCTTTGCCAACGAGACCTCTTTCTTCCGAACATTCAAGGCACACACAGGCATGACGCCTAAAGAATGGTTACAAGCTTTACTAGACTACTAATAAAAAACGGCTAACAAAACAATTATTGTTAGTCGTTTTTCTATTATTGTCAGCCACTTATAGATAAATCTTCCCTATCTTTGCGATAATTATTGCTAATAACCAACAATTAATTATACGCTTATGAAGGAGATTCTATTAACACTCGTGTTGACATTCACAGGGTTGAGCGCAGGAGCACAGAACTTCTACTATTATGAGAATGAAGACGGTACGCTGACCATTACTCACGCTGATGAGCGTTGGCACGGACCTGAAGGCAATCAGCATTTGGGTACCTGCCATAGCTATACGGGCGACATCGTGATTCCCGAGGAAATCGATGGAAAGACGGTTACAGCCATTGGCAAGAGCGCTTTCTTCAGGTGCGACATCACATCTGTCAAATTGCCTAACACCCTTAAGTTGATTGACGATGAAGCTTTCCTACAATGCCCGTTGGTCAAGGAACTGACTATTCCTGCATCGGTGGACAGTATAGGTAATTATGCCTTCAACGCTTGGGATGCACTGGAGCAGGTGACTATCGAGGATTCTCCCAATGTGCTTCATGCGGGGCGCGGAGGTTCGTCCGTCATGTCGAGCATGTTCTCCGACCAGCCGTTGCTAAAGAAAGCATACGTGGGACGTAACCACATTTGTCCGACCGTTGGTGCCTCTATGGATTATGAGATTAACCTCTTTGCACGCAGCCGCGTGGAGGAAATCACCTTTGGCGACTATGTGACGGAGATTCAGAAGCATGAACTATTGAGCTGTAATTTGCTGAAGAAAGTCAATCTCAGCAAGAACATTACGTCTATCGGCGATATTGCATTTGACGGCTGTGAACTGCTGAGCGAGATAGAAATCCCCGATAGTGTGGAAGAAATAGGAAAGCGTGCATTTAATAATTGCTCTGTCATGCCGACCCAGAAGTTGCCATCGAAGCTTAGGATCATTGGTCAGGAAGCGTTCCGCAACTGTGTTGCATTGACATCCGTCACCATTCCTGCCTCTGTTCAGTCTATCGGTGCGAATGCCTTCTTTTGGTGCATTGGTGTTACTTCCTTAAAACTGGAGGATTCGCCCAATGCTATCCAACTGCCCTGTCGCGTATTTGATGATTTCCGCAATCTCAAGACCTTGTATATTGGCCGTAACTATATTGCCGAGTACGACTGGTATGGCAATTTCATCAGCAACCATCCCACGCTGGAGGAAGCCACCGTTGCCGGAGATATTACTGAGGTTCGGAATCAGATGCTCAACGGTTGTGCTGTGCTAAAGAAAGTTACCCTGGGCGACAAAATCACCCGTATCGGCATTGACGCATTCGCGGGATGCAGCATATTGGAGGATATCAATCTGCCAGTGCCTTTGGAGGAAATCGGCAAGAGCGCCTTCTGGCGTTGTTATGCTCTGAAACACGTGAGATTCCCTTCTTCTCTGAAAACTATCGGGGAAACGGCCTTCAACGACTGCAGCTCAATAACTTCTATTGCCCTACCTCCTTCCGTGGTGAATATTGGCAATTTAGCATTTAACGGAACAAAGATGAGTTCCATATCTTGTTTCGGTACAATACCTCCTATTTGCGTTGATTGGATTTTTGGCGGATTATCTGCTGCCAATATGATTCTCTTCTATCCTAAAGGATCACGCGATGCATACAAATCTGCCGTTTGCTGGAAGGAGTTCTTTGACGACAATGTAGAGGAATTCGATGAAACAGGCATTGATGCAACGACTATTGACAAAGGAATGAATTCTGGCAACTTCTACGACCTGCAAGGCCGCAAAGTAAACAGCCAGGCTGTCGGCAAGGGCCTGTATATCAATAACGGCAAGAAGATCATCCTTCGCTGACGACAATGAATTGCTTATCACTTCAGCCATTGACAATCAGTTGAAAGCCGCCGTGGTTCAGACCGTACAAAACATGAACATCATGAATTGTACGGCCTTTTAGAACTTATACTCTACGAAGGCTTCCATAGCCTCGTAGCATGCTAGTCCCAGGTCATCATAGAGCTTGGCGGTAGCACGGTTGCGGTCTTCAGCACGCTGCCAGAACAGTCGTTCGTCGTTGCCCATGAATGGTGCGCTCTCCATCTGACTCTGGTGGCGCAGAATGGCATTACGCTTTTCGCGCAACTCCTCGGGACTCATAGGTACGCACATCTCAATATTCTCTATCTCCCATTCAGACCATGCCCCACGGTACATCCACACTCGGCAGTCATTGAGCCATTCAACGCCCGTCTGTTTCTCCTCGTCAATGGCGGCCAACACAGCATCCGTACATTTACGGTGCGTGCCATGTGGATCGGCCAGATCAGCTGCCACATATATCTGATGAGGCTTGATCTGCTGTAACAGTTCCTGAATGATGCGCACATCGCGCTCCGACATCGGCAATTTCTCTATCCTGCCACTCTCGTAGAAAGGGAGGTCAAGGAAGTGAATATGATCCTTCTTGATACCATTATACCCACAGGCATTCCGTGCCTCACCACGACGGATAAGCCCCTTGATGGTCAACACGTCGCGGCTGTCAAAATCGCCTTCCTGCTTCCGTTTGATGAATCCCAGCACCTCATCAGCATAGCGTTTGATCAGCTCATCGCTGCCATTGGCAAACACCTCATTGAAAGACCGAAGGAAATGCATATAGAGCCTCAACTCCTCGTCGGCCACAGCAATATTACCAGAGGTCTCATAAGCAATGTGCACGTCGTGTCCCTGCTGCTTCAGTCGGCGGATGGTGCCACCCATCGAGATGACATCGTCGTCTGGATGAGGCGAAAAGACGATGACACGCTTGGGATAAGGCAGCGCCCGCTCTGGTCGCGTAGAGTCGTCAGCGTTTGGCTTTCCTCCTGGCCAGCCCGTGATGGTATGCTGCAAGATATTGAACACCGCTATATTTACCAGGCCTGCCGACCCGTATTCCTCCACATAGTGCTTCATACCGTTGTCCACATAGTCTTTCGTCGAAAGCTTCAGTAACGGTTTACCTGTCTTGAGGCAAAGTGCAATCACATCGCTTCGCAACTGACGGTCGGCGATATGGTCAAAATTGATAGTAGAAGTCAGATTCAGATTCATCATTATTGATTATGTCACATACAGTTATAAATCTGGGCGTAAAGGTACTAAAAAAAGATGAATTAAAGAATAAATAAGGACGAATTTAAGGAGAGAAATACAAAAAATAATGGTGTTTCTTGCATTATATCGCCCCTTTTTCGTAACTTTGCACCCGATTTATCGTATAATAAGGAACGTATATATGAAGTTATTCGACGTATATCCCCTGTTCGACGTAAACATCGTGAAGGGGCAGGGTTGTAAGGTATGGGACGACAAAGGTCAGGAGTATCTGGACTTGTACGGTGGCCATGCAGTGATTAGCATCGGTCACTCGCACCCGCATTATATAGAAAAGGTGACAGAGCAGCTTGGTAAGATTGGTTTCTACTCGAACTCGGTCATCAACAAGCTGCAGGTGGAGCTGGCCGAGCGACTGGGAAAGATCAGCGGTTATGACGACTACCAGCTCTTTTTAATCAACAGCGGCGCCGAGGCCAACGAGAACGCACTGAAGCTGGCATCGTTTACCAATGGGAGGAAGCGTGTGCTGTCGGCCCAGAAGGCGTTCCATGGTCGCACATCGCTGGCCGTGGAGGTGACGAACAACCCGAAGATCATCGCGCCCATCAACGACAACGGTCACGTGACGTACCTGCCGCTGAACGACCTTGCCGCATGGGAGGCCGAGCTCAGCAAGGGTGACGTCTGCGCCGTCATCCTGGAGTGCATCCAGGGCGTCGGCGGCATCCAGTTGGCCACGGCAGAGTTTGCCCAGGGGCTGGCTGCTGCCTGCAAGAAATATGGTACGGTGTTGATTTGTGACGAGATACAGTGCGGCTACGGCCGTAGCGGCAAGTTCTTTGCCCACCAGTGGCTGGGCATCCGTCCTGACATGATCACGGTGGCCAAGGGCATCGCCAATGGTTTCCCGATGAGTGCCGTGCTGATTGCGCCGACGTTCAAGCCTGTCTATGGACAACTGGGCACGACGTTTGGCGGCAACCACCTGGCCTGCGCTGCCGCGCTGGCCGTTCTCGACGTGTTCGAGGAAGAGAAGCTGGTGGAGAACGCTGATGCCGTGGGTACGTACCTCATGGAAGAATTGAAAAATTTAAGACTTGAGGAATTGAAGTCGAAGGGCAAGAGTCATATCCAGGACGTGCGCGGCCGTGGCCTGATGATTGGCATCGACCTAGACTGTCCGCACGCCGAGGTGCGCAAGCCGCTCATCTACGAGCAGCACTGCTTCACGGGCTGTGCCGGCCAGAATATTCTGCGTCTGCTGCCACCGCTGTGCCTGACGAAGCAGGATGCCGACGATTTCATTGAGAGATTAAAAGCCGTCATAACGGCATAACGACATAACGTTATTACAAGGAAGACTATGAAGATAGCAATGATAGGTGCAGGCGCCATGGGTGGTGCCACGGTTGAGGGTCTGCTGAAATGCGGACGTGTGAAGGCAGAGGACATCTGCGTGAGCGATCCGTCGCAGGCCGTCCTCGACAAGTTTTCCCAGAAAGGCGTCAGCGTGACCACTGACAACGGACTTGCAGCAGCGCAGGCCGATGTGGTATGTGTATGTGTCAAGCCGTGGCTGGCAGAGACGGTGCTGAAGGGCATCGCCGAAGAGCTTGTTCCCGAGCGACAGGTGCTGGTGGTGATTGCCGCCGGCGTGAAGTCGGCCGACATAAAGACATGGTTAGGGACACAGTGTCCGCCGCTGTTCCTCTGCATTCCGAACATCGCCATTGCCGAGCTGGCATCGATGACGTTCCTGGTGCCGTGTGGTGCTGTGGCACAGCACCAAACAGAACAGGTGAAGGGGCTGTTCGACGCCATGGGTACAACGCTGATTACCGACGAGCAGCACCTCGGTGCTGGTACGACTTTGGCGTCGTGCGGTATCGCCTATGCCATGCGTTACGTCCGTGCTGCCGCCGAGGGCGGTGTGGAGCTGGGCTTCAAGGCCGACGACGCCAAGCGCATCGTCATGCAGACAATGAAGGGTGCCGTCGCCGTGCTGGAGGCCAGTGGTCTGCACCCCGAGGCCGCCATCGACCTGGTGACAACACCCGGCGGTGTGACCATCAAGGGTCTGAACGAGATGGAGCATGCCGGTTTCACCTCGGCCGTCATCCGCGGTCTGAAAGCTGGCGCGAAGTGATGCATTCGCTAATTGACAATTGACAATTGATAATTGATAATTATGGACGAACAACTGAAACAGATTGGTGAGCGGCTGCGCGGACTGCGCGACGTACTGGACATTCCCGTAGACGAGATGGCGGAGACCATCGGCATCAGTGCGGAGAAGTATGAGAAGATAGAGCAGGGCGAGCTGGACATTACCATCTCGAACCTGATGAAGATAGCCCATAAGTACGGGGTGTCAACGGAGGAACTGATCTTTGCCGAAGCTCCCCACATGAAGTCATATTACGTGACACGCAAGGGACAGGGAATGTCCATTGAGCGCACAAAGGCATATAAGTACCAGAGTCTCGTCGGCGGCTTCGTGAACCACAAGGCCGACGTGTTCATCGTGACCGTGGAGCCGAAGCCCGGCGTACGCACCGTCTACAAGAACTCACACAAAGGACAGGAGTTCAACATGGTGCTGGAAGGCAGCATGGAACTGTACATCGGCGGCAAAACCATCATCCTGGAGGAGGGCGACAGTATCTATTTCGACTCCACCAAGCCCCATGGTATGCTGGCCGTTGGCGACAAAGCCGTCAAATTCTTAGCATTCACAGTAGAATAAACTAGACTAACAATGATAGAAAGATTTTTGAAGCAGACACACTTCACGTCTGTTGAGGATTACAACAAGAATCTGGAGTTCATCATCCCCGAGAACTTCAACTTCGCCTACGACGTGATGGACGTCTGGGCCGAAGAGAAACCCGACGGACTGGCCATCCTATGGACCAACGACCAGGGCGAGGAGATACGCACAACGTTCGCACAGCTCAAGGAGCAGACCGACCAAGCGGCCTCGTACCTTCAGACGCTGGGCATCGGCAAGAACGACCCGGTGATGCTCATCCTGAAGCGCCACTACGAGTGGTGGGTCATCATGCTGGCACTGTGTAAGATCGGCGCCATCGTCATCCCAGCAACCCATATGCTGACCAAGCACGACTATGTCTATCGTAACACACGCGCCTCGGTGAAGGCCATCATCTGTGCCGACGACGACTATATCATCAGCCAGATCAAGCTGGCCATGCCTGAGAGTCCGACGGTGAAGCAATATATCACACTGCGCGACGAAGAAGGGTTCCACAACTGGAAGACCGAGTGGCAGCAGGCTCCGAAGTTCGTACGTCCCGCCTTTGTCAACGAGAACGACGACACGATGATCATGTACTTCACCTCGGGTACCAGTGGTGAGCCCAAGATGGTGGCACACGACTACCTCTACGCCATGGGCCACCTGACGACGGGCGTCTTCTGGCATAACCTCCACGAAGGCTCGCTCCACCTCACCGTGGCCGACACGGGCTGGGGTAAGGCCGTCTGGGGTAAGTTCTACGGCCAGTGGTTTGCAGGCGCTACCGTGTTCGTCTTCGACCACGAGAAGTTTAATGCCGACACGCTGCTGCGCCAGATGGAGAAATATCATGTGACAAGCTTCTGCGCACCGCCGACCATCTACCGCTTCATGATCCGCGAGGATCTTTCGAAGTACGACCTAAGCTGCCTTCAGTACTGCTGCACCGCCGGCGAGGCGCTGAACCCTGCCGTCTATGAAAAGTTCTACGAGAAGACCGGCATCCGCATGATGGAGGGCTTCGGACAGACCGAAACCACCATGACCCTCGGCACCTTCCCCTGGATGACGCCGAAACCGGGTTCTATGGGTATCCCCAACGCCCAGTACGACATCGACCTGCTGCGCGCCGACGGCACCAGCTGCGAGGACGGTGAGAAAGGCGAGATCGTCGTCAGAATCGGCGACAAGAAACCCATCGGCCTGTTCAAGGGCTACTACCGCGACGAGGAGAAGACACGCGAGGCATGGCACGACGGCATCTACCACACTGGCGACATGGCGTGGCGCGACGAGGACGGCTACTACTGGTTTGAGGGCCGCATCGACGACGTCATCAAGTCCAGTGGCTACCGCATCGGCCCGTTCGAGGTGGAGAGTGCCCTAATGACCCACCCCGCCGTCGTGGAGTGCGCCATCACCGGCGTCCCCGACGACATCCGCGGCATGGTGGTCAAGGCTACCGTCGTCCTCGGCAAGGAGTGGAAGGACAAGGCCGGCGACGACCTCGTCAAGGAACTTCAGCAACACGTAAAGAAGGAGACCGCTCCTTACAAGTACCCACGTATCGTCGAGTTCGTCGACGAGCTGCCGAAGACCATCTCTGGAAAAATACGCCGCGTGGAAATCCGCGAGAAAGACTCCCAAAAAGACTAATAAGTCCCATTAGCCCTATAAGCCCCATAAGAAAAAACGATGAATAAACGAATCGTCGTAAAGATAGGATCGAACGCGCTGACACGCACGGACGGACGACTGGACGTGACGCGTATGTCGGCGCTGGTCGACCAGATAGCCTGGCTGCGCCAGCACGGCTGCGAGGTGATACTCGTGTCGTCGGGAGCCGTGGCCTGCGGGCGCCGCGAGCTTGACAATGTTGACCACGAACTGGACTCTGTGGAGCAGCGACAGCTGTTCTCAGCCCTCGGGCAGGCCAAGCTCATCGGACTGTACTACGACCTGTTCCGCGAGTACCACATCCACGTCGGACAGGTGTTGACCATGAAGGAGAACTTCCAGCCCGGCGAGCAGTACCGCAACCAGCAGGCCTGTATGACCGTCATGCTGGAGAACAACGTATTGCCCATCGTCAACGAGAACGACACCGTCAGCGTCACCGAGCTGATGTTCACTGATAATGACGAGCTTAGCGGTCTCATCGCACAGATGATGAAGGCCGACACACTCATCCTCCTGTCGAACATCAACGGCATCTATACCGGCAACCCCAGCGACCCTCGGTCGCGACTGATTAAGGAGGTTGCCCCCGGCACCGACCTGTCGGACTACATCCAGACCGAGAAGAGCTCGGCCGGAAGGGGCGGTATGCAGTCGAAATATGCCACGGCAACGAAGATCCAGCAGAGCGGCATCCGCGTCATCATTGCCAACGGCAAGCGCGAGAACGTGCTTATCGACCTCATTGAGCGTCCAAACGAGACACCCCACACAGAATTTAAGATATGCAACTGAAAGAGACATTCGAGAGAGTGAAGCGCGCCAGCAAGACACTGGCCCTGCTCACCGACCAGCAGCGCAACGACATCCTGCTAGCCGTAGCTGACGCTATAATTAATAATAAGGTGAGAATTCTCGAGGCCAACGCCAAGGATCTTGCAAAGATGAGCCGCGAGAACCCGCTCTACGACCGTCTGCAACTCACCGACAGTCGTCTCGAGGGCATCGCCTCCGATATGCGTAATGTCGCCACCCTACCCTCGCCCCTTGGACATATCACCAAGCAGAAGACGCTACCCAACGGTCTGCGCCTCTGTCGTGTGAGCGTGCCCTTCGGCGTCATCGGTATGATCTACGAGGCACGTCCTAACGTGACGTTCGACGTCTTCTCGCTCTGTTTCAAGAGCGGTAACGCCTGCGTACTCAAGGGCGGCAAGGATGCCGACGAGAGCAACCGCGAAGAGGTGGCGCTGATTCACGAAGTGCTGGAGAAATTCGGTGTATCAAAGGACGTTGTGGCTTTGCTGCCGGCTACTCATGAGGCTACTGGCGAGATGCTGAACGCCGTTGGCTATGTTGACCTCTGCATACCCCGTGGCGGCCGCAAGTTGATCGACTTCGTCCGCGATACCGCCCGCATACCTGTCATCGAGACAGGCGCTGGCGTCGTCAACACCTATTTCGACAAGGACGGTGACCTAGAGATGGGCCGAGCCATCATCAACAACGCCAAGACACGCCGTGTCTCTGTCTGCAACGCCCTCGACTGCCTGCTCATCCACGAGAGCCGCCTTGCCGACCTGTCTGCCCTCTGTGAAAAGATGGCAGAGAAGAAAGTCATCATCTACGCCGACGAAAAGGCTTACGCTGCCCTTGACGGAAAATACCCCCTGCTGGAACACGCTACGGAAGAATCTTTCGGTACAGAGTTCATGGACTACAAGCTGGCCATCAAGACCGTCGCCTCACTGGATGAAGCCCTGGAGCACATCGACGAGAACGGCAGCGGCCACAGCGAGGCCATCATCACGATGAACGAAGAGACAGCATGCCGCTTCCAGGCTCACGTCGACGCCGCCTGCGTCTATTGGAATGCTCCGACCTCGTTCACCGACGGTGCACAGTTCGGCCTCGGTGCCGAGATTGGCATCTCTACCCAGAAGCTAGGTCCACGCGGTCCCATGGCACTTGAGGAAATCACCACCTACAAGTGGCTCATCGAAGGCGAAGGACAAACCCGCCCATAATATTAATTTAGCAAGGACTACAGGACTAACACGACTTTTCCTACATAATTAGTCCTTAAGTCCTGTAATCCTTGCAAAAAAGAAGAATATATGAAAAGTTTTATTAACGTACAGGATATCGGCCCCATAGAGAAGGCTCTGGCCGAGGCCATGGAGATTAAGAACGACCGTTACAAGTATCAGCATCTGGGCAAGAACAAGACCCTGATGATGATTTTCTTCAACAACTCCCTGCGTACACGTCTGTCAACACAGAAAGCTGCCATGAACCTTGGCATGAACGTCATCGTACTCGATGTCAACGCTGGCGCGTGGAAACTAGAGACCGAGCGCGGCGTCATCATGGACGGCGACAAGAGCGAACACCTCCTTGAGGCCATACCCGTCATGGGCTGCTACTGCGATATCATCGGCGTCCGTTCCTTCGCTGGACTCACCGACCGCGAATATGACTATGCCGAGACAGTACTCAACCAGTTCATCAAGTACTCAGGCAAGCCCGTCTTCGCCATGGAGACAGCCACCGTACACCCCCTGCAGGCCTTTGCCGACCTCATTACCATCAAGGAATATTGGGGGCAAGGAGCAAGGGGCAAGGAGCAAGAGAATAGAAAACCTAAAGTTGTCCTCACCTGGGCACCCCACTGCCGTGCCCTGCCTCAGGCCGTACCCAACTCCTTCGCACAGTGGATGCAAGCCGCCGATGTCGATTTCGTCATCACCCACCCCGAGGGTTACGAGCTCGACCCGCTGTTTGTCGGCGATGCCAATGTAGAGTATGACCAGCGGAAGGCTTTCGAGGGTGCAGACTTCATCTACGCCAAGAACTGGTCCAACCCTGGCGTCACCAATCTTGCCGACTATGGTAAGATTACCTCGAAGGACATGGCATGGACCGTCGACACCGAGCATATGTCCTGGACAAACAACGCCAAGTTCATGCACTGTCTACCAGTGCGTCGCGGACTCATCGTCACCGACGATGTCATCGAGTCGCCCAACAGCATCGTCATACCCGAAGCAGCCAACCGCGAGATCTCATGTTCGGTAGTGCTGAAACGAATGCTCGAAGCACTCTAAATTGACAAAAAACCACCATTTACAAAGAAATTATGCAAAAACCACCACCCTTCTGGGTGCGTGGTTTTTGTTCTTTTACGACCTTTTCTCTCCCTTTCTTCTACTTTTTCCAATAATTCATTTATTTTGTCAAAATAGTATCAAAGAATGTCAATAAAGTATTGTGTCGTTTCAAGAATTTGCCCTATCTTTGCAACGGGAAATTAACCTATGTCGCAAAACTAGCCTAAGGAAGGAATTATACCTAACTATACTAACTATACATAACAACAACGCTAAGACATGAAAAAAGCTTTCAGAAAGACAGCGCTACTCGTGGGAGCCTGTTCCCTGCTGGGAATTGTCTCGCCACAGTCAGCCTATGCTGCCAGTCCGACGCCCGACGTCCAGGCTCAGCAGCAAAGTAAGAAGATTACAGGTACCGTGTCGGACGCCATGGGTCCGGTCATCGGTGCCAGTGTCGTAGTTAAAGGCACGTCGAACGGTGTCGCCACCGACCTCGACGGCAAGTTCTCTCTCAACGCCCGTCCCGGCCAGACGATTGTCGTCTCGTTCGTGGGCTACCTCTCGAAGGAGGTGAAGGTAGACAGCAAAAACGTCTACAACATCACCATCGAGGAGGACAAGAAGATGCTCGACGAGGTTGTCGTCGTCGGTTACGGTACGATGAAGAAGAGCGACCTCTCCGGTGCCTCCACCTCTATCGGCGAAGAGGCTCTGAAGGGAAGTGTCATCACGTCGCTCGACCAGTCGCTGCAGGGCCATGCCACAGGTGTGACCGCCGTGACAACGTCGGGTGCCCCTGGTTCATCGTCGTCCATCCGTGTCCGCGGTATCGGTTCAATCAATGCCAACCAGGAACCGCTCTACGTCATTGATGGTGTCATCGTGCAGAGCGGCGGACAGTCTGGCTCTGACTATGGTCTTGGCGACCGCCTCGGCAATGGTAAGGTATCAACCATCTCGCCGCTGTCAACGCTGAACCCCAGCGACATCGTGTCGATGGAGATTCTGAAGGACGCCTCCGCCACCGCCATCTATGGTGCCCAGGGTGCCAACGGCGTGGTGCTCATCACCACCAAGCGCGGTAAGGCTGGCGAAGCCAAGTTCAGCTACGATGGTATGCTGGCCGTTAACCGTCAGGTCAAGCGTCTCGACATGATGAACCTGCGCGAATACGCAGAATACTATCAGGACTTTGTCGACAATGGCTGGATTGTCAAGAGCCAGGCCAACAAAGTATACGCCGACCCGAGTATCCTCGGTAAGGGTACGAACTGGCAGGACGCCGTCTTCCAGACCGCTATCCAGCACCAGCACCAGCTGAGTGCCCAGGGCGGTAACGAGAATGTGCAGTACTACGTGTCGGGAAACTTCATGAACCAGGAAGGTACCATCATCGGTTCAGAATTCCGCCGTTACTCGGTACGCGCCAACCTTGACGCCCAGTTGAAGCCGTGGTTGAAGCTCGGTATGTCGACGACCTTCTCGACAACCAACGACGACCTGAAGAAAGCCGACGGCAACGAGGGTATCATCACCTACTCGTTGACGACGCTGCCCGACATCCCCATCTACGACGTTTTCGGCAACTACTATGCTGAAGCACGTGAGGGATATACCAACCCCAACCCCATCGCCTTGGCCAACATGTACTCCTACACACTGGAGCGCCGCAAGCTGACGGGTAACATCTTTGCTGAGGTCAGCTTCCTGAAGAACCTCGTCTGGCACGCAGAATTAGGCTACGACATCTCCGGCTCGAACGCTGAGACCTGGGAACCATCCGTCGACCTGGGTGGCTGGAAGAAACCCGGCAACGCCGACCACTGGCAGAACAACAACAACAAGTTTTACCAGTTGAAGAACTATCTGACCTACACGGGCAAGATAGACAAGCACAGCTTCACGGCTATGCTCGGCCAGGAGTCGTGGGAATCGAGTTGGAAATATCAGGGCATTACGGGTACCAACCTGCCACGTAATGACGTCCAGAATCCTAACCTCGTTGAAAAGACAGCTAAGGACTTCTCTTCTGGCTTTGGCAGTGCCTCGATGGCGTCGTTCTTCACGCGCGAAACCTATAATTACGACGAGCGTTACTACGCCACCTATACCTACCGTTACGACGGCAGCTCGAACTTCGGTCCGAAGAACCGCTGGGCAGGTTTCCACTCACTGGCAGCCAGCTGGCGCTTCACCAACGAGCAGTTCATCAAAGCCGCTACAGAGAGCTGGCTGTCGAATGGTAAAATCCGTATCGGCTGGGGACAGACTGGTAACTCCAACATCGGTGCCTACCGCTGGGGTGTCACCATGACTCCGATGCCATCGGCCCTGGGTCTCTCTTACAAGCCTGACGGTCTGCCCAACGAAGCCATCAAGTGGGAGACACAGGAGCAGATTGACCTTGGTATCGACCTCGGTTTCCTGAATAACCGCATCAATCTGACCATCGACTGGTATCGCAAAGAGTCGAAGGATATGCTGATGCTGATGCAACTGCCTTCGTACTTAGGCACTCAGGGCAACCCATCATCAGCCCTCACCGCTCCCGCCGGCAACTACGGAACCATGCGTAACACTGGCCTGGAGATTGAACTGAAGGCAACACCGATTCTCTCGAAAGGTTTCAGTTGGGATACAGACATTCAGTTCTCGTTCAACAAGAACAAGCTCATAGCCCTGCAAGGCACAACCTCAGCCTCCATCATCGGCTACGGTCAGTGGGACGACGTCGTCGCCGTATCTTCTGTCGGCCGCCCGATGTACGACTTCTTCGGCTACCAGGTAGAGGGTGTTTACAAGGACTTTGACGACATTCTGAATTCACCCGTCAACACACTCTACAGTGCTTCCTGCACCCAGGACGCCGACGGTAACTGGCACCACGTGACCGACCCGTCGCAGTACAACAAGACCAACACCGTATGGCCGGGCGACCTGAAGTTCAAGGACGTGAATGAGGATGGTAAGATTGACGAGAACGATAAGACACAAATCGGTACTCCGCTGCCCAAGTTCACCTTCGGCTGGACTAACACGTTCAACTACAAGAACTTCGACTTGAGCATCTTCATCAACGGTTCCGTGGGCAACAAGGTTATGAACTACACCTCTATCCCCCTGACAGCCATGTCAAGCACCTGGGGCAACCAGATTCAGGAGAAGATAGCCGACCGTGCTCACTTGGCTCCTATCGATCCTGCCAAGGTCTATGCTGACGGCGGTATGTGGTACAACGACGTTGCTAACGTCTACGTCACCAACGCCGACACGAAGACTCCTCGTGCAGCCATCGGCAACAGTTACAACCAGATCATTTCCGACCGTTATATCGAGGACGGCTCATACGTCCGTCTGAAGAATATCGCACTGGGCTACACCTTCCCGAAGAGCATCACCAAGAAGCTCTACTTGGAGAACCTGCGCGTTTACTGCAACCTGCAGAACGTGCTGACCATCACCGGCTACGACGGCTACGACCCCGAAATCGGTGCATCGACGACCGACCAGCATGGTTATGTCTTCGGTCTTGACAACGGCCGCTACCCGTCGCCGTTCACCTGCACCTTCGGTATTAACTTATCATTCTAAACATAGGAGGCTATCATTATGAAAATAAAGAATATCAAATTTTATTTGGCCGCAGCTGTCATGGGATTGGGACTAACCTCGTGCGAGGACTTCCTGGACCGCCCGACAGAAGACAACTACACGGCAGGCCAATACTACCGCAACGACGCCGAATGCATCGCGGCTGTCAACTACTTGTATAACTCGCCGTGGTACGATTTCCAGCGCGGCTTCATCTACTTAGGCGAAGTCACTGCCGGCAACCTGTATGCTAACGGTCCCGATGAGCATATGTACCTGGACTTCTCGTACAACTCCAGTTCCAAGCACATCCGTAATATGTCGTATTCGCTATGGGCTGTCAACGGCCACGCTAACGTCGTACGTAACTACATTGCGGGCAGCGGTGCTTCGCAGGCCGTCAAGAACCAGACCATGGGCGAGTGCCTGCTGTGGAAGGCCATGGCCTACTTCTATCTGGTACGTACTTTCGGCGACGTGCCCATCGTCCACGACAACTCAGAGATGCTGGAGAGAGGCGACTACAACGACCAGCTGAAGGTTCAGAAGGCCGATGTCTACGAGTACATCTGCTTGACGCTGGAGAAGGCCATCGAGTTGCTGCCTGAAGTTTGCGACGAGGGACGCCTCGACAAGTACTGCGCCAAGGGTCTGCTGGCCAAGGTCTATCTGGCCAAGGCCGGTGTCAGCGGCAAACTGGACAACAACGACCTGCAGAAGGCTTACGACTACGCCAAGGACGTGATGGACAACAGCGGCCGTCAACTGGAAAAGAACTATGCCGACGTCTTCAAACTCGAGGGCAACAAGTCGAAGGAGAACATGATTGCCTGGCGCTGGGTGGTCAGCGGCAACTGGACATCTCAGAACTCTTTCCAGTCAGACCTTGGTATGACCGGTATTGACGAGTTCGGCGATGTATGGGGCGAATGGAACTGCCCGTCAATTGACTTGCAGGATGCCTTCGGGTTCAACGTCCTCGACGACCCGAAATCGCGCCCCGATGTTGACACCCGCCGTAAGGCCACGTTCATGACCATCGGCGATGTCGTTCCCTACCTGTGGCGCGACCATGGCGGCTTCGACTATATGCGTTTTGAATACGACAAGACTTACAACGACGCCGCTTGGGAGCAGCACAGAGCACCAACGGGTTGTAACGTCGTCAAACATATGTACGGTAACAACGCCGACCACATGGCAGCCCTCGGATCGTCAGCCGATCGTATGGCCAGCTCGCTGTGCACACCGTTACTCCGTCTGGCCGATGTCTATCTGGTACTGGCCGAGGCGAAAGTGCTGATGGGTCAGGGTAGCGACGCCGATGCACTGAAGGCCTTCAACGCCGTTCACCAGCGTGCCATTCCCAACGCCACAGCAAAGACGTCGTTGACGTTCGATGACGTCTGGAAGGAGCGCCGTCTGGAACTCGCCCTTGAGGGCGACCGCTGGTACGACTTCGTCCGTCTGTCATACTACAACCCCGAGCGCGCCATTTCAGAAATCAAGAACCAGCGCCGTAACGTCTACTGGAACCTTGACCCGATGTTCAAGAACTACTATAAGACAGGACAGTGGCAGCTCGTCAACAAGGACGACGACGGTAATGACCAGACAGCCATGTACGACGACCAGACGCCTGTGCCTAACGTGAACATCAGCAGTTTCACCATTCCGTTCCCGATGGAAGACCTGACCTTCAACCCACACCTGAAGGAAGACGCCATCCACGTCAATGTGCGTGAGACCTATAAGTATTAACCCTTAACACACCATATTAATCATGAAAAGATTATCAAAAAGTCTCTTCTTGCTAAGCGCCCTGGCACTTACGCTGTCTGTATTCACAGGCTGTAAGGACGAGCCTGACAAGTATGAGGTCAGCGATGGCACACCTACCATCCGCTATATACGCACACTCGGTCTGGAAAGCGCCGACTCCATCATCACTGGTGCTTACATGGACAACAGCATCTGCATTGTAGGCAACAATCTGCGCAGCATCACCAAGATGTTCTTCAACGACCAGGAGGCACAGCTCATCCCGAGCCTTATCTTCGACAACACCATGATTGTCACCGTACCAAGTAAGATTCCCGGTGTGGTATACGACAAGATTTTCATGGTCAACAACGCCAACGACACGACGGCCTACAACTTCAAGGTGCTCGTGCCTGGTCCGACCATCAACAACATGAGCAACGAGTGGGCCAAGGTTGGCGAGAAGGCCACCATCTACGGCAACTACTTCGTCGATGACCCCAACACCCCGTTGGCACTGACCATTGGTGGCAAGAAGATTGACATCGACAACTTTGACATGACTTCCATCAGCTTCACCGTTCCCAGCGGTCTGGCCGAAGGTCCTGTAGAGGTAGCCACTGTCTACGGCAAGAAGAAAGCCCGTTTCAACTTCCACGACTCCCGTGGTATGCTGTTCGACAACTGGGACAACGGCTGGACGGACGATTACGCCAATGGCATGTTCAAGCACGGCTGGCATGGTGCCACCATTCTTAACGACGACAACTCACTGGACGGCTACTACCTCCAGTTAGGCGACTGCGACATCAGCGACGACACATGGGATGACGGCCACCTGGCCTTAGAATACTGGCCAGAAGCTACTGACCGTCTGTCAGACAAGGTCAGCTTTGCCAACTTCGAGAACATGGCTCTGAAGTTTGAGGTCAACATCCCTGCCAGCAACCCGTGGACGAACCTGTCCATGCAGTGTCTGTTCACTGGCGATGAACAGGTGACTAATGCCACGGCCAACAACACGTTCTTCCACGACGTGGACTACCCGCGTGCACTCTGGACACCTTGGAGTCAGACAGGCAGTTACGACACTGGCGGCAAGTGGACCACAGTGACCATTCCTATCTCTAACTTCAAGTACCTTGAGACAGGCGTGGCATCAACGACGGCTTTGAATGCCAGCAACTTCACCGGTCTGACCCTGTTCATCTGGAACGGTGTCAAGAGCGGCACGACGTGCCATCCAATCATCCGCATCGACAACATCCGTGCGGTAGAGTTGTAAGAGTTTTAAAGTCTAAGAGTTAAGAATTAAGAAATTAGTAATATGAAAATATATCGCAAAATATCCGTATTGGCCTTAGCTGCGCTGGCGGTAACAACTGGCTTCACCAGCTGTAGCGAGGATGATCTTGACACCAACCAGTACAACAAGAGCGGTGTGAACATCCTGGGCTTCGGTCCCATGCCCATCACCCGTGGCGAGACCATGCGCGTGACAGGTACCCGTCTGAACAGCGTCAAAGAAGTGCTCTTCCCCGAGGGCAACCAGAAGCTGTCTCCCTCGACAACTTACATCGCAGGCGAGTTCAGCCTCCAGAACTCCGAGGAGATGACCGTCACTATTCCCGACCAGTGTGTACCCGGCAAGCTCCGTCTGGTGCTGAATAACGGCGACACCATCGTGTCAAAGTCGAACATCACCTTCGCTGAAGAGATTAAGGTGACGTCGCTCTCGCCCACCTCTGTTCATCCTGGTGACGTAGTGACCATCAAGGGTGAGTACGTGTGGAACATCGGCGAAGTGATTTTCTTCGACCATGTGGCTGTCGACGCCGAGTCGTTCGTCAAGAACACCCGTTCCGAGATTCAGGTTCGTGTACCGGCCGAGGCAAAGACTGGTGAGCTGACATACAACGACGGAAGCGACGGTGCAGAGAACTTCACCATCGGCAACCTCAATGTCGACGCTCCGAAGGCCACCGCCATCTCGAACGCTACACCCGACTTCGGCGAGCGGGTAACCATCACGGGCGAGAACCTCGACCTGGTGACCACCATCGACTTCCCTGCCGTCAAGGAAGTAGCATTCACTGCCACTGCTGACGGCAAGTCGATTGCAGTCGCTGTTCCCAGCAATACTGTGTCAGGTACCGTCACGTTGACTGCTGCCTCTGGTCTGACGACTTCAGTCGACATCACCATGCCGTTGGCCACAGTCACAGCTACCGCCCCGACCAAGGATGTGAAGGAAGGCCAGACCGTAACCATCAAGGGTACAAACCTCGACCGCATCACGCAACTGATACTCCCCGCTATCAAGGAGCCTCTGGAGAAAGGTTCGTTCACACAGAGTGCCACAGAGATTTCATTTGTTGTTCCCGAGAAGATGGGCGACGGCACCGTGATTCTCGTTCAGCACGAGAACTACAGCATCGAGTCGGATAAGATTTCTATGTACAGCGAGGATCCCGTTGAGACCCTGTGGAGCGGCAACATGGACATTGACTGGAACGTGGGCGGTTGCCTGCAGACCATGGCCTACGGTGCCTTCGACTGGTCTACTGTAGAAGCCGGCACGAAACTGTACATCACCTACGAGAAGAAGACTCCTGGTGACAGCAACTGGGGCTGTCTGTCCCTGCGTCACGGCATTGAGTGGGGCGCCCTACCCGGCAACTTCGGCTGGCAGTACGACTTCCCCGACGATGGCGGTGTTTATACGGTAACACTGACACAGGACGTTCTGGATGATCTGATTGCCAACGGCGGATTGATTATCACTGGCTTCAACTTCGTCATCACAAAGGTGGCACGTTCTATCCCCGAGAACGTCATCTGGAAGGGATCCTTGGACATTGACTGGAACGTGGGCGGTTGCTTGCAGACCATGGCCTACGGTGCATACGACTGGTCTACTGTAAAAGCCGGAACAAAGCTGTGCCTCACCTACGAGAAGAAAACTCCCGGTGACAGCAACTGGGGCTGCCTGTCGTTGCGTCATGGCATTGAGTGGGGCGCACTGCCCGGCAACCTCGGTTGGCAGTACGACTTCCCAAGCGACGAAGGTCTCTACGAAGTACAGCTGACACAAGATGCTATTGACGATTTTATTGCCAACGGAGGACTGATTATCACTGGTTTCAACTTTATCCTCAAGAAGGTGGTGATGAAGTAACCACGACAAGACAAAAAATACCAAGAGGCACTGCTCCGACAGGGAGTAGTGCCTCTTACAAGCTAAACAAAACACCCTTATATCATGAGAAAAAAAATATTACTAATTCTCTCCGCCATCGCCCTACCACTAATGTGGGCCTGTGGCGACGATGAAAGCGAAGATACCCCCACACCGTCGGTGACTGTTAGCTTGCGTTCGTGCAGCATCACCGAGGGCACGGAGTATAAGGCCTCTGAGCTTACAGAAGTAACCCTCTCCTACAACACCACGGTGACGGTCAGCCCATCAGCCAACATCACACTGAATGGCACGAAATGTACTGCAAAGTCGAGTCCGACTACGTCAATGGATGTCATCATCACTCTCCCGACGTTAGAGGAAGGGAAATCCTATAAACTGACCATCCCAGCTGGCGCCATCGTGAGCAAGACTGACAACACGGCGTCGGCACCTGCCTACACGGTGAACTTCACAACGAAAGCGGCACCTCAGCCCACCGACAACAGCGCCACGGCACTGGCCAAGCGACTGGGATGGGGCTGGAACCTGGGCAACCACTTCGACACCAGCAGCGGCGAGGACGGCGTTCACCCGCAGTGGGGCTACTGGGACAAGGCCACGCCCACGCAGACACTCTACGACAACCTGAAGAAGGCTGGCGCCAGCACCGTGCGCATCTGCGTCACCTGGGGCAACTACCAAACCACTGACGACAACTGGACCATCGAGCCAGACTATATGGCAGAAGTGAAGCAGAACGTCGACTGGGCTGAGTCCGCTGGACTGAACGTCATCCTGAACACCCACCACGACGAGTACTGGATGGACATCAAAGAGGCTGCCGGCAACAACATCATCAACGACCAGATTAAGAACCGCCTTGCAAAGACCTGGACACAGATTGCCGAAGCCTTCCGGTCGAAGGGTGACTTCCTCTTCTTTGAGGCTTTCAACGAGGTGCAGGACGGTCAGTGGGGCTGGGGTGCCAACCGTACGGACGGCGGCAAACAGTACAAGACGCTGAACGAGTGGAACCAGACGTGCGTCGATGCCATCCGTGCCACTGGCGGCAATAACGCCACACGCTGGATAGGAGTAGCTGCCTACGCCTCGAGTCCGAATTTCGCTGTTGAAGACGGCTTCGTGCTGCCCACCGATGCCGCCAAGCGCATCATGGTCAGTGTCCACTTCTATGACCCGAGTAACTTCACGCTGACACCAGAGGGCAACTACGGCAAGTCAGAATGGGGCCACACAGCAGCAGCCGGTACGTTTGAGTCAGGCAGCAACGAGGAGCACGTCGTCGAGACCTTCCAGAAGCTGCACGAGAAATTCATTGCCAACGACATTCCCGTCTACATCGGCGAATATGGCTGCGTGATGCACAAGAGCGACCGCTCCAACCTGTTCCGCAACTACTACCTGGAGTATGTCTGCCGTGCTGCCCACACATACAACATGCCCGTCATCATCTGGGACAACAACAGCATTGGCGGCGGTGACGAACACCATGGTTACTTCGACCACAGCAATGGTAGCTACATCAACGGCCTGGAGTCGCTGGTGCAGAAGATGATCAAGGCCGCCACGAGCGACAATGCCAGCTATACGCTGGAGAGCGTCTACAACAATGCTCCGAAATAAGGAAAAGGGACGTTAGTAAAAAGCCTTTGAATATTCCCCCTCGTAGGTTTGCAGGCGCATGACAACCGTGTCAGCCTGTACACCTGCGAGGGGGATGCTTAGATAGACATCGCGCGAGTAGTACTCCGGCTGACCGTTCTGGTTGTGATACAACAACAGATGGAGCGTACTGCGACCATCCTCATGCTTGACAAGGGTGTCGCTGACACAACCGAAGACCTGGCGCGGCGTCTTGCCATCTTTGGTGTCACCCGTCAACACCCGCAACCGCAGGTTCAGGTAGCGGCCGCTGCGGGCACGCCAAGCGCTCTGCAGATAGACCGGATCAGTCTTGACCACGGAGCCGAAACGGCTGGCGGACTTCACCTCCGGAACAAGCACCTGCGAGAGGTTGTAACCGTCAACCTCGCCATCCTGCAAGTTATAATACAGAAGTGCACGGTAGATGGTGTCTGCCGTCGTTATCCAGCTGACGGTGAACGGCGGGTTCGTACGCAGGGAGTCACCGTCGTCGGTCAGGACGTAGTCCACACGCTTGTCACTGCCGACATGAGCCTCAACGAAGTCGGCACGCAGCTGCGAATACTCGCCCTCGCCTTTGTCATAGGCATCTGTCGTACACGACGAGAGGAGAGATGAAAAATGAGAAATGATAGATATGATTACCAATAAACGGAATGTATTCTTCATTGGGCAGCGAGTTTGTTGCGTACAGGGTTGGCATACATGGTAAGCATCCGCTCACGGAGGAACGGCTCATCCTTCTGCGGCAGCCGGATCTTCTCCAGCTGGCCTTGCAGGTATTTCTCGAAGCGGGCGACATCGGCCTCGGTATAGTGTTCGGCATACTGTCGGCCGCCATCAAGCAGGTCGGCGGCAATATAGTTACAGGGGAAGAGACGGTAGCCACGGTGTATCTCACGATCCATGCGCCGGCTGAGCTCTGCAAAGAACTCGTTACGGGGCAGGCCGTTCAGCTCGTCAATCCAAGTGTTGGCAGGCGCGCTGCAGCAGTAGTGCACACGCCCCTTGTAGCCAAAGATACCCGTCTTCATATTGTCAAGGTCGTCCTGCTTGCTCTTCTTGAACGACGGGTTGTCGCGCTTCTGCTGGAACTCCTGAGCCTTCAGATAGTCACAGGGGTCGTACTCGTAGCTGATGGTCAGCGGCACGATGTTGAGTTCACGCAAAGCGTCAGCGTTCGTTCCTCGCTCCTCGTTCCTCGTTCCTTGTTCATACCCCATGGCCAGCATTTTCAGCACGGCGTCCTGCGTATGGTCGCTGGAGTCCTTGGCGCGTCCCTCGCGCTGTGCTATCCAGATATTCTCCTTCTTCTCGGTGACGGCATAGTGTATGTAGCGGCTCATCAGCTGCGACGAGCGCATCATCTCGTGGGCTGTCAGTCCGCGACGCACCGTAAAGGCCTTGTTCATCCGCACCAGCCGCTTGATCCAGGGATAGATGAGTAGGTTGTCGCCAATACCAATTTCTACCGTCGTTGGGTAGCCAGCATCGATGAGCAGTACGTCGAGGAAGGCAGAATCGAGCACGATGTCGCGGTGGTTGCTGACGAACGTGTAGCGTTCGCCAAGATGAGAGATGAGAGATGAGAGATGAGAGATATGATTAGTTTTTAGCGCCGTATCGTCAAACGAGCAGCCGTCGGTATGGCGGCGCATAATCCACTTCACCACCGGCTTCATGAAGCGCTTCTGGAAGTCGAGGGGCGTCTTCACACCCGTGAACGCCAGGCGCAGCAGACCGTTGCGCAGCCCTT
>JAEEQH010000031.1 GCA_016285245.1 Prevotella sp.
AACGAGCAGCCGTCGGTATGGCGGCGCATAATCCACTTCACCACCGGCTTCATGAAGCGCTTCTGGAAGTCGAGGGGCGTCTTCACACCCGTGAACGCCAGGCGCAGCAGACCGTTGCGCAGCCCTTTCGGCAGCCATGGTGCTAAGCCCTTCATCACGACATTGAACTGGCGGTCAGCAAGCAGGTCTTCAAAGGCCTGCTTCATCTCTCCAGCCTCGTACGGCCGTATCTCGTCGAACTCGTTCTTCTCAGTCATCGTATCCCTCATTTATCATCTGTCATCTTTCAGAACTGGTTCTCAACGATGTCGGCCAGCACATCCTTCATCTCCAAGCCGGCGGCACGCACCTGCTGCGGTATGAAGCTGGTGGCCGTCATGCCGGGCGTGGTGTTCACCTCGAGCATGGAAATCTTACCTTCGGGCGAGATGATATAGTCGATACGGATGATGCCGTTGCAATGCAGGATATCATAGATATGACTGGTAATCTTACCCACGCGCTCGGCCACCTCGGGAGCAATGCGCGCCGGTGTTATCTCCTGCACCTGTCCGTTGTACTTTGCATCGTAATCGAAGAACTCGTTCGAGGTAACCACCTCGGTGATGGGCAGCAGGACGGTCTTCTCACGCGTCTTGTAACAGCCCTGGGTAATCTCCGTACCTTCGAGCAGGGCCTCAACCATGATCTCAGGACTCTCCAGCATGGCCTTGCGGATGGCCGGTGCCAGCTGGTCCTTGCACTTCACCTTCGAGACGCCGAAGCTGGAGCCGTCGCTGGCAGGCTTCACGAAGCAGGGCATACCGATACGCTGTTCTATCTCGTCGTCGCTGACCAGCTCCTCGTAGCCCTGACGGATGAGCAGCGAGTCGGCCACGCTGACACCATAGCCCCGGAGGTACTGGTTCAGCACGAACTTGTCGAACGTCATGGCCTCGACCAGCACACCGCTGGTGGAGTACGGCAGTCCGATGAGGTCGAAGTAGCCCTGTAGCAGACCGTTCTCGCCCGGTGTGCCGTGGATGGTGATATAGGCATAGTCGAAGAGGCGTGCCTTGCCGTCCTCTATGAACGAGAAATCGTTACGGTCTATCTTGGTCGTCGTGCCGTCAGACAGCTCGACGTGCCAGTCCTGTCCCTTGATGTCGACGATGTAGACGTTATAGCGTTCCTTGTCGAAGAATGAGTAAATACCTTGTGCGGAGCGCAGCGAGACGTCGTGCTCCGAGGAGTCGCCACCGCAGACGATGGCAATGTTGCGTTTCAGTTGTTTCATAGTGTGTTATTCGTATTTCCTTTGATATATATTCTCCATTTGTCAATCAGCGCTGCCATGTCCGACGGCAGTTCCGAGGTAAAATCCATCTGCTGGCCCGTCGTTGGATGGACAAAGCCGAGGGTACGTGCGTGCAGCGCCTGTCGCGGACAGAGCTGGAAGCAGTTCTGGATGAAGGCCTTGTAGGTGCTCGACCGCTCGCCACGCAGTATCTCGGTGCCGCCATAACGCTCGTCGCCGAACAGCGGATGCCCCATGTGCTTCATGTGGGCACGTATTTGGTGTGTGCGTCCCGTCTCCAGACGACATTCCACGAGTGTCGTGTAGCCGAAGTGCTCCAGCACGCGCCAGTGGGTGACGGCCGACTTGCCAATGTCGCTGTCAGGCGGGAAGACGGCCATGCGCTGACGGTCGCGCGGGTCTCGGCCGATGTTTCCCTCTATGCGTCCCTCGTCCTCGGTGAAGTGTCCCCACACCAGGGCGTTGTACGAGCGGTGGGTGTCGTGGTCAAAGAACTGGCGGCCCAGGTGCGTCTTGGCTGTCGGTGTCTTAGCCACCACCAGCAGTCCGCTGGTGTCCTTGTCTATGCGGTGTACCAGTCCGACGCCCGGATCATTGGGGTCGTAGGTAGGCAGGTCGCGCAGGTGCCATGCGATGGCGTTGACCAGCGTACCGTGGAAGTTTCCCACGCCGGGATGTACTACCAGCCCTGCCGGTTTGTTGACAACCATCAGTTGGTCGTCCTCGTAGACTACGTCGAGGGGGATGTCCTCGGGCTCAATGGTCGTGTCATAGTGCGGACGGTCGAGCATCAGCGTCACCACGTCGCCCGGGCGCACCTTATAGTTGCTCTTCACCGGTTTTTCGTTGACATGGACAAAGCCGGCGGCTGCTGCCTGTTGTATGCGGTTGCGCGTGGTGTGGCGCAGATGCTCCATCATGAACTTGTCCACGCGCAACGGCACCTGACCACTGTCGGCCACCAGCCGGTAGTGTTCGTACAACTGCTGCTGCTCGTCGTCTACGACATCCAACTCAAGGTCGGTATTCTGCTCGTCACTCATCGCCAATACCATGGTCTGTTCCGTAGGAAGGCACATCGTCAGCCTCCGACTCCAGGTCCAGGGGCTGCTCGTCCTGATAGGCCGGCTCCGAAATATAGTCTATCTCCTCGTCGTCGCCGTAATGGCCATTGCCCACAAGCAATGTCAGCGGACTGCCGACGGACACCACGTCGCCCGTGCTGATACGCCGCCCGCGGCTGACGATGCCGTAGACCCAGTCCTTCTCGCCGACGACGTACTTCGGCGGCAGCAGTCTGAAGCCCATGGCCGTAAGCTTCGCCTCGGCCTCGCGGTAGCTGCTGTTGTCCACAATATCAGGGATGGGGAACGATGGCGACGCCGACGAGTTGACGGTGACATAGATGATATGCCCCTGCTTCACAGCCGTGCCGGGACCCGGTGTCTGTGCCAGTATACAATCGGCAGGCAGACGCTTGTTGTAACCGGAGTCGCTGACCATGATGCGCAGTCCGTCGCTCTCCAGCAACTGCAGGGCTCCCTCGTACGACATCTTCGAAAGGTCGGGCACCTTGATGCCCTCGCCGTGGTGGGTGTAGATCTCCAGTCCGTACTTCACGCCAAAGGCCAGTGCGATGACGACCAGGGCCATGGCCACCAGGTGTCCCCACAGATATGCATTGGCGAACTTGCCAAAGAATTGCTTTATTTTCATCCCTTCAATTACTCAATTTTATCTATTATCTCTTATCTATTATCTCTTATCTGGCAATCCTTCATTGTATTTCCCCGCAAAGGTATAAATAAAAACAGAAAGAAGCAAGGATTTCCTCACTTCTTTCTGTTTTTTACCAAGTTTTTCTTAACGACAGGCCGTTTACTTGCCGTGGTGCTCGTCAGAAACAGTTAACTTCTTGCGACCCTTGGCACGGCGTGAAGCCAGGACGCGACGGCCATTCTTGGTGGCCATGCGCTCGCGGAAACCATGCTTGTTTACGCGGCGGCGATTGTGCGGCTGAAATGTTCTTTTCATTGCTATTTCGTATTATTATTTGTTGTATTTCAACAGATTTGGGGTGCAAAGGTATGACTTTTTTTCGAATTACGCAAGTTTTTCCCAAAATTTTCTCAATTCTCATTTCTCATTTCTCATTTTTTTTGTACCTTTGCACCCGCAAATCGACACATTACATATTATTATAGTACATTTTTTATGATTAACTCACAAGACATTAAGAAAGGCACCGCCATTCGCATGGACGGCAGCATTTGGGTTTGCATCGATTTCCAGCACCGCAAGCCGGGTAAGGGTAACACCATCATGATCATCAAGGTCAAGAATGTTTCTGACGGCCGCGTGCTGGAGCGTCGCTTCAACATCGGCGAGAAGCTGGAGGACGTCATCATCGAGCGTCGTCCCTACCAGTACCTCTACGAGGATCAGTCGGGCCGCATTTTCATGAACCAGGAGACTTTCGAGCAGATTCCCATCGACAACGAGCTCGTTATCGGCCATGAGTACATGAAGGAGAGCGACATCGTGGAAGTTGTCAGCGACACCACCGACGGTACCATTCTCTATGCTGAGATGCCCGTGAAGACGAACCTGCGCGTCGTTCACTCTGAGCCCGGCGTCAAGGGCGACACCGCCACGAACACGCTGAAGCCCGCTACGCTCGAGACTGGCGTTGAGGTGCGCGTTCCCCTGTTCATCAACGAAGGCGACCTCATCCAGGTTGACACCCGCGACGGCTCTTACCTGAACCGCGTGAAGGAGTAAGCGCTCCGCGTTAATTGACAATTGATAATTGATAATTGACAATTGAAGTATTCAATCATCGTTCCTGTCTTCAATCGGCCAAACGAAGTCGACGAGCTGCTGGAGAGTCTTTCTCACCAGACATTTAGAGACTTTGAGGTCATCATCGTTGAAGACGGATCGAAAATACCCTGCAAGGATGTCTGCGAGAAGTACGCAGACATCCTTGATTTGCATTATTACGCCAAGCCCAATAGCGGACCGGGACAGAGCCGCAACTACGGTGCCGAGCGCGCCAGCGGCGAGTGGGTCATCGTGCTCGACTCGGATGTCGTGCTGCCGGAGGGCTATCTACATGCTGTAGATGAAAGATTAAAGATGAAAAATGAAAGATATGATTACTCTGACGGGAGCAATAATCCCCAAGGTTCAGCAGACGAGTCTAATCATATCTCTCATCTATCATCTCTCACCTCGCAAGCTGACGCCTGGGGCGGTCCCGACGCAGCGCACCCAGACTTCACCCCTATCCAGAAGGCCATCTCCTACAGCATGACCTCGTTCTTCACGACGGGTGGCATACGAGGTGGCAAGGCGAAGCTTGATAAGTTCTTCCCCCGCTCTTACAACATGGGCATCCGCCGCGATGTCTACATGGAACTCGGCGGTTTCTCGAAGATGCGCTTCGGCGAGGACATCGACTTCTCCTACCGTATCGTCGAGGCGGGCTACAAGACGATGCTCATCCCCGAGGCATGGGTGTGGCACAAGCGGCGCACGGACTTCCGGAAGTTCTTCCGTCAGGTGTACAACAGCGGCATCGCCCGCATCAACCTCGAGAAGCGACACCCCGGCACCCTGAAGCTCGTCCACCTGCTGCCGATGGTCTTCACCGTCGGTGTCATCGGCCTCGTGCTACTCTCGGCAGTCGGACGCCTGCTGATGTACTACTGTGGCAACGACCAGTGGCGTTGGCTCTGTCTGCTGCCGTGGCTGCCCATTGTCCTCTACAGCCTTCTCATCTTCATCGATTCCAGCATCCGCAACCGCAGTCTCCGGGTAGGTCTGCTCAGTATTCCCGCTGCCTTCACGCAGCTGATGGGATATGGCTTCGGCTTCATCGAGTCGTGGTGGAAGCGCTGCGTGCTGAAACAGGACGAGTTTACTGCCTTCGAGAAGAACTTCTACAAATGAGCGACAAGCTGACCATCAACAAGTGGTCTGAGGAAGACCGTCCGCGCGAGCGACTGGAGAGGCTTGGCCCCCAGGCACTCAGCGACGCTGAGCTGCTGGCTATCCTCGTAGGTAGTGGCTCGACGAAGGAGGACGCCGTCTCGTTGATGAAGCGCATTTTGGGCGACTGCAACAACAACCTGAACACCTTGGGCAAGCTGAGCATTCATGACCTCTGCCAGTATAACGGCGTGGGCCCCGCCAAGGCCATTACCATCATGGCCGCCTGCGAACTGGGCAAGCGCCGCCAGGCAGAGAAGCCCGAGGAGCGCCCCGACTTGGGTACCGCCACCCGCATCTACAACCATATGCATCCGAAGATGCAGGACCTGGACACCGAGGAGTTCTGGCTCCTGCTCATGAACCAGAACTACCGTCTCATCCGCGAGTTGAAGATTGCCCACGGCGGCATCAGCGAGGTAGCCGTCGATGTGCGCATCCTGATGAAAGAGGCCCTGCTCTCGAACGCCACCGTCATCGCCGTCTGCCACAACCACCCCTCGGGCAGCCTTGCGCCGAGCAGCGCCGACAACAGTCTGACGCAGAGCATCCTGCAAGCCAGCCGGGTCATGCGCATCAAGTTCCTGGATCACGTCATTATTACCGACGGCAACTACTTTTCCTATCACGAAGAAGGAAAAATATAGACTTTATTTTGTCATTTGCCTTTTTTCCATTATCTTTGCAAGCAAAAAAGGAGAAATGACACAAGAAGAGAAAACAAAGTTAGAAGAGCGGATTGTGGACGTGCTGAAGACCGTCTACGACCCTGAGATTCCCGTCAACATCTACGACCTGGGAATGATCTACAAGATTGACGTGCAGGAGGACGCCTCCGTCAATCTGGACATGACCTTTACAGCTCCCAACTGCCCCGCTGCCGACTTCATCCTCGAGGACGTCCGCACGAAGGTGGAGAGCGTCGACGGCATCACCGCCGCCAACGTCAACCTCGTGTTTGAGCCCGCATGGGACCAGAGTATGATGTCACTCGAAGCCCGAGTTGAACTCGGCTTTGAGTGACATCATACAGATGAAAAATGAAAGATGAAAGATATGATTAGTTTAACGAGATGAAACGAGAACGCAATATCTTGCAGGAGAAGTCTGATGCTTTCTCCAACCGAATCGTCAAGATGTACCAATATCTTGTTTCGAAAAAGCGAGAACTGATTATGTCGAAACAGGTACTAAGAAGCGGAACCAGCATTGGGGCTAATCTATCTGAAAGCAAAAATGCACAAAGCACGCCCGACTACCTGAGCAAGCAGAACATAGCGTTAAAAGAAGCCGATGAGACGCTCTATTGGTTAAAACAATTATATGACGGAGGATATATTAATGAAAAAGAATACGACTCTATAAATAAAGATTGCATAGAATTAGTAAAAATGCTCGTCACCTCTGTAAAGACCCTTAAGAAAAAGGCAGGCAAGGCCATCGAGCAAGACTAATCATATCTATCATCTTTCATTTATCATCTAAAAAAGAAAGCGATGAAATCGATTTATTTTTTATCCGATGCTCATCTCGGCTCCTGGGCTATTCCGCACCAGCGCATGCAGGAGCGCCGACTGGTGCGCTTCCTTGACTCAATCAAGGAGAAGGCGGCGGCCGTCTACCTGCTCGGCGATATGTTCGACTTCTGGTACGAGTACAAGTACGTGGTGCCGAAGGGCTTTACGCGGTTCCTTGGCAAGCTGTCGGAACTGACGGACATGGGCGTGGAGGTACACTACTTCACGGGCAACCACGACATCTGGGCCTACGACTACCTGGAGAAGGAGTGCGGCGTCATCCTACATAAGCAGCCGCTGACCACCGAGCTCTACGGTAAGGTCTTCTTCCTGGCTCACGGCGACGGCCTCGGCGATCCCGACCCCAAGTTCAAGCTGCTGCGCTACCTGTTCCACTCCAAGCTGTGCCAATGGGCACTCTCCAACGTCCATCCCCGCTGGGGTATGTGGTTAGGACTGACATGGGCGAAGCACTCGCGCAAGAAGCGTCCCAACGGCGAGGAGCCGCCCTATATGGGTGAGGAGCGCGAGCACCTGGTGCTCTACACGAAGCGCTACATCCAGTACCACTCGAACGTCGACTACTTCATCTACGGCCACCGCCACATAGAGGTGGACCTGCAGCTGACGCACAAGGCACGCATGATCATCCTCGGCGACTGGATCAGCCACTTCTCCTACGTCGTCTGGGACGGCGAGCACATGCATATGTCGCAGTACATCGAGGGCGAAAGCCGACTATAAGGATGTACAAAGTAAGAATGTACAATGTACAATGTAGAAAAATCCATAGAAACCCTTAAACCAACCAATAACGATAAACAATGAAAACAGCAACAATCCTTGCCGCACTAATGATTAGTGCAAACGTGATGGCTCTGACGCCCTGGAAGAAGGGCGCCTTCGAGACAGGCCAGTACCGTAACCTCTTTGTCGAGATGGGCTATAAGCCCGCCGATGTCGACGCAAAACTGAAGGAAGTGTTCAACGACGTGTTCCGCGGACCCAACAAAGTCTACTTCGAGGTAGGCGACTCGATGGGCTACGTCTCCGACGTGAAGAACCACGACGCCCGTACCGAGGGTATGTCCTACGGACTGATGGTCGCCGTGCAGTTCGGCGAGAAGGACATCTTCGACCGCCTGTGGCGCTGGAGCAAGAAGTATATGCAGCACCAGGACGGCTCGCGCAAGGGCTACTTCGCCTGGAGCTGTCGCACCGACGGCACACGCAATGCCGAGGGAGCAGCCAGCGACGGCGAGCTCTACTTCATCACCGCCCTCATCTTTGCCAGCAACCGCTGGGGCGACAATACCGGCATCAACTACAAGGCCGAGGCCCAGAACATCCTGAATTGCATACAGCCCAAGGAGTACACCCCTGAGCCCCGCCAGGGCGGCTTCGGAGGCTTTGGCGGCTTTGGCGGCGGTCAGCAGCAAGGACCCCAGAAAATGTACCTCATCGACCCCGAAAGCCAGCTCATCACCTTCACCCCCGACGGCTTCGGCCAGCGTTTCACCGACCCCAGCTACCACATCCCCGCCTTCTACGAGGTATGGGCAAAGTGGGGCGACGACGGACGTGCTGACTACTGGATGGAGTGTGCACGGAAGAGCCGCGAGTTCCTGCATAAGTGCATCAACGAGAAGACCGGCCTCAACGGCGACCAGTGCCAGTACGACGGCTCCGAGATGGCGGCCATGCGCTTCCCCGGACGGCCGCAGAGCCAGCAGCAGGCACCCCAGACGCCTCCCCGCAACGGCAACAACAACTTCCGCTACGACTCCTGGCGCGTACCTATGAACATCACGCTCGACTACGAGTGGAGCTGTGCCGACGGCGAGTGGCAGCGCCAGTACGGCGAGAAGATTCAGAACTTCTTCTATAGCCAGGGCGTCGACAAGTTCCTCGACCAGTACCGCAAGGACGGCACCATCCCCGAGGGCAACGAGATCCTCGGTGCCGGCGGCTTCCGCAAGCTGCGCCATAGCATCGGCCTCGTCGCCACCACCGCCGCCGCCTCGCAGCTGTGCAGCCACGACAAGAGCCGCGAGTTCGTCGACCACCTATGGAACATGAAGCACGAGCCCTTCGACGACGGCTACTTCGACGCCTACTACGACGGCTTGCTCCGCCTCTTCGCCTTCATGCACCTCAGCGGCAACTACCGCATCATCACCCCGGCGAAATAATTCTCGCGCCCGCGCGCGTATATAGTAGCTAAACAGAAAAACATCCCGCTTATCCCGCTTATCTCACATTACCTGCAAACAGTTCAGGTGTGGGATAAGCGAGATAAGCGGAATAATTTTAGGGTATGACAACTATACTATGCGCGTACGTGTACGCGTGCGCATAGTATGTCACCTTCAGCCGTGAAAAGGTGACCTTTAGCCGTGAAAAGATGACCTTTAGCGACGAAAAGGTGGTCTTTATGATTCTAAAGATGACCTTTAGCGACGAAAAGGTCACCTTATTTGCCGAAAAGGTGGTCTTTAGCGACCAATTCTCGAGAGAATTCAACTGTAAAGTGTACCTTTGGGGAGAGGCCTGCCAGGCTCCTGTCGCTAACGACCATCTTTCTGATTCTATCTACCACCTCTCTGACCCTCAGAAACATTTTCCAAGCCGAAAGTTTTGTGCTTTCGGCTTTTTTGCGTATCTTCGCACACCCAAGGAACGTCAAAAAAGGGCAAAACTTTTGTTTGATGATTGCAATAATTATCCATCTTGTGTGTATATATAGGTAGAAGACGACGTCAACATGGAAGAAGAGACAACTGTTCTGATCAACGACCTGCAACAACGTAAGCCTGCCGCCTGCCAACGGCTGCTCACGGAGTATGGTCCAGCGGTGTTCCGCATGGTGCAGCGCATCGTGCCCAGCCGCGAGGATGCCGAAGAGGTCTATCAGGACGTGTTTGTCAAGGCCCTGCGCGGCATCGAGGGCTACAATCCTCGTCAGGCATCGCTCGCCACATGGCTCAACCGCATTGCCTACCACGAGTCGCTGAACTTTGTCCGCGGCAAGAAGCCCCACATCGTCTATATGGACGACCGCGACCTGGGTGCAGCCTCGCTGGACGATGTGCCTGACGATGAGTCCCAGAACGAAGAGACCATCCAGCAGCTGGAACAGGCACTCTCGATGTTGCCGCCCCACGAGCAGGCCATCGTGAGTATGTTCTACTACGACAACATGAGCCTCGCCGACATCGCTTTTGTCACCGGCTCCATTACCTCTACCGTCGGCTCGCAACTGAGCCGTATCCGCAAGAAACTTTATCGAATCATCAAAAGTGCTCTGAACAATGAACGAACTTAAGAACGACACCAACCTACGTGAAGCCGTCAGCCGACGAGAGCAGAAGCTGCCGCCGTTGCCCGCCGACCTGAACGAGCGGCTACAGCAACGGCTCTCCTCCTCAGAAGGTACGAAATTAAGCTCCCTCTCCAATTCTTTCTGGGGAAAGCGTCCCGTTGGGCCGAGCGGGAGAGGGCGGGGGGTGAGGCTTCTCCTTGCCGCTGCTGCCAGCATCGCCCTGCTCCTTGTCATTCACTTCGGAAAGGAGCAGACCCCGCAGGAGCCCGTCGTGGCACAACAGACGGTGAAGCCGACGGCCGTCCCGTCACAGCCCATCGTTGAGGAGGAGGAGCAACTGGGAGCAAGGAGCAAGGAGCAAGGGGCAAGGAGCCAGAATCAGGAACCAGTCCCCATGATTCCGACACCGACGACAGAGCCGACACCGGCGGACAAAGTCGAGGCACCCCGCCATTTCACCGCTCACCCCGTCCTGGATGTCACGTCGCCCAAGGATGAGCTTCACTTCCTTGCCTCCACATCTTATATGGTCACGCCTAAGGGCTACAGAGACGGCCTCACCGGGGAATTGGAATCGGGAGACCCCCTGATGCCCTCTGCCAAAGACAAGGGCGGGATGCCTGAGGGATGGACGGATTTGAAGAACTGGAGCAGTGGCCAGAAGGTCCGTCCCCAGCTGACGAAGAAGGAAAGGAGACAGATAGCTGTGGCTGGCGCCATTGCCACGAAGCGGTGGCATATCGACATCACGTCGATGAACACCATGCGCTATGGCTCACGAACGGTGACGCCCGACTTCTACCTGGAACTGCGAGGCGACACGCTGCGCAGCTACCTGCCCTATCTGGGTCAGGCCTATCAGTCGCCGACGATGTCACCGTCCATCGGTCTGAACTTCGAGGAGCCCGTGCTGACCTACAAGGAGAGCAAGCCCAAATCGAATAAGTACACACAAATTGACATCGACGTGAAGACCCGTGAGGACTCCTACCACTATGTGATTGACATCTTTGACTCCGGTCATGCGTCTATCCGTGTACGCTCGATGAACCGCGACCCCATCAGCTTTGATGGTACAATGGAAATCGAATAACCAAAAACCAATCAACCTATGAAAAAGTTTTTTACCATGATTGTGCTGGCACTCATGGCCAGCCAGGTGACGGCTCAGAAAAGCATCACCTTCGTTGTCGACGAGAATCTCTCGCCCGTTGATAAAAGTATTAATCTGGAAAAATTCCAAGAGAGTGGTCCTAAGGTTCTCAAAGAGATTTTCCGCGATGAAGGCGTTCCTGGCGACACCCACGCCATGATTGCCTGGAGCTTTTCTGACGACGAGAAGTTTTACCCCTTCACAGGAAAGGACGTGTTCTTCAAGACCATTGTGCGGGCCTATGCCGAGCACCGTCCGCTCGTGTTCTCACCCGACATGATCTGGGTGCTCATCAGTCAGGGCTTCGCTCGCTATGTAAACGCCCATCCTGAAGAGATGCGCGACAAACTTGTGAGTCATACAGGCAAGATGGAACTGGTGGTACAGTCCGAGAAGGACTTGCTCTCCGAGGACGCTGACTGGGAGAAGATGATGGGTGACTTTACGGCACAGATCAACGAAAACACCAAGGGCGACATCGCCAAGACCATCACCGCCGACTTCTCAACCACAGGCATCACCGAGCGCATCACCTCTCAGATCACGCTGATGGAGACCATGAAGAGCTATTTCGACTATGTAGTCCATTATATAGCCTGCGGCATTCCCTCCGTCACGCTCCAAGGCACACCTGAAGACTGGCAGAAGGTTCTGGAGAAGACGCAGCGGCTGGGACAATATGGCGTCAGCAAATGGACAAAGAGTCTCGTCCCTATCCTGACGGAGTTCGTCAAGGCCTCCGAGGGAAAACCCAACCAGGCTTTCTGGCAGGACATGGTGAAGAAGGGACGTGTTGACGAACTGGCTGGTGGCAGATGTGACCTCCGTAAGCCGACAGAGCTGGATGGCTGGATACTCAAGTTCTTCCCTGACGAGAGTGGAAAGACGCTCGACCAAGTGCCTCACACGCACAAAATGCCATCGGAACGGGTGTATGTCGACTTCAAATACCAGATTATCGATCCCGCCGATGGTACTGTTCTTACTGAGGTTCCGCTGCAACTCGTAGCAGGCTTCATTGGTACGGAAGTGGACACCCAGACACATGCCCTCAAGCCCAAGATGGGATGGGTGGTGCGACAGATGGAAAGCAACGATAGTATTGTGAAGAGACTCGAAAAGATGGACTCAGAGACTTCGTTCCTCGGCATCGAGTTGCGTGTGAACAAGGTACCCGAGCACCTATCCCAGTTGCCACACATCAAGAGGTTGACCCTCTACTTTACCGACAAAGTGGAACTGCCCGAGTGGTTCTACAAACTGCAGATTGACAACCTGACAATAGATGGCGAGATGACCGACGAACAGGAAGCTGCCATCAAAGAGCACTTCCCTCATGCTGTCATCAGAAAAAAATAAGGAAAGTGTATAATAATGTCCCAAAGATTTAGTACTTTTGCACCGTATAAACCGCTCAGCGGTTCATACAAGGTTTAGAAGTATTAATGGACATATGGAAACAGAATTGTTCTTGGGGTTTAACCTGCATGCGTGGATCACGATTGTCACGGTGCTGGGAATGTTCACCACGCTGCTGCTGACAAAGCTCCGTACCGACCTGGTGTTTTTGGCAGCCGTCGGCGTGCTGTTCGTCACGGGCGTGCTCGATCCGAAGGAAGCGTTCTCGGGTTTCAGCTCCACGTCGGTGGTGGTCATCGGCGTACTGTTTGTCGTCGTGGCGGGATTGACGCACACGGGTGTGCTGCAATGGATCGTGCACAACCTCCTGGGACAGCCCGGCAGCTACGGCAAGGCGGTGGTCAGACTGATGCTGCCGGTGGCGGCGCTGAGCTCGTTCCTCAGCAACACAACGGTGGTGGCCATGTTCGTCAGCATCGTCAAGATGTGGTCGAAGAAGCTGGGCATATCGCCGTCGAAGCTGCTCATCCCGTTGAGCTACGCCTCGGGCATGGGTGGTGTCTGCACACTCATCGGCACGCCGCCGAACCTGATTATCAGCGGGTTGTATGCCGACAAGACGGGCACAACGATGAACGTGCTGGCGACGACCATCCCCGGACTGTTCTGTCTCGCGGTGGGCGTGCTCTCGGTCATCGCCATGCGTCGCCTGCTCCCAGACCGTCAGGCACCCGAGTCGGACAGCGAGGATACGGCGGAGTACACCGTCGAGATGTTGGTGCCGTCGGACAACAAGTTCATCGGCGAGACGCTGGGCTATGCCGGACTGATGAACGTCAAGGGCGGCCGGCTCATCAAGTGGCGCCATTTCGACAACGTGCCAGTACCCCTGGTTGAGGAGGAATTCCTCATGGGTGGCGACCATCTGGTCTATGCCGGAAAGGTGAAGGACATCCTGGAGCTGACGACGAGCCACGGGCTGACCGTCGGCGAGGAGGTCGTCAACGTCGGCGCGAGGACACTCATCTCAACCGTCATCATGATAGCCATGGTAGTCCTCTCAGCACTCAACGTCATGCCGCTGCTACAGTGCGCCTTCATAGCTGCCGCCGCCATGCTCCTGCTGCGCTGCTGCACCGCCGACCAGGCCATGAAAGCCATCAACTGGGACGTCCTGATGGTCTTCGCCGGCAGCGTCGTCCTCGGACTGGCCATCCAGAAGACTGGCATCGCCGAACGCCTCGCGATGGGCATCCTCGACATCTGCGGCACGAACCCCATCGTCGTCATGGCGGCCATCTGTCTCGTGGGAACCTTTATCACGGAGTTCATCTCGAACACGGCGGCAGGAGCCATGTTCTTCCCCATCATGTACGAGGCAGCCGAGAAGCTGGGCTACGAACCCTTCCCCTTCCTCATCGCCCTGATGGTGAGCGTCAGCAGCAGCTTCGCCACACCCATCGGCTCCCCCACCCATATGCTTGTCTACGGTCCTGGCGGCTACCGCTTCAGCGACTTCATGCGCATCGGCCTGCTGATGAACCTCATCATCCTCGCCGCCAACATCTTCATCGTGAACATCGTCTATCCGCTCACACCCCTACAATAGCAGGGGGGTCACATCAAACAGCCATCTAAAATAACGATATATCAAAAAACAAAAATCTTCAAAATCTAACAAAAACAAGCCTCTCGAAAGCCATTTTTGTTAGATTTTGAAGATTTTTGTTCAACTAAGCTTGTTATGACACAACCTCGTTATTGAAAAACGAAGTGTTCGTCTTACAGCAGGTTCATCGTGTCAGTAGCAATCATCAGCTCCTCGTCGGTGGGGATGACGACAACCTTCACCTTCGAGTCGTCGGCCGAGATGATAGCCTCCTCGCCGCGGACGTTGTTCTTCGACTCATCGAACTTGATGCCAAGGAACTCCATGTCCTTGCAGACGGCCGAGCGCATACCAATCTGGTTCTCGCCGACACCGGCGGTGAAGACGACGACGTCCAGACCACCCATGGCAGCAGCGTAGGCGCCGATATACTTCTTAATGCGGTAGAAGTACATATCCTGAGCCAGCTGAGCCTTCGGGTCACCAGCCTTGGCAGCGTTCTCCACGTCGCGCATATCGCTGGAGCCGCCCGTCAGTCCGGCCACACCACTCTTCTTGTTGAGCAGGTTCGACATACCGTCGGCGTCGAGGCCAAGCTTCTTCTCGATGAACGTCACGGCACCACCGTCGATGTCGCCGGAACGGGTACCCATGACGAGACCCTCCAGCGGAGTGAGACCCATGGAGGTGTCGATGCACTTTCCGTCGACGACAGCAGCGATGGAGCCGCCGTTACCCACGTGACAGGTGACCATCTTCGTACCCTCAGCAGGAATGCCTAAGAACTCGCAGGCACGGGCAGAGACATAGCGGTGAGAGGTGCCGTGGAAGCCATAGCGGCGGATGCCGTACTTCTCGTAGAGCTCATAAGGAATGGCATACATGAAGGCCTTGGGAGGCATCGTCTGGTGGAAGGCGGTATCGAAGACGCCTACCTGCGGCAGACCGGGCATCAGCTCCTTCACGGCATTCACGCCCTTCAGGTTAGCGGGGTTGTGCAGCGGAGCCAGATCGGAGCACTTCTCGAACTCCTTCAGCACCTCATCGGTAAGAACCACCGACTTGTTGAACTTCTCGCCGCCATGCACCATGCGGTGGCCTACGGCGTCGATCTCGTCGAGACTCTTGATGACACCAATCTCAGGATCGGTCAGCAATGAGAAGATGAACTTCACGCCCTCGGTATGCTCGGGGATGTCGTGCATAATCTGCTTCTTCTCGCCATTAGCGAGCTTCACCTTCACGAAGGCACCGTCCAAACCAACGCGCTCAGCTCCGCCACTGGTCATCACACTCTTGTCGTCCATGTTGTACAGCGCGTACTTAATTGACGACGAACCGCAGTTTAAAACAAGAATCTTCATAACTTCAATTCTTCAATTTTATAATTCTTCAATTTTACTTTTTGGCGTCCATGGCCTGACAGGCGGTGATGGCGATCATGTAGTAGATGTCATCGACAGAGCAGCCACGGGAGAGGTCATTGACGGGACGGGCGATACCCTGGAGAACAGGACCGATGGCGATGGCGTCGCCAAGGCGCTGCACCATCTTATAGCCGATGTTTCCTACCTCGAGGTTCGGGAACACGAGGACGTTGGCCTTGCCGGCGATGTCGCTGCCGGGAGCCTTCTTGGCACCAACGCTGGGAACGAGGGCGGCGTCAGCCTGCAGCTCGCCGTCAATCTTCAGGTCGGGAGCCTTCTCCTTAGCCAGACGGGTAGCCTCGATGACCTTGTCACAGACCTCATGCTTGGCAGAGCCCTTCGTCGAGAAGCTCAGCATGGCCACGCGGGGATCCTCGAAACCGGCCACGGCCTTCGCCATCTGAGCGGTGCAGACAGCAATCTGAGACAGTTGTTCGGCATCGGGCATAGGCGTCACAGCGACGTCGGCCACAACAAGCACACCATTCTCACCATACTGCTTCTGCTTCGAGATGAGCAGCAGACCGCCGCTGACGCAGGTGATGCCGGGCTGGCACTTGATGATCTGCAGGGCAGGACGGAGGGTATCGCCTGTCGTAGAGAGCGCACCAGAGATCTGACCGTCGGCACCCTCGGTCTTGATAATCATACAGCCCAGGTACAGGGGATTCTTGATGAGCTTACGAGCCTCCTCGATGGTCATGCCCTTCGACTTGCGGATCTCGGCCAGCTTCTCGGCCAGTTCCTCGCTCTTGTCGTAGTTCTCGGGGTCGATGAGTGTGGCCTTGCCGATGTTGGTCAGACCCTTCTCCTTTGCCAGGGCCTCGACCTTGGCGGGGTTACCGATGAGGATGATGTCTGCGAGATTGTCAGCCAGCGCACGGTCGGCTGCACAAAGGGTACGCTCCTCCTCTGCTTCGGGGAGCACGATGCGCTGCTTGTTTGACTTGGCACGCGCAACAATTTGACTTAATAAATCCATAGTTTGTTTTTATAATTAGAGAAAAATAAATCCGTCCGATACGAAGTGCGTGCAAAAGTACGAAAAATAATTGGAATACCGCAAACAAAGTGAGAGATTTTTCCCCGAAGAGTCTTGTATTTCGATTTTTTTGACTACTTTTGCACCCTGAAAACTGAAAACTATGAAGGAAAAACTGAGACTGCTAGGCCCTGTCGTGCTGCTATTGGCACTTGTGGCCATCGCATATAGCCTGCTCACCTACGAGAGCGACGTCCTGTGGAAGGCACAGGAACTGAATATGTTTCTCGACACACCCCTGTTCTTCAAGCAACAGATGGTGACGTCGGGCTGGCTGCTGACATGGCTGGGCACTTACTTCACGGAGTTCTTCTACCATTCCTGGATAGGCGTGACGATGCTCATGCTCTGGTGGGCACTGCTGATGTTCGTCACCGCACGCGCGTTCCGTGTTCCCGCCAAGTGGGCTGTCCTGTTGCTCATCCCCGTGGCAGCACTTCTCGTCAGCGACGTCAGCCTGGGCTACTGGCTGTACTACAACAAGTTACGCGGCATCTACTTTGCCGGAACCATCGGCACAACGATGGCCGTCAGCGCCGTCTGGCTCTACCGGCTGATACCCGCGAAGTATTTCTTGCGGACGGTCTACATCGCCGTCAGTACTGCCCTACTCTATCCCCTCATCGGTTGCTATGCCCTGCTGGCGGCCCTGCTTATGGCTGTGCTGTCGTGGCGCCTTGAGGACTACAAACGGATGGACCGCATCGTGGCCACCGTCGTGGCGGCAGCAGCCATCGGCATCGTGCCGTTGGCCTACTACAACTACGTATACAACCAGACCATTATCGATGACATCTACCGCACGGGACTGCCCGCCTTCATCATCGACAAGGAGTACCCTGTCTACTACCTGCCCTACCTCGTGCTGGCATTGGCGCTGGTAGCGTTGGCCGCCACCAGCCGACTTCTAAAGGATACCATCCGTCGTCCCGTCGTCTGGATCTGCTGTCAGGTGGTCATTCTCGCCGTCCTTATCGCCGGCGTGCGCCACTTCTGGTACGACGACTACAATTACCACAAGGAGCTGGCCATGCAGCACTATATGGAAGACCTCGACTGGGAAGGCGTACGTCAGGAGGCTGCCAACCTGGAGGACGAGCCTACACGTGCCATCGTCATGATGAAGAACCTGGCACTGTTCCGCCAGGGACGCCAAGGCGACACGATGTACCAGTACCGCACGGGTTCGAAGGCCAGCGATGCCCCCTTCCCCGTGGCGATGGTCGACATTGTCGGCGTACCTCTCTACTTCCACTATGGCCAGTACAACTACTGCTACCGCTGGTGCATGGAAGCCGGCGTAGAGCGCGGCTGGCGTGTCTACAACCTGAAGAACTTCGTACGCTGTGCCATGGTCAGCGGTGAGCAACAGCTGGCCAGGAAATACCTGAACCAGTTGAAGCACACCCGTTATCACCGCGAGTGGGCCGAACAGCACGAGGCCCTGCTCGAGAAGGGAACGGTAGGCTCGTCGCAGGAGTTCGAGCCCGTGCTGCACCTGACTAAGGTTCCCGACGTTCTGAACAGCGACAACACCCTGGTGGAGAAGTTCATCATGACGCAGTTTGCCAACTACCCCAGCAACGACACGCTCTATATTGAGCAGGCCGTCTATGCCTCCCTATGGACGAAGGACATCCCGACGTTCTGGCGCAACTTTTTCCCATACGCCCAGACGCACATCGGCCAGCATATGCCCACGCACCTTCAGGAGGCTGCGTACCTCTATGGTGAGCTGGAGAAGAATGTCGACACCAGCCATATGCCTTTCGACGAGAGCGTTCCCAAGACGTACAAGGAGCTGATGAAGACAGCCCAAAGCTACGCCAACCTCGACGAGGACGGCATGGCGCGTGCCCTCTTCCCACGTTTCGGACAGACGTACTTCTACGAGTACTACTTCGTCAGGAACCAGAAGCTGTATTAGAGATTGAGAGATTGAGTAATTGGTATGAAGATGAAAAAGACGATATATTTGTTGATGATACTGATGTCGGTGCTGACAGCCTGCAACAATGCCAGCATCCCCGACACCTACACAAAGGTGGACAAGGCGCCAAATATCTACCCCGACTACACAGACGTCACCATCCCCGTCAACATTGCACCGCTGACGTTCGAGTGGGATGGTGATGCTGACGAGATTGTCGCACGCTACACTGTCGGCAACCGTCAGGAAGTCTATGGCGGCGATGCCGTACAGCCCGATGCCGACGAGTGGCGCGATATGCTCACCGAAGCCGCCGGCAAGGACATCACCGTCGAGGTGTTCGTCCGTCAGGCAGATACGTGGAAGGGCTACAAGCCGTTCCACCTCTATGTGTCGAAAGACAGCATCGACCCCTACCTCAGCTACCGTCTCATCTCGCCCTCCTACGTGGCCTATGAGGAGCTGACACTCAGCCAGCGCTGTCTCGAGGACTACCGTGAGGAGGTGATGGTCAACAATATGCTTTGCGGCACGGAGACCGAAGGCCAGTGCGTCAACTGCCACAACTACCAGAACTACAACCCGCAGCGGATGCAGTTCCATGCCCGTCAGAACCACGGCGGCACGGTCATCTGCTACGACGGTAAGATCCGTAAGATCAATATGCGCAACGACTCCATCATCTCGGCTGGTGTCTATCCAGCCTGGCACCCGTGGCTGCCGTTCATCGTCTACTCCACGAACAAGACCAGCCAGAGCTTCCACACGCGCAACCGTAACAAGATTGAGGTGTTTGATGCCGTCAGCGACCTGATAGCCTACAATGTGGAGAGCAACGAGGTGACGAACATTGAGAACGACACGACGGAGTTCGAGGTGTTCCCCGCCTGGGCTCCCGACGGCAAGACGCTCTACTACTGCAGCGCCCACTTTGAGTTCCAGGACACCGTCGACCACGCTACTGAGGTCCTCCGCCGCGCATACCATTTCAAATACAACATTTACAAGAAGTCGTTCGACCCCGATACATACACCTTCGGCCCCCGCGAGATCGTGTTCCGCGCCGACAGTCTGGACAAGAGTGCCACGCTGCCACGCGTGTCGCCCGACGGCCGCTACCTGATGTTCACGCTCGGTAACTATGGCGTGTTCCACATCTGGCATCACGAGGCTGACCTATACCTGATGGACCTCAGCGACGGCAGCGTACGCGCCATGGACGAGATCAACTCGAAGGACACGGAGAGCTACCACTCTTGGTCATCGAACGGCCGCTGGGTGGTCTTCAGCAGCCGTCGCGACGATGGCGACTACACCCGCCCCTTCTTTGCCCATGTCGACGCCCAGGGCAAGGGCAGCAAGCCTTTCGAGCTACCGCAGGCAGACCCCGACTACCACCGTCAGTTCATGAAGAGCTATAACATCCCCGAGTTCATGCGCGGCCCCGTCAAGGTCAAGCCCCAGCAGTTTGCCGACATCCTGAAAGGCAGCAAGGGCGATGCCGTGAAGTACGTTGGAAGTTCGGAAGAATTGAAAAATTGAAAAATTGAAGTATTGAAGGTTGAGAGATTGAAGTAATGGACCAGTACAAGATAATGACCGACTGCGGACAAGGGCTCTTTCCTGAGCGGCTGTCCGGACTCTACAAGGAGGTGAAAGCCTACATCGCCGATGAGGAGCAGGCAGGACGCACCCTGCGCTACACGAAAATATTCCTTAGTGACATCGCCAACCAGGACGAGGCACTACGGGAGTCGCCGCTGATGACCGACATCGTGGCGAAGGCTGACTATACCATCATCCAGCAATCACCCATCGGCGGCGCTAAGATCGGACTGCTGATGAAGACCGACGACGAGCCCGACGCCTTCACGCTCGACAGTCTGCGCCTGCAGGATGACGAGGTGATGAACTTCGGCTCCTACACACAGACAGTGATGCTCTTCGAAAAATATCTCGGACTGCTCAAGGAGCGCGGAATGACACTGAAGGACCACTGTCTGCGCACATGGATCTACGTGCGCGACATTGACACGAACTACGATGGTGTCGTCAAGGCACGTAACGACATCTTCCGGCAGCACGGACTCACCGTTGACACCCACTTCATTGCGAGCACGGGCATCGGCGGCCGTGCCGTGGGCAAGAACGTCTGTGTGGCCATTGATTTCCTCACGGCCGTCGATGCAGAGCCCGCCGACCGTCTCTACCTCAAGGCACTGGACCATCTGAACCCCACCCATGAGTACGGTGTGGCCTTCGAGCGTGGCACACGTATCACGCTGCCCCACCGTTACGAATACTTCATCTCCGGAACAGCCAGCATCGACTGTCACGGCGAGGTGGTACACACCGGAAACATCAGCCGTCAGACGGGTCGTCTGCTTGAGAACATCGGTGCGCTGCTCTCCGACGGCGGTGCCACGATGGCCGACGTACGCTACTTCATCATCTACCTGCGCGACCTTGCCGATGCTGCTGTCGTCGACGACTATATGGCACATTTCTACCCTGACGTGCCACGCATCATCACCCACGCCAAGGTGTGTCGCCCGGCATGGCTGGTGGAGATGGAATGTATTGCGGAGAAGGAACGATAGTATTCTATCGTCCTATATTATTACTTGGCCTAGCCTGCAAAGAGCTCGCTATTCCAGATTTTGAGTCAGGAAACTCTCCAACTCCTCTGCCGACAGGCGGAGGCGGAACTTGCCGCGCACGGCCGTGGAAATGGTACCCGTCTCCTCGCTGACAACGATAGCAATGGCATCGCTCTCCTGCGAGATACCCAGAGCGGAGCGGTGACGTAGTCCCAACTCCTTGGGGATGTCGAGGTCGTGGCTCACGGGCAGGATGCAGCCGGCCGCACGTATCTGTTGCTTCACAATGACGACGGCGCCATCGTGAAGCGGTGAGTTCTTGAAGAAAATGTTCTCCAACAGACGCTGGTTGATGTCGGCATTAAGGATGTCACCCGTCCTGATGACCTCCGTCAACGGCGACGCACGCTCGATGACAATCAGCGCGCCCACCTTATTCTTAGACATCGAGAGACAGGCCATGACAACGGGCATGACCGTCTGCTTGATATCCTCGCGCTGGCGCTCCGTGGCCGTTTTCGACGAGAAGAGGTTCTTCAGGCGACGGAAATGCTGGTGTGCCCCGATGTTATAGAAGAACTTACGGATCTCGTCCTGAAAGAGGACGATGAGGGCAATGACACCCACCGACACCAGTTTGTCGAGGATGGTACCCAGCAGGCGCATCTCCAGTATCTGCGAGACAAAGAGCCATATCACGATGAAGATCAAGATGCCCACGAAGATGTTCAGTGAGCGCGACTCACGCATCAGCCGGTAGACGTAGTAAAGCATCAGCGCCACCAGCAGGATATCGATAATGTCCTTCAGTCCGAAATCTATAAACATGGCTTATACGGTTGTTAGACTATTTACGAGACGGACACATTCCACGGCCTCGCGTACATCATGGACACGCAGAATGGAGGCGCCCTTCATCAGGGCTATGGTGTTCAGCACCGTCGTACCGTTGAGAGCCTCGGCGGGCGTCGTACCCAACATGTTGTAGACCATCCTCTTGCGCGACACACCAACCAGCAACGGCAGCCCCATCACCAACAGACGGTCCTGTCCGTTGAGCACTTCAAAGTTCTGCTCCATGGTCTTGCCGAAGCCGAAACCAGGGTCAAGGATGATGTCCTTCTGTCCGATATCGCGCAACTGCTGCACACGCTCGGCAAACTCCATGAGGATTGTCTCCACGGTGGATTGCCGCGACATCAGCACGTAGGGAACACCCAGACGGCTCACTGTACGGAACATTTCTAGTTGACGGTTTACAGTTGACGGTTTACTGTTTACTGTTGACTGTTGAAAGTCATCACCCACGTCGTTGATGATGTCGGCACCAAACTCCTCAACGGCCATCTTCGCCACATCAGGACGGAACGTGTCTATCGATAGCACCACGTCGGCCACCTCCTGACGGATGGTGCGCAGCGCCATGCGCAGCCGTTGCATCTCCTCCTGTGCCGATGCCGGCTCGGAGCCAGGACGCGTGGAACAGGCACCGACGTCAATGATGTCGGCACCCTGCGCCAGCATCTCACGCACACGGGCCACGACCATCTCCTTTGTCTGGGCGCGACTTTCGCTGTAGAACGAGTCTGGCGTAACGTTCAGAATACCCATCACACGAGGCTGCGACAGGTCCATCATTTGTCCATTCACATTGATAGAATACTCCATTTCGCCTACAAAGATACGAAATAATTCATAATTCATAATTCATAATTCATAATTATTTCGTAATTTTGCACAAAAATCACGAAGTTTATGACCATCAAAGAACTCTACAAGCTCTATCAAGAGCATCCATGCATCACCACCGACAGCCGCGACTGCCCCGAAGGCAGCATCTTCCTAGCTTTGAAAGGTGACAATTTCAACGGCAACCAGTTTGCCCTTCAGGCACTCGAGAAAGGCTGTAGCTATGCCATCGTTGACGAGGCAGTAGCCCCCCCTTCATCCCCCGCCCTCATCAGGGTCTCCGACTGTCTCCAGACATTCAAGGACCTGGCACGCGAGCACCGCCGCCAGTTCCATATCCCCGTCATCGCCATCACCGGCACCAACGGTAAGACGACAACGAAGGAGCTCATCGCCTCCGTCCTGCAGAAGAAGTACAACGTCCTTTACACCCAGGGCAACTTCAACAATGACGTCGGCGTGCCCAAGACGCTGTTTCGTCTGACCGCGGAGCACGACATCGCCGTCATCGAGATGGGGGCCTCACACCCCGGCGACATCAAGACGCTGGCTGAGACGGCAGAGCCGACCTGCGGGCTCATCACCAATGTGGGACGCGCCCACCTGCAGGGTTTCGGCTCGTTCAAGAACGTGGTGAAGACCAAGGGCGAGCTTTACGACTACCTCGGGCGCCGCGGAGAGAGTCTGGTGTTCCTGAATGTCGACAACGAGCGGCTCTGCGACATCCTTCCCGACAACGTATGGGTAGCCCCCTACTCTACCAATATCGACAATGTCGAGGGTTGCACCGTCGGCGAGGTCGTCTCCTGCGCCCCGTTCCTCAAGTTCCGCTGGCGCGAGAGCGACACTAATCTCGAGGAACGAGGAACGAGGAACGAGGAACGTGGGGACTGTCCCAGCTGTGAGGAGCAAAGCGGATTACAGGGGGACTGTCCCCGTGATTCTGAGCCTGTCTGGTACGAAGTGCAGACGCAGCTCATCGGTTCGTATAACATCGACAACATGATGGCGGCCATCGCCGTGGGACTGAACTTCGGCGTCGATCCTGCCGACATCAACGCGGCGCTGGAGGGCTACAAGCCGTCGAACAACCGTTCGCAGCTGACCGTCACCGCCAAGAACCGTCTCGTCGTCGATGCCTATAACGCCAACCCCTCGTCTATGCGCGCCGCCCTGGACAACTTCCGTCAGATGGACGTCACGCCGAAGATGGTCATCCTCGGCGAGATGCGCGAGTTGGGCAACTCCAGCCACAAGGAGCACCAGAAGCTCGTGGCACAGCTTGCCGAAAGCAACCTCGACGAGGTGTGGCTCGTTGGCGACGAGTACACCGACCTTCCCGCAGCCTTCCGCCATTTCCACGATGTCGACGAGGTGAAAGCCGCCATCGCCCAGCAGCAGCCCTCGGGCTATCACATCCTCATTAAGGGCAGCAACAGCACCCGTCTCTATCAACTTCCGGAACTACTCTAAAGCATCAAAGAGGCTATGATAAAAAAGTACGCTTTACTACTGTTGGCGATTGTCACACAGACGACTATCGCTACTGCCCAGGAGACGGCACCCGCCTATGAGGTGATTCACGAGACCGACACCGTCTGGCACTTCGGTACGGAGAGCATCTTCCTCTTCAGCCGTCCCATGCACCGCATCGACATTGCGTACCCGTCGACAGACCCCGAGGGCAACGACGCAACGCTGAGCGGTTACATTGCCATACCCACCGACGTGCTCAATGGCGAACAGCCCTGCGACGGCGTGGTGCTGATGAACCACTACACGCAGATGAGCTACGATGGTGCCCCCACCCGCGGCAATGCCCAGGGCGAAGACATCGTCTTTGCCAATCCACTGAGTCCCAACTATATCCAGGTGGGTAGCGACTTCTACGGCTTCGGCATCACCGAAGGCAAGGGCCAGTGGTACTGTTTCGGCGATGCCAACGCCCAGGCCAGCATCGACTGTCTGCTAGCAGCACGCAAGCTGTTGGACGACCGCAAGATCAGTCAGGGTCGTTTCCTCATCAATGCCGGCTACTCCTCGGGCGGATACGACGCCATTGCAACGCAGAAGCTGCGCGACATGAAGTACCGCGACGTCATCTCCTTCGACAAGACCTTTGTCGGCGGCTTGCCTTTCGACATGGAGACGGCTTTCGACGACTATCTCGCCATCAAGGACCAGCCAGGCCGCTTCTTCGGACTACTCATGGTGCTCGACAGCTATAACCGCCACGCCCATCTAGGGCTGAAGACGGAGGAGATGCTGAAGGAGCCCTGGGCCTCGAAGTTCGATGAATGGATGAACAGCGGCCAATACAAAACCTCCGACATCTTGGACGAGTTACGTCATTTGAAGCTGACGGACATCGTCAAGGACACATTGCTCGATAGAACGTCGGAGGCGTATAAGAAGCTGCGTCAGGCTCTAAAGGATCATGAGTTGAAGAACGACTGGGTGCCCGACACGACACAAAACTACATGGTGATGCATTTGTACCGCGACATGACGGTACCTGTAGCGAGCGACCGTGCCCTGCTGACATTCCTCTCAAATTACAAGTACGAGAACGGAACCAGCCCATTGTTCCGCAAGACCATCATCCCCGAGCAGACACACCTGCAGACCAACTTTATACTCAACAGCAAGGACCACACCCTGCTCGGTGGCGTCTGCTACTACCTCGGACTGTCGGCAATGCTCACAGCCTTGCCCATTCTCTACTACGACGGTGAGCTGAACACCCACTATGCCGACCTCGTGAAGGATGCCACGCCGATGGGTATCGTCAAGACCCTCGAGGCGAAGGGCTACGACCTGAAGAGTGCCGTTAAAGGCATGGGCGGCGGAGGCGACATCTGGTCGGCCATGGCCAAGATCACAGAGATTACCGAGGCTCTCGACCGTTATCTGGAGCCCCACGACTTGACATATACCGATCTGCTGACCATGGCCGACGACAGCGGCCTGACCTTGCAGGACATCCTTGAAATCTACACTTACCTCAGCAGCGACGACAGCACCGACGCCGGGTCGCGTCAGGAGAGAGGCTCCGCCACGCAGCAGCCTCAGCTTGTGCCTGGCACACCGTCGTTCTTCTACCAACAACTGGAGAACTGGCTCCATGAGAACAACTTCGACCTCGAGTCCATCCAGCTACCGTTCTAACAACAGGATTAAGAGATTGAGAGATTGAGAGATTATGAAATACAGAAGATTATTCCTTGCCCTCATGATGGGCACCACCATAGCCGCCATGGCCGATAACGAGGCGCAGACGGTAAGCATCATGACACTGAATGTCGACGGACTGCCACGTAAGGTGTTGTTCTTCGACGTGAACGCCGACGGGCCGGGTTCTGCCGGCAGCGAGGTCGTCAGTGAATACATTGCCAGCAAGAATTGCGACATCGTCGCCATGCAGGAGGACTTCAACTACCGCTGGGAGATATGGTCGCGACTCTTTGCCGGATATAACCACGATGAGTGGAGCGGTGGCATCATGATGGAAGACGAACCCATCGACTACGCCCACCTGCATAACCACCGGTTCAAGGCCGACGGTCTTAACATGGTGTGGAAGAAGGACTGCCAGTCGACAGCCTACGAGCGTGTGCCCTGGCAACAGTCGTTCGGAAAGTTCAGCCACGAGTTCGACGACATCATCACCAAGGGCTTCCGTCGTCATGAGCTGACGCTTGCCAACGGTACCGAGATTGTCGTCTACAACATGCACATGGATGCCAGTTCCGAGCGCGACGAGTCCGTTGGCAACGACACGAAAGACCGTGAGGCTCGTCTGTCGCAGTGGCAGCAGCTGTGCCAGCACATCCTGGCACGTCTCGACAACCGTCCCATCATCGTGGCTGGAGACATGAACAGCTACTATAACCGCGACGACATACAGACGGCGTTCTTCGAGCCCCTCACTGCCTCGGGCAAGGCCACCGTCGGCGATGCCTGGATGGTGCTGCACAACGAGGGGCAATACCCTGCTCTTGGCGGCGACAAGCTAAAGTCGGAGGAGCTCGACAAGGTGCTTTATGTCAACCCCACCGTCGGCAACATTCTCATCCCTGTCAGCGCCGAACTTGATACCGATGGCTATATGCTGGACGGCAAACCCCTTGGCGACCACACCCCGCTGATAGTCACCTTCCAGTTCAGCCGCACCGACAAGACGGGCATCAGCACCGTGCAGCAGACGCGTGATGCCGAGGTATACAGCCTCAGCGGCATCCGCCAGCAGCAGCCTTCACGCGGCGTGAACATCGTCAACGGCAAGAAAGTAGCACATCCATAGAGTGTGATGAGAGACCATGCTGTGTGGATGTTCCTCGTCCTGTTCACCCTGACGGGTTGTCGAAAGGGACCAGAGACTCTAGGAACGATTGACGAGGGGCAGTCTGTGTACTACTGGCGCACAGACTTGCACCTCGACTCCACAGAGCGTGCCTTCCTGCATACTTATCATATAAAAAAGGTGTACTGCCGCTACTTCGATGTGGTGATGAAAGAGGGTGAGCCGATGCCCAACGCGACACTGCGCTTCAGCGACACGCTGCCCACTGGTATAGAGGTGGTGCCGACGGTCTACATCACCGAGGACTGCATGCACGAGCCACACCCTGGACTGGCAGCGAAGCTGGTGAAGCGTATACGACAGATGAACGAGACAAACGACATCACGGAAGTACGGGAACTGCAGATAGACTGCGACTACACCGCCCGCAGCCGCAAGGTGTACTACGACTTCCTGAGGGAGGTCAAAGAGGAGTGGAACAAAGGTAATCATATCTCTCACCTCTCATCTCTCACTTCTCACCTTTCTACAACCATCCGTCTTCACCAACTGTCGATGCCCGTGCCACCTGTTGACTATGGCGTGCTGATGATTTACAACACGGGCGACCCGGGGAAGTTCATGGAGCGCAATCCGATACTCGACATACGCGACGTGACACCCTACCTGCGATGGCTGCCCGACTACCAATTGCCGTTAGCAGCAGCCTACCCCGTGTACAGCTGGCAACGCGAGATTCACGGCGTGAGGATAGAGCACACGGTGGAGGCCGACGAGATTCTACGGGTGAAGACAGCCGTCGAAGCGAAACGGCCGGAACTGCGACGCAGCATCATCACCTATTGTTTGGACCAAGAAAACATCAACAGATATCAACCGGAAACGTATGAAGCGATTTATCACCATTAGCCTATTGGTAGCATTATGGCACCCCATGAGTGCCTGCATCTGGTGGACCAACCACAACAATTACCTGTTCAGCCCCTACGACCCGCAGGAGTTCCGCGACCGGGTAGAGAACACGTGCAACAACAATTGGAAGACCTACCTGGGGTCGACAGAGGAGTACTACTGGTTTGATGCCGACGAAGCCATCAAGATAGCCCGCCGCAAGAACGACGCGCTGATGGTGACCTACATACAGAACCTGCAGAAGTACCTGAAGTGCTCGGACGAGAAACGTCAGGAGCAGTGGGACTACCCCACAAAGCAGCAGCTGGCACAGCGCCGGCAGACGCTGCTGAACGTGCGCAGCTATGCCCAGACGAAGCTGACGAGCCGTCTGCGCTCGCAGCACGCCCTCTTGGTGATGCGCTGCAATATGCTGTTGGGCGAGCACGCCCAGAACGTCACTTTCTGGCACACCACGGGCAGTAAGTTGATTGAGAGCGTCTACCGCGACATGATGTACAACATCTATGCCGGTGCCCTCAACAACACGGGCAGCGAGCAGATAGCCGGTAAAATCTTCGCCGAACAGGGTGACTGGGCTAGTCTGATGACAATATTCTACAAGCGCCGTTCGTACCAGGCCATCCGTCAGGAGTACCTGAAGGAGCCCGACTCGCCGGTGCTGAAGTTCCTGCTCAAGGACTTCGTGAACAACGCCCAAGAGGCCATCGACGCCGATGGTCAGGAGGGAGAGATTGGCGGTAAACTATTCATCCGCAACATCACGAAACAGGAGGCACAACAGATGTGTCAGCTCTGCCAGCAGGTGGTGCGCGAAGGCAAGACCGACGTGCCCGTGATGTGGCAGATGGCGAAGGCGTGGCTGGAGTATCTCTTTGGCAACAAGCAGCAGGCCGTCAGCGACATCGCCATGACGGAAACGATGGAGGGTACACAGCGCATGAAGGACAATGCGCGGGTACTGCGCTTCTATATCAACGCCGCCCAGATGGGCGATGGCAAGAAGCTTGACGACTTCGTGGCCAGCGAATTGGCGTGGCTCGGAGACAAGACGAAGGACGAAGGCTTCTTCTTAGACGCACAGGACCGCATCGCCCATCAGGTGCTCATGAAGCGCTACGCCAGTCAGCCCGTCCGTCTGTTAGCGATAGAGAAGGTCACCGGCTGTGGCGAATACGACCTCGGTGCTGACACTATAGATGTCCAGTGTCTCCAGCAGTACATCACCTATGCCACTACGCCCGCTACGGCCACCACGCCCGCCCTGGACGCCTACCTGAAAGCGCGCCAGCATGCCGACCTCGACGCCCTCAACGACCTCGTCGGGACGAAGTATATGCGGCTCTGCCGCTGGGACGATGCCCTGAAGTGGCTGCAACGCGTGCCACTCGCCTACTACAAAGACAAGGGCTACGCCCCCTATGCTGCCCTGCGCAGCTTTGACATCGAGCCATGGATACAACGCCAATGGCTGAAGGACGACGTTGTCTACAGCGAGCGCCAGTGGACGCTCAAGGCCAACCCGAAGGTGACCTTTGCCACTGAGATGCGACAGCTCGAGAGTACTACCGCCCTGCTCGACGCGAAAGCGCGCTGCCAGCGAAGCTACGACCTTGCCGTGCGCTACGCGCAGGCATCCTTCCGCGGCGACTGCTGGTTCCTGATGCGCGATGGCAAGAGCGTCATCGACACGGTACGCTGCCATGAGACCGACTTCGGCGCCAAGGCCCTCGCCCTGCTTGCTGAGGCTGCCCGCAGCAGCGACGCCACGCTGCGTCAGCGTGCCCTCTTCGCCCGCTGCTACGGCGAGCTGCACTCCTCGTGGTGGTACCGCAAGGAGTGGAACGACAAGATTATCGACTACGAGGTCGTACCCGACAGCCGCTCGTCGCAATACCAGGCGTTTGCCGCCCTCGACGCGTACGTCCTTCAGCAGCCGGCAGCCCCCTACGTCTCCCGCTGTGACGAGTATCAGCAATGGAAAAAGATGAAGAAGTAAGAAAGAAGAAATTATCATACACACTATAATGAAAAAGACAGTATTGATTATAGCAGCCGCGCTGATGTGTGGCGCAGCAAGTGCTCAGCAAGAACAGCAACAGGAGCCACAACGTAAGAAAGTGGGCGTCGTCCTCAGTGGCGGCGGTGCTAAGGGTATGGCACACATCGGTGTGCTGAAGGTGCTCGAGAAGGCGGGCATTCCCGTCGACTACATCACCGGCACGTCAATGGGCAGCATCATCGGCGGCCTCTACGCCATCGGCTACAACTCCCACTCGCTCGACTCGATGGTACGCGTGCAGGACTGGAGCTACGTCATCACCGACCGCGAGGACCTGCGGCGTCAGAGCCTCAGCGACCGTAAGAAGCAGAACACCTACGCCTTCACCACCGGTGTCACCATCGGACAGAAGGATATGCAGGCCGGCGGCATCATCAAGGGCAAGAACCTCGCCGAACTGTTCCAACAGCTCTGCACGGGCTATACCGACTCTCTCGACTTCACAAACGACCTGCGCATACCGTTTGCCTGTGTGGCAACGAACATCATCGACAACTCCGAGGTAGACTTCCACAGCGGACGGCTGCCGCAGGCCATGCGTGCCTCGATGGCCATACCCGCTGCCTTCTCGCCCGTCAGGATTGGCGACAAGGTGCTCGTCGACGGTGGTCTGAAGAACAACTACCCTGTCGACATTGCCCGCGAGATGGGTGCCGACATCGTCATCGGCGTCACCGTCCAGGGACCGCCGAAGGGTGCCGAGGACATGGGTGGCACAATGAGCATCCTCAGCCAGATCATCGACGTGAACTGTAAGAACAAGGTTGACGAGAACATCGCCATGACCGACCTCCACATGGCTGTCGACACGAAGGGCTACAACGCTGCCAGCTTCACCCTCGATGCCATCGACACCCTGATACGCCGCGGTGAGGAGGAGGCCATGCGCCACTGGGACCAGATTATGGCGCTGAAACCGATTATCGGTATCCCCGACACGTTCCGCGCCGTTGTTCACCACCCCCTGCGGCCGCAGGTGATGACCGAGAAGCAGTTCGTCACAGGCTATACTTTCGAGAACATGACGCCTCAGGCTGAGAAGTTCATACGCAGCAAGTTCCACCTCCAGCGGACGGACAGCATCGATGCCAAGCTAGAACAGGAGCTCACCACGTCGATGCGCGTGGATCTGTTCTACCAGACAGCAGAGTGCCGTCTCGTACCTGAGGGGAACGGCGTGCGGGTCATCCTCTTGGCAGGCAACCGCAAGTCGGTGCAGTTCCATGCCGGCTTCCGCTACGACACCGAGGAGTATGCCGCCGTACAGCTGGGTCTCGACATCCCGATGAAGAGTGCCACACCGGTGAACTCCGACATCACCATCCGCCTGGGCAAGCGTCTGAAGACACGCGCCGAGCTCACCGTCCACCCGCGCAGCTTCACGCGTCCCACGCTAAGCTATGAGTTCCGCCGCAACGATGTTGATGTCTACATGAAGGGCGACCGTGCCTACAATATCCTCTACAACCAGTTCCAGGGCGAGCTGACGCCGCTGAACTTCGACCTTCGACACTTCAACCTCCAGATGGGACTCCGCTGGGACTTTATGCACTACCGCAACCAGCTCGGTTCCGAGACATCGAAACAAGTGAAGCTGAAGAACGAGCACTTCTTCAGCTACCGTGCCCGCATGACCTATAACAGCGAGGACAACTGGTACTTCCCCACACGCGGTAGCCGCTTGACTGCTGAGTATGCCTACGTCACCAACGACTTCACTAAGCTCGACGACCGCGATGCTGACGGAACGAAGCTAGGCAAGAAGAACGGCATGAGCGACGTCAGTGCCAACTGGCGCACCTCGCTGACCATCGGCAGCCGCTTCACGCTCCAGCCGATGATCTACGGACGTCTGCTCTTCGGCAGCATCGTCCCACCAGTCTTCGGCAACACCATCGGCGGCGACTACTTCGGCCACTATGTGGAGCAGCAGATGCCCTTTGCCGGTATCGGCTGCATGGAGTATGTCGACAAGCAGTTCGTGGCCGCCCAGCTGCAGGCACAGCAGCACATCGGCAAGAGCAGCTACATCCTGCTCCGCGCCGCCGGTGCCCAGCAGTCGGGCAAGGTCAACAGCCTGCTGAAGCACAAGACGCTCTACGGTGGGCAGCTGGCTTACTATTACAACACGATGTTCGGTCCGGTGGGTGCCACCCTCGGCTACAGTAATCGCACCAAGGAGCCCTACTTCTGTCTGAACCTCGGCTACGAGTTCTAAATAAGATGTGATGAATAGAAAAAACGACAATCGAATTGCTTCGATTGTCGTTTTTGTGTCGGCATCGCTGACGAAATATCGAACATAAAGTTCATCGAGGACTTCGACAAAATTGTGAACTTTATGCTTGCAACAGTACACGCATAGTAAAACCAAAATCGCCATAAGTAGGGGGAAAACCCTCTGCCTATGGGGGTTGGGTTTATGTATCCTCTTCGTTCTTTTTCATTCCTACTAAATGGTAGGGATAAAACAGTTCTTTCTATTAATTCTGCCAGCCTACTGAATATTTTTATCGCTACTATACCAACTTTTTCTAACTAACGTACTATTTATATTAAAACAATAATGACAATGAGAAGAGAATATCGAGACTTACGTGATGATACCAAGCTGCGTATCTCACAGAGCTTGCGAGGTCGCTCGTTCAGCGAGACCCACAAACAAGCAATATCAGACGCTATGAAAGCGTACTGGTCAACAATCCCTTACAAGGACGAGGAAAATAACGAGAGTAATAACCAAAACGATGAAGCGAGTATGTAAGAGACCTATTCAACTTGATGCAGTGAACCTTTGCTACGAGGTAGTGCATCCCTACTACTACGAACAACTCAGCGTCCTCGACTTTGGCGAGTGCCTTGATATGGACGAGTTCAGACTATACAGAACAGAGGGCAGATACTTTGAAAACGTCTATGCCATTCGATTGGATAACGGCACACGTGATATTGAGTGGGGCTACTTGAAATTCAACCTTGCACGAGGTGACGAGCAGAGCAACACACACACCAACGGCAATCGTAAGGTTTGGTTCAGTCTCGACAATGAAACACTCTATTCAAAGGACACCTATTTTCTGACCTACATAGAGCAGAGGCTGGGGCTGGAGTTCCATAACGTGACGAGTCTTGACCTCGCACTTGACACACCTTTCTGCGTTAGTCCACTCGTAAAAGCGTACCTCCATAACAAAGACGTGACCACCATCTTGAACGGCAA